>JAJZNX010000107.1 GCA_021852275.1 Planctomycetota bacterium | reverse complement strand
ATCCACGGCCTTTATACCCGTACCGCTGGTGCGGGCCATGGATGAGTTACCGGTGGAACTGGCGGCCATACCAGAAATTCAGGAGTTTGTAGCCTTTGTGAAGGCCACCAAGCGTGGCGTGGCCAGATTTCGGCCCTGGTCCCAACGCCATGGTGGCATGGTCGCGGAGGAAACGTAATTGTAACCGTTCACGAAAGGGCGACCGGGCAGGCTGGAAGCCCGCACCACAAGTTGTGTCCCCGCTGTTGAGGACGCCACCACTGCCGTAACGCTGATCTGTTGGCATGGTCGCGGAGGAAACGTAATTGAGCTGCCGGCCGGATTGCCCAGGCGAATCACCGGCCATTCTCGGTTATAATGTACGCATGAAAGCATCGATTGCCCGCATGTTTGACGCCAACGCCAATCGCGCCCGCGAAGCCTATCGCGTGCTGGAGGATTATGCCCGCTTCGCCTTGGCCAGCCAGCCGCTGGCGAGCCAAATCAAGGCCGATCGCCATCAGCTCGCCGAGATTCTGAAAACCTTGAGTTTGGCCGATGGTTTTATCTACCGGGATGTCATAGGCGATGTTGGTACGGGTATAAAGGCCGTGGATGAATTGGAGCGGCGCAATCTTGCCGAGGTGATAGCCGCCGCCGGTAAGCGTTTGGCGGAAGCCTTGCGGGTGATGGAAGAACTGGCCAAAACCATGCGGCCGGGGGCTGCTAGAACTCTTGAATCGATGCGTTATCGCGGATACACCGTCGAACAGAGCCTGTTGCGCGCAGCAGGGGGGCAACAACAGCAACAACGGCTGGCGGGGGTAAGGCTGTGTGTATTGCTGACGGAGTCTCTCTGCCGTCATCCATGGCAGCAAACTCTTGAGGCCATACTTGCCGGCGGGGTGGACTGTGTGCAACTTCGCGAAAAATGTTGGGCTGATGCGGCCCTGCTGGACCGCGCCCGGGTGGTAGTAGCCGCGTGCCGGGCGGCCGGGGTTTTAGCCATTGTCAATGACCGCGTCGATATTGCGGTGCTGGCCGGTGCGGACGGTGTGCATCTGGGCCAAGGCGATCTACCCTGCGCGGACGCCCGCAAAATTACCGGAGCCGATTTTTTCATCGGTGTATCCACCGAAACCATTGAGCAAGCCCGCCAGGCGGTGCTCGATGGGGCCAGCTACATCGGTGTTGGCCCGATGTTTCCCACGGCAACCAAGCCTAAACTCCATGTGGTGGGTCCGGCTTATGCCCAGGCGGCAGTGGCGGAAATGCCCATCGCGTGCATGGCCATCGGAGGCATTACCGCCGAGAACATCGGGGCGGTGACCGCTGCCGGCGTAACGGCAGTTGCGGTGTGTTCTGCAGTGCTTGGGGCAGAGGATCCGCAGGCTGCGTGCCTGAAAATAAAGAGTCAATTGACCGCGACATTGCGGCCGGGATCGCCAACGGGGGCAAACGTCGGCAATCCCGGCAACTATTGGACAACATCCGCGGGTTAAAGGGGCCAAGGATGGCAAATGCAACACCCGACGATAGAACCTCATCAGTGGCTCAGCGGGATGCCGGACCGGCACCTACCGACCCGACGGCGCGGCCATCGAATCGTCCAGGTGAAAGTTTCATAGGTCATGCGAATTTGATGTCGCGTTTAACGCTGGTTTCGCGCGTCTTTGGTCTGTTGCGTGATAAAGCGTGCAGTTATTACCTGGGTGTGGGAACCGATTGGTCGGCTTTCTGGATGGGGTTTCAGTTTCCCAATTTATTCCGCCGTATTTTTGGCGAGGGGGCCTTGAACGCAGTGTTTCTGCCGGTTTACAAGCGTGTTGGTCGTGACCATGGGCAACCCGCCGCCGACCTTCTGGCCCGGGTGGTGGCCACGCTGCTGGTGATGATGTTTGCCGTCATCATCATCCTGGGCGATGCGGTGCTGGTGCCGGCGATTTTTTCACCGCATACGTTACCGGCGAATCGTCTGGCCGCGGCCATGATTGCCTTAATGCTGCCTTATTCGCTGCTGATTTGTTTAACCGCGTTTTTTGCCACGGTAGCGTCCGCGCATGAAAGATTTGCCGCCCAGTCCCTGGCCCCGGTAATCGTTAATATATTGATGATACTGGGAGCCGCTCTGCCGGTGTGGCTGTTTACCAGTGCGTATCCGATTTCGCAACGTGTTTTCTGGGTGGCCGGGGCGGTACTGGTGGCGGGTATGCTGCAGGTGATGTTGATGGCGGTGAGCCTGCGTCGCGTCGGAGTGGGCATCGGCACAAGCTGGAATTGGCGGGCCGCAGGCCTGCGCGATGTGCTGGTTCCCATGCTTCCGATGATCATTGGTTTTTCTGCGGTGCAACTCAACACATTTATGGATTCACAAATTGCGTGGTGGCTTTCGCCCGATGGACATGGCGGAAAAATGGTGTTTCTGTTTCTGGGTCAGCACGTACATGTACCCATGCTGGCGGGGGCATTGGGCAAGCTTTCCGTGGCGCAGCGCATCTACCTGCTGCCCGTGGGCGTGTTTGGGGTGGCCACGGCTACGGCGGTGTTTCCGAAAATGTCGGCGGCGGCGGCCATGGGTGACACTGCGGAGCTCAAGCGACTTTTGCAACAGGCCCTGCGCAAGAGCTTGTTTATCAGCGTGCCCACGACCATCGGTATGATTCTGATCGCACCGCTGTTGATTACTGCCATTTATTTTGGGGGGCGCGTTACGGCCGGGGATGTGGCCCGCGCCGTATGGGCGGCCCGCTGGTTCTGTGCTGGAATATGGGCTTTTGAACTGCAAATGATTTTGCTGCGGGTGTTTTACGCCCTGCGTGATGTCCGCACTCCCATGCGCGTGGCAGTGGCCATGGTGGCGCTGAATTTTACGCTTAATCTTTCTCTGGTGTGGTTTATGCAGGAGGGCGGTCTGGCGGCGAGCACCAGCCTGGCTGCGATAGGCCAATGCGGACTTCTGCTATTTATTCTGCGCCGGAGGCTGGGCAGGCTGGGGCTGGCCTCTTTGTGCACGATGCTGGCCAAGGCGTTATTTTGCGGAGGTATCATGCTGTTGGCGGCGGGAAGTGTGGACAAGGGACTCTCTGCCTTATCCTGGCTGAGTCCGGAACATCGACTGCTCGGGGCCTGGGTGCGTTTGCCTGTAACCGTGCTGGTAGCCCTGCTTGCCTACGGTGTATCCGCCCGTCTGATGGCCATGGAGGAATTACAGCATGTACCCATTCTGCGATGGCTGTCCCGGCACCAAGATACGTAGCGTTAGTCCATCAGAGCCAGCGCACGGTGCCGGCTATTTGACCCCGGGTGGAACGGTCATTACGGGGCAGCCGGCGTCACGCACGACCGTCTCCACAGTGTTGCCGAGAAAGAACCGCCCGGTATGCGTTAAGCCATGATTACCCATCACTATAATTTCCGCCTGCCACTCTCTGGCTACCGCCAGAATTTCCACCGCCGGATCGCCGATACGTACAAATTGCGATGCCTGTGCGGCATGCACTTCGGAGGCCAGGTTGGCACACCATTGTTTGCCATCCGCGGCCAGTTTGCCCAACATTGCAGGAGTGAGTCGCGGCAACTGCGCCTGCTGCGTTTCCGCGCAGTCAACCACGTAGACCATGGCCAACTGGGCATGAAGGCGATCGGCCATGGATACGGCCACCTCCAGGGCCTGGCGGGCAGACGGCCCGGGATCCACGGCTACCAGAATGCGATTCCATCCCCTGGGATTTATGGTATTGACAGGGGGCGCGTCGGGATGAATGGCCGCGGCAGGACTGGGGGTATTTTGTTCCGGTCCGGCCGCCTCTACCGTTCCGGATCGCCGCCGATCTACCAAGCGATTGTGACTCATGGCATTATCTCCTGTGCAGCCTGCCGGATCGAATACCTGAACGTCTCTGGCGGCTAAGGGCATGCGCCGTCGCCGAAAAAGCAATTTTTGTGCAGACGCATGTTTCACCTGTGTCATCCTGCAGCTTCAATAGCGATGTTCCGCGGTAAACCGCATGGCCGCAGCCGCAATTGCGTTGCGATATTCGCGGCGTACGGTATTCTGCGGATCGGCCACGGTAGCCATATTGGCGACATCTCGCAGCTCGTTGATGGATCCAATATTGTGGTTTTGCAGCCACATGGCAATTTCCGCTAAAACCGGTTGGGCATAGTCCGGCCCATTTTCCAGCAGCGACGTGGTCATTTGAGCTACATCCGCACCGGCCATAATGGCACGTACCACATCCGTGGAACCATGGATACCGCCGGTAATGGCCAGAGACAGCTTCGTCCATGGTGACAAAACAGCCAGCCAGTCCAGGCGCATCGCCAGATCGGCGCGGTGTGGGGAACTGGTGCGGAACATTTCCCGCTCTATGGTGGTCGCAGGACCAAGCTGAAAAAAGCGATTGAACAGCACCACTCCATTGATGCCGACCCGTTCCAACTGATACACCATGTTCGGCAGGGAGGAAAGATACGGATTTAACTTAATGGCCAGAGGAATCTTGACCGCATCACGCACGCGATGTGCTGTTTCGAGCAATTGCCGTTCCATTTCCGCGCCGGTTTGTTTAGGATTCATGGCCATTAAAAATATGTTGAGTTCCAAGGCATCTGCCCCATGATCCGCCACGCGGCGAGCCAGTTGTACCCAGCCATCAAGCGTGCGACAGTTCAGTGATGCAATCACGGGAATGGCTATGATGCTTTTGATATAGGCCAATGTTTCCAGGTAGGTGCCGGGGTGTCCCTGCTGGGTTGGGCGGGTCCAGCAATGTTCGGGGAAATCTTCGTTGGTAACAGGCGGTGCGAAAGCGTCCATCGGTTCGCGCGGCATATCTTCTTCAAACAGAGAATGCATGACGATGGCTCCTATGCCCGCATTCTCCAGCCGACGTACAAAACTGGTGTCTCGCGTCAAGGGAGAGGCTCCGACCAGCAAGGGCGATTTTAAGGCTAAGCCCAGGTATTCCGTACACAATGAGGGTACGGGCTTAACCTTACTGGAACCATTGCCATTAGCAGTTATATTTTTATCCAAATGATCGCCTTTCACCAAGTTAAATACCAAGCGCCAAGCGGGAATTCCCGACTCTGCACCCAATATTATCGACATGACAGGGTCGGGTGGACATCGGGCAGTTTGCTTGTCCGGGTGTAGGACTATTTCCGTAATCGCGCGTAGGGAATTAACCGATACCGCAGAGCCTGCGACCACCATTGTGGGCGCACAAAGCCTTTATGGCAGCCATTCCAGTAAGGAACCGGGCAAAAATAACTTCGCACTTTCCGGCTGGCCCTTTTGACCGCCAGCTTCGTTGTTCGCTCGTTTCAGACCCACTGCCGGGGTATGCGTCTCGCTCACGCCTCGCCGGCGGCCAAAATTTCTGCGCCATAAAACACGAATTTATTTTTGCGCGGTTCCTAACGTGCCTCTTGTCAGTTTGGAGTTTATGTTGAGCTGATTGCCCAAGGGCCTGCGCCGATCGCATCGCGATCTTGCCGAGGGGATAAACAGACGTGCCGAAGGCGGCACAGGTTGCAAACTTGGATTTCTAGCCCTTCATTTGGGGGGTTGCGATTGAACTTACTGGTAAAACGGTGCCGTCCACCGGAACCATCAGGCCGGCGGGGCGAAATCGCTTCACCAAGTGTACCAGTCCGGCTTCCTTCCGGTATTCAACCAGCGTAAATCCTCCCAGCGACATGAATTCCTTCCAGTGACGGCAAGCCGCAGATTCTTTGGGGCTCTTATCCCTTCGCTGGCGCGTGGGCAGGCGGAAGAGTCTGCCCCGGGGGCGCTCTGCGGTGTTTACGCCAGTCAACAGGTCGGCAGGTGTTTGGCTAAACAACCAATGTACGCCGCAATCCGGCTCCGCAGTGGCTGCAGTTCCAGAGCTTGGCAGGCGAATCTGGTAATCCACGCTCAAGGGCGTACGAGCTAGTGCTACGGCTGGACTATCCATGGGAATAAACCATTTTGCCAAATAAAAAAAGGCCTTTCGCAAGGCCTCAATCTCATTATCGTGCAAGGGTGTTCGTGCGGAAATATCGCGAATCATCTGGCTGATGGCCGAGAGCGACTTGACGGACTCTGTTGCCGCCAGATCGAAATGGCCCGACAGCGACGGAGCTAAGGAAGATCGATTGGAATTTACCGCTTCGCGCATATTGGTCAAAACGACTTCTGGACTAAACGGCTTGGCTAAATGCCGGCATGCGCCGCAGAACGCCGCCTCCAGGGCGTCGGCCGGCTGACACATGCAGGAAAGCATAATCACGGGAATATTGCTGGTGCTGCGGTTACAGGTCAACTCCCGGCATATCGAGTAGCCATCCACATCCGGCAGCATCATATCCAGTATCACGACATCTGGATGCTGGCTTCGAGCAAGTTTCAAGCCGTCGGTTCCGGTTTCTGCTTTGAGATATTCCCAACCCGCCATTTGCGCCAGTCGACCGAGCATCTCATTAATGTCGCGATCATCGTCAATAATTAAAACCGTCTGTGCCATCGAAGCCATTCCGCCAAAACTACTTGTCCCGCCGATCCAATCACTCCCCGCCTGTCGGGGAAGATATCGCACATGCCGGACGTTGGAATTATAGCTCAAAAACGTCCATTAAGTGCTAATAATAAAAGTATCGACCAGATGACGGGAGTTTGAAAAATATGAGTGCTGCTATAATAATCCTTGGCAAGCCACGCTCGCTGTCGCCCAATGGGGTTAATATTGGCAAATGCGAATGTTTGGTTTGCCGCTGGAGTTGCCAGGATGCCCCCGTTACTGCCCACCGTCGTTCAATTACGCCAAGCGGTTAAAATATTTCTGGATCACGCTTATAAGGACGCTTCGGTTCCGCCCACAGTAACGCAGCGTATAGCGCCGCTTTATGCAGTGTCCGACGATGCACAGGTTCAGCCGCAATGGTTCGAAACCCATTTGCAAAATAACCGTACCTCTTACGTGTTGCGTCTGGGCCATCGTACCTATCCGCACATGAAGCTGGTGCTGGAGGAGTCCCCGGATGGTACCGGGTATTTCTTTCGCGCCGATGCTCACGACCGCCATCTGCACGCTCCGCAAGGCTCGGAGGATGCCAAATCGCTGGAGGAACTGCGGCGCGTTAACCTGCATCTTGTGGAGACTATTGAGTATGCCTGGGCTAAAGAGCGGATACCCACTTTTCGTGAATATCTGCGCCAGGTGGTGGAACGCAGCACCCGAGAATCAGCGCCATGATTGTTCTCTGGAACCGGGCAAAAATAACTTCGCACTTTCCGGCTGGCCCTTTTGGCCTCCAGCTTCGTTGTTCGCTCGTTTCAGACCCACTGCCGGGGTATGCGCCTCACTCACGCCTCGCTGGCGGCCAAAATTTCTGCGCCGTAAAACACGAATTTATTTTTGCGCGGTCCCTCTGCGGGCAAAGATGCAGAGTCAGGCGACCCTAATTCGAAAAAACAGATGCGAATACAAAGTGCGGCGGGCCAGTGTTGTCCGAACTGAGCGGTGACCTGTGGTCCAGCGCTGCAAAAACGGCAACGTGTGAGAACTACCGGATGTTTTCATCAGGACGACGCCCCCAACGGCCTCATTCCTACGTTTGATTTAGCGGTCCCGTTGTATCGCGCCAGAGATGACATTTTCACTTTGGTTACCAAACGCGTAGCAACGCTTTACCGCGGCAAGGGCTTGGCGTAAACTCACCAAGCTCAAGATGGGACGGCTGTCGACGGGGTGTTTCCGTTGCAGACCGACTGGTTTTCTTGCGGAACATAAGCATGGCTTTTACCAAATCAGAACGGCTGGCCCAGTTACCACCCTACATCTTTCTTGAAATTGACAAAAAAAAGCGGAATTTGCTGGCTGCGGGCAAGGATGTGATTAACCTGGGGGTGGGTGATCCGGATTTGCCGACGCATCGGTTTATCATTGATGAGATGGCCAAGGCTATTTACGATCCGAAAAATCACCGTTACCCGTTTGATGAGGGTGTGCCGGCATTTCGGGCTGCCGCTGCGGCTTTTATGCTGCGGCGTTTTGGCGTGTCCGTGGATGCGGATCGGGAGCTAATTACCACAATCGGTTCCAAGGACGGCATTGCGCATTTGCCGCTGGCGGTGATAAACCCTGGTGATGTGGTGCTGGTACCGCAGCCTGGATATCCGGTCTATGCCACCGGGACGACGTTTGCCGGTGGACGGGTTTTTACTATGCCGTTGTTGGAATCGAATAACTTTCTGCCGGATTTACAGGCCATACCGGAAGACATTCGCCGGCGGGCGAAATTGCTGTGGTTGAATTATCCCAACAATCCGACCGCGGCCACGGCTCCAGTCGAATTTTACCGCCGGGCGGTGGAAATGGCGCGCCAATACAACTGGGTGATTGCCAATGATCTGGCTTATGGGGAGGTATATTTTGAGCAAGCTCCAGGAAGCATTCTGGAAGTTCCGGGGGCGGCAGAGGTGGCCATTGAATTTCATTCACTTTCCAAAAGCTTCAATATGACCGGATGGCGCATCGGCTGGGCCACGGGCAATGCGGCCATTGTTGCAGCCCTGGGCCAGGTGAAAGGCAACGTCGATTCCGGCCAGTTTAACGCCATTCAGGTAGCAGGGGCGGCCGCACTGGAACATTATGACCATCCAGACGTTAAAAAGCAGATGGCCGTTTATCGCGCCCGCCGCGATGCGCTGCACAGCGGGCTGGGCAGCCTGGGCTGGAAATTTCGCAAGCCGATGGCAGGTTTCTTTTGCTGGGTGAACACACCGGGTGGGTTGCCATCCATGGATTTATGCGCACGTTTGCTTGACGAAGCGCACGTTGTCACTGTACCGGGGGCGGGGTTCGGTCCTGCCGGCGAAGGCTATTTACGAATGGCACTTACGGTAGACGAAAACCGCATTCGCCAGGCCGTGCTGCGTATCGGGGCATTAAAATGGGCGAGCATGCGTTAGATTGTGCACACAGGAGATTGTGTAAGTGGCCAACCCTCCATCCAGCAACATGGCAGACAATTCAACCCGGGACATCCGACGCATGGTGGCGTGGATTGTGGTGGGCATTGCCATAGCCATCACAGTGGTAGCGGCCATTCAGGCCCGCCAGCGACAGCTCAAAAAAGAGCGTACGCACAGCACGCATCAAGTCAATGATTTTGACCGTTGGATGACGGAAGTACCGCAATTTCTGCATCAGCACGTCAACTACGTTTCGGATAGCTTTCCCACGCCGCCGGTCACGCTGCTGGTTTTCGCTCCTTTGACCTGGATATCTCCGGCGAATGCCCAGTTTGTCTGGGTGTGCTGCAAATTCTTTTTGGCCTCAGGAATATTTCTTCTGGCTCTTAAAATGATCCGGCGTACCGGGGTGGATCCATCGATCCTGGCGCTGCTGCTGGTATTGGCGGTCTGGTTGTGGCCGGTGCTGGGCGACATGCAGGAGGGACAAACCAATCTGCTGATGCTTTTACCGCTTACGGCGGGCCTGTACCTGATTCAGAACAACCGTTGGTACGGGCAGACTCTGGGCGGGTTGCTGGTGGCGCTGGCAATATGCATCAAGGTAACGCCGATTATTTTTCTGCTATACCTGCTGTGGCAAAGGCGTTTTTTAGCGTCGCTAGGGGTGCTGGTAGGCATGGGCGTATGGCTGCTGGCCGTGCCCGCTCTGGCCTTTGGCTGGCATCAGAATATGCTTTGGCTGAACCAATGGGTTCACATTATGATTTTACCATACGTGGAACATGGCCGGGTGGAATACTATGTCGGCCAGTCGGTGCCAAGTTTTCTTTCACGGTTGTTCCGGCATGTGCCGGCATTTATGTACAACAAACACACCGGCCACCCATTGCCGCAATATGTTAACGTATGGAACCTGCCGCGCAATGTCAGCGACTGGTTGATTCGGGGCATTCTGGTGGTGGTGGGCGTTGTTGGTTTGATCTGGATGCGAACACGGGTTTCAAACGCCCGCAGCCGTGATTACGTGCTGCAAATTGGCGCGGTGGCGGCATTCATGCTCTGGGCTTCGCCGCGCACCTGGGTTCCGCATTATGTGTCGCTCATCTTTACCCTGATGGCCGTGGCCATGGTGCTTAGCGATCCGGCGCAGCCATACAGGAAGCGGCGGCTGGCGGCCCTGGCTTTGGCGGCGGCGGCTTTCCTGATGTTTTTAACCACGGACATCGGCAAGGTGTTCGGTCCCAGTGGGCACCGCTGGCTCTTAACCATCGGTGTATCACTATGGGGTTCGGTGCTGCTGATGTACGTGATTTTCACGGCGAATAGCAAACAGCGCCAGGTGGGTGCATCGTCGCCGCCGGAACTTCGGAAATCTTAAGCCATGCCGAACCACGTTGTTTATATCGGGTTGGGCAGTAATCTCGGCGATCGAGAAGCGAATATCAACGGGGCCATCCGCCGCATGGGGTTGCTTGCGCAGACACTGGTGGCCAGGCAATCGAGCGTTATCCCAACCAAGCCTGTCGGTGGACCGCCAGGGCAGAGCGATTATCTCAACGCGGTGGTGGAAATGAGCACGGAGATGGAACCGGCGCAACTGCTCCTGGGGCTGTTGTCCATCGAAGGTGCGATGGGGCGCAACCGTGGCCGTGAGGTGCGTCATGGTCCGCGCGTGATGGATCTGGATATCCTTTTGTTTGATCAAGTGGTATGCAATCAGCCGGGCCTGACGATTCCGCACCCGCGCCTGGCGGAAAGAATGTTTGTGCTGATACCCCTGGCCGAACTGGTGCCGGATTTACGGCATCCGATACTGAAACTTTCCATACGTCAACTGCTGGAACAAGCCGGTTCGGCACCGCCTTCGCCGGGTGCACCGCCAATTTGAAAACCTGCGATGCTGGCTGCGACCATGAAGAGTCTGGCGGCTTGGGTTCATACGCGATATAGTGCGACTATGCTTGGGCTACTGCAACTGCCATTTCCGCCGCAAAAACCATTCGCAGGAAAGGGCCGCAATAAACAACAGAAAAAATACTTTATTGTTATACAAAGGATATGCTGTTCGCTGAATTTTTGATTCCCTGGGCTGAGCAGCTTGAATTCTCCGGGCCAAAGCATTAATGCCGGCCAGTTCGGCATAGCTGCCGCCTGTAAGCCGGGCGATACGCTGCAAAATGGCTGGCTCCGCGGCGAGTTTATCCATTTCACCGCTCGGTGAAATGACGTAAAAATCGCTGGTATCCTGGCCCAGGGTGTGGCCGTGCATGTCGGCGGTAAAGACCACGTGATATTTGCCAAGTCCGTGGGGCATGATACGGCGTTTGTACATTCCCGGTTGGCGGGCTTCGGCGTGCAAGCGAACGGTGCGGGTTTTGCCGGCAGCATCAGTGATCAGGGCGTGTACATCGGCATAGCGTGTGGATTGGCCGTGCATATCCGTTACAGCCACGCGCAATCGCACGGACTCGCTCGACTGATATCGCTGTTTACGGATCATGGCGGTGACGGATGGCCCATTGGAAGTTTTGGTCTTGGACTGGCCGGCCAGCCATTCCACCAGTTGGCCCCAAAATCGCTGATAAGGTGATTTGGCTCCCAGCGTGCGCAGAATAAGCCGCCAGCGATAAGTTGTGTCCCCGGCGAAAGCGGCGCTGCGACCCTTGCCATAATGTTGCACCGCCAGGACGATGGCGGGTTTGCCGTTTACGTTGGCCGCCGGATCTGTAAGCAGCACGGTAGCCCCGGCTTTGGGGCCGGCAAAAGCCACGCAACCTTCCAGATCCGGCAGTCGCTGGGGGGCGGGCTTGCCGTCGGGCTGCGTAAACCATCCCGCAATGCCCTGTAAAATCGGACTCGCTGCACCGAAGGCTGTCAATTGAGGAATGAAAGCCGCCGATAGCTGCGACGGCGTGGTCATTTGCAGATGAACCGGGAATACCGGTGCCAGCCTGGATTCTCCCCAGCCGCCGACGGAGAAATTTCGCTGGCCGCCGATCATGATAAATCCTGCTCCATGCTGCACTGCCTGTTTCAGATCAGACTGCTGTTGTGGTGAAAGAAAGTCCGCGCTGACATCGCCGAGCATAATGACTTTGAAACGTTCCCATTGTTTCAGGGTGGTCGGCAGGCCGGTAAGAGGCTTTCCAGCCTCGCTGCCGCGAATCATAAAATATCCCGGGCGCGTGCGGATCAGGCTCACCAGGCTGATGTTTGGATTCATGGCCAGATCGTTGTACAAGGGGCCTACTTCCGGCCGCACTCGGCCTTCAATGTACAGCATCTGAATTTTGGGATTGGTTATCAGCATGGGAAATTCCTGCGTATTGCCGGCGGAGGACCGTTCCTCGGGCAACACGGGTATGCGTACGTGCAGCACCAGCCGGCCCACGTGGTGAGGTGTAAACTCAAGCTTTACGCTTTGGGGGGCACGGCCGGAATGCAGGACCAGTCGATGTGACTGCAATGGCTTCTGGTTGTGATCCAGAAAAACGCGAACCGTGCGATCGCTAAGTGAGGTAGAACGTATGACGGCGGTCAGCGTGACCTGGGTATCCACCGGTGCGGTTTGTGGACCTTCAATGCGGACAATTTCAATTTGGGGTACGCCTGTCGCTTTAGCCGATATGCTGCCAACGCGTACCGTGTAAACCGGCGCACCCAGGTGTCGCAGTGAACCGATTTTGCCTGGCCCGTTTTGTATGCCGTCGCTGAAGAGCACCACAGCGGTGGCGCCGGAATTCGTGGCCATTTTAATAGCCGCAGGAAGATCGGTCACGGTGCCGTCGGGTGCAATGCGGTTCCATTCCCGTGGTGAAGCAAGAGGACCATTATGTTTGCCATCATAGGCAAAGCACAGGATGTGAAACTGATCTCGCAGATCTTTGATCAGCATTTTAGCACCCAGGGTGCTTTGCAAATAACGGCTGGGCTGGTTGGGGGCGTCGTTGACGCTCATGGAACCGGAAGCGTCAATCACCACGCCCAATGTGCCGATGTGGTGGGGACGCTGGACCAATGCCAACACAGGTTGAAACAACATGAGCAGTAAAAAAATGGCGGCGACCAGGCGCAGTGCAAAAAGAATACCTATCTGCGATTTGCCCAGATAGCCGAAAACAGACTTGTAAAAAAGCCAGATGGTAAGACCCACGGTTGCTGTGGTAAAAATCAGCGCTACGGGTACTGAGCTCATCTTGGGCAAAAGGACGGCCGCTATTGCGAAGATAATTGCAGCGACCCCCGCCGCCAGACTGATGAGCGAGTTTTTCCCAGCATCCTGCCTGTCGCCGGTGTGTCCCTTACGCACAGACCTGCGTAGTTGGGAAATCCCGTAACCAATCAAAGCGGTTCCCAACACCAACACCACCAGTGCCCACCAGGCCACGTCGTGCTGACCGAGAAAATGAATCTCAATTGCCGCAATCGTCATGATGTTCATCCGTCATCACCATCCTGGGCCGGCCAAGCCTTCCGCCCGGTCCTGTTCTTGATTAACGTGGCCGGAACAATTTTGTTGTCCGGCGTCGGGCGGTCGCAGGTGCAGGGCCGCCGCGGTTGTTTTGCAGCGACATGTTGCGCGTGGGTATTTAAGATTTATCCAGCAGATTAAGCACCATACCGGTAGCCAGCTTCGGATAAAAGAACGTACTTTTCTGGGGCATAAGTTCGCCGGCGGTGCAAAGTTCCCGCACCGCCGCCAGCGGTGTGGGCTGCAATAAAAAGCCGGCCTGAAAGTGGCCCGAATCGCACAACTGAGCAACTTCAGGAGCTTCGTGTGGAAACGCCCATTGGAGGGTTGTGCCTTGGGCAAATGTGGGAGCCACAATTTTATCAAAAACCAGATGCTGCAAAATGGCCACATCCAGTTGTCTCCAGGCCGAGGATTTATCAGCTAATTGAGGATCCTTGGGAAATTGAGCCAGCGGATCAGCAGAGGTGGGGAGTACGACCATGGCTTCTTGGGCATGGGGATCATAAATGCCCATGGCGTGCGGGCCATATCCGGGCAGTTTCTTTTCCAGGTCGGCGAGTTGGTCTTTTCCAAAACGTATCGGCAAAGCCTTGAGCATGAAGCCGGCCGCCGCCAGAAATTTGGTCAGAGAAAATCCCTTCAGGTTGGCCACCACCCGGTGGGTGGGCAGCACGATCAAGCCGGGATCCTGCATGGCGATGAGCACAAACAGGGCATAATTGGCCGGATGATTGGGGGGCAGGTGGCCGCCGGCCTGACCAGAGAGTTCCCGGCGATAGGTCAGGCACGTGCTGTAGCGATGATGGCCGTCGGCAATGTACAGATGCTTATGGCGTAACAACTGGCGGACCGCGGTAATGACCGTATCGTCTGTTACAGCCCAGAGTTCTGAAAGTACGGTGTCGGCACCATCCTGCGTGGGCAGGGTGGCGGTGGCCATCGGTGAACAATTTTCAATGGCGGCAAAAAGAGTTTTGGTAACGTCATTGGCGGCATCATCAAAGAGGCCGAATACCGGCGAAAGGTTCGCCGCCGTAGCCCGCATCAGCAGTAAACGGTCTTCCTTGGGGCCGCTGAAGGTTTGTTCGTGCGGATGGATAGTGCCTTGCGGGCCGAACTCTTCCAGTTGGACCCGGCAAAAGAGGCCCCGGCGGCGGTAAGTG
>JAJZNX010000134.1 GCA_021852275.1 Planctomycetota bacterium | reverse complement strand
ACGATTTGCTTCTGAATGTGAGCAACCGCTTTTTCAGCGCTGTCCCCATCCCGCCAGCAGGTCCAATCCTGGCTCTCAATATTCCAGCCCACTGGCCCGATATACTGACGCAAATCGGCATCCTGATTGAGTGTATCCACCACGTGCGGCTTTTTAGAGGCCATCCGGTTCCGCCTGGTGATCGGAAGAAGAATTTCCCCCTGACATATGGTTTGATGATTTCATGGGTGCACTTGATCTCGGAAATTTGGTCAACTTGGTTGCCAGACCAACCGGATGCATCACCCGCAGGGTGATTGTAGGTATGATTTCCAATCAAATGGCCTTGCCTCGCCAATTCTTCAAGCACTTTGCCGTGTGCTGCCGCGTGCTTCCCAATTACAAAGAACGTGGCGCGAACATTCATTTCATGAAGATACGTTGCCAGTTCCAAGGTGCGCGGTCCAGGGACCCCAGGTTCAGCTTCTATTTGTCCAGGACCGTCGTCATATGTCAGCGCAAGCATTCGATCTTCCGGTTCCAACCACTTAAGCGACGTTTTCACAAACATTGGTTTCTCCTGGCATAATTCTATTCTTGCCAATCCGTCGGCCATCACCCGAAACGCGAATGCCGGCCCACCCCCGATGTTACCACGTTAGCAACGGCACGCGCACCGCGGCGATCTGGTGCAGACGAATTGGGCCGTAGTATCGACTGTCAAAACTGTTCCAGATGCGGCCGGAATACACGAAATATTCATTTGGCCCAAGCACACAATCCGCCCGCCAGCGCGGCAGCAACCAGCCTTTTTCGTCGTGGGTGTAAATGGGTGCTATCTTCCGGCCGTTGATGTAAAGCCAGCGGCCCATGGTGTTGACCGTATCGCCGGGGCCGGCGGCGATGGGCTTGAGAATGTACCAGTGCCGACCGGCGCGGCCTGTGCACTTTGGGATATACGGCCATGCTCTGGCCGGTATCCGGAAATCCACAATCCCTCCTACGGCAGGCCGTTCATTCACTCGCAGATAAATTCCCGGTGCCACACTGGGTGAAGTGTTGATCACAAGCTGCCTATTTGCAAGCAGGAATGACAGTGTGATCCAAAGACTCAACAGTCCCAGCGGCCAGGCCAGTTTTCGTATGGTCTTCAGTTGAGACACACCTTGCTCCAACCACGTGTACTTCCAATGCGGCCTTCATGAAAACACCGGGTCATTTGGATATGGTGGCCCAGCATTCTGAATATCAACGATGGCAGCTTTTCCGGTTCGCTGCCGCCATCGCGAATCTGGTCCAGCAGCAGTAAAAATCCATCCACCGGCCCGTCATCACCCGCCGGTCCTTCCTGTTCAATCAGGGCATGTACCAATACCTTGGCCGAGACATCCGGCACTCGCACTCCGATCTTGGATGTTTCCAGAGCTTCCAGCACGGCCAGAACCCGATGCTGACGGCCATCGCTACGCCGGTTCCACCACACCACGCCAAATCTCTGGGTGGGCAGAAAATCATGGATCGTTTCGACGTAATCACTATTGTAGTGTCCCTAACGCTTCTTTACACTTGGCAACTTTCGCCAAGACTGTGTCGGCATCTTTGGTCCAGGTAAATACTTTCGGGTTGGTGTTGTGGGCGTCAAGGAATCGGTGAATGGCGGTCGTCAGGGCGTCCACACTTGTGAAGGCCCCACGACGGATAGCCTTGTCGGTAATTTCCCGGAACCAGCGTTCGACCATGTTCAGCCATGATGAACTGGTAGGAATAAAATGCAGGTGAAAGCGGGCGTGTCGCTTGAGCCAACGCTTCACAAGCGGACTCTTGTGTGTCGAATAGTTATCCACAATCAGATGCAAATCGAGTTCCGGCGGTGTGTTTTGGTCGATGGTGTTGAGGAATTCAATGAACTCCTTTGAACGATGCCGCGGCAGGCATTGGCCGATGACTCTTCCATCGAGCATGTTAAGGGCAGCAAACAAGCTGGTGGTGCCATGGCGCTTATAGTCGTGGGTCATAGTGCCACAACGCCCTTTTTTCAGCGGTAATCCCGGCTGGGTGCGATCCAATGCTTGAATCTGACTCTTTTCATCCACCGAGAGAACCAGGGCCTTGTCCGGAGGATTCAGGTATAGGCCCACCACATCCCGGAGCTTTTCGACGAAGTGCTTATCCCGTGAGAGCTTGAACGTTTCCACGCGGTGCGGCTGCAACCGGTGACGCTTCCAAATCCGCTGCACGGCCATACGCGAAAGCCCCTGGGCTTTCGCCATCTCCCGGATGCTCCAATGCGTCTGGCCCGGCGGCTGCGTGTGTAACGTCGCCTCGATCACCGCCTGAACCTTCTCAGGTGAAAGGGTCTTCCGACGCCCAGGACGCGTGGCATCATGCATGATGCCACGCACACCCTCGGCCGCGAAACGCTTTCGCCACAACAACACCGTAGGCCGGCTGATTCCCAGCTCTCGCGCAATGGCCAAGTTGGCCTGCCCATCGGCTGCCCGTAAGATGATTCGTGCCCGCAACGCGATCTTCTGCGGTGTGGCTCCGCTGGATTCCAGATGCTTCAGCCGCATCCGCTGGTTGCGATCACATATAAGCGCCGATGATGCATAATTTGCCATGAACAAAGCATACCATGCCAGCATCTATATGTCAAGTTATTTACGGGACACTACACTATGTTGTACCTGGCGATGGGAAATCGGTGATCCAAAACACAACCGGCAGATTCTCAGGCCAGGCTGGTCATAGGCGAACAAACGGGTGGGGGCTTGCAACTTCATGGTAAAAAATCCTTTCGTCATGGCAGGCAACGCAATAATTCCTTGGACAGATGGCCTTAAACCCCAGTAAAGGTCCACTTGCCACAGGGCAAACAAGTACCTAACATAATACGAACAATGGAAAGCTGTGTCAAGCGTAATATCACTCATGGTATCACTTGCTTGACTTTTATAGTGAGTTCATGGTTTAATATAGGTGTTATGCCAGCGTTTGGTGACATTCTCAAAGAGTTACGGCATAAGGCCGGTTGGAAGCAAGAATACCTTGCTGAAAAGGTGGGTATCGCGCGCGAACATGTGGCTCGGCTGGAAGCCCAGAAGAACCTGCCGCAACAGGGGACCTATCGGCGTATCGCCGAAGCGTTTGGCTTAACTGTGGAAGAGCTTGATGGGCTATGGCGCGCATCACGCATTGAACAGTACCGTGGAACGTTAGACCGCAGAGCGCCGGTAATCAACAGAGCACCGGCTGGCCATGCCGCGGATTATTCTGAATTGGACGGAGATAACGGCATTGGCCGCGACTATGTCTCCGTGGTGGGCACGGGTATAGACGATCCATTGGTCTTTGCCTTTGAGGTTGTCGGAGACTCCATGGTTCCGGCCTTCTCGCCGGGGGAACTATGCTTATGTTCTCCCAGCACTCCCATCGAAGACGGAGATGCGGTCTATGTGCGTTTCAGTCCCGAACGTGACAGCGAAAGCACTTTTAAGCGTGTTTACGACCTTCAGGATGGCCGGGTGGAACTGCGGGCTGACAATACCATCTACAAGCCCATGATCGTGCCTAAAGAGCATATTGTGCGGATGAGTTATGTAGCCGCGAAAATCACCCGTTTTGATAAAAAGAAGCGAGGAGCGTTTTGAACTCATCGGAATTCAAGCCTGACTTATTCACCCGTGACATTGCCGAAGCGTTCCCGATGCCGCATGGCGATACTGCCGCGGGTGTCAGCACCCTGTTCCAGCCAATGGAGAATGAGAGCTTCCAGCACCAGCTTGGGATTGGCCAGATGCCGGGCGCAATCCTCCTCAAAAGACTCAAAAAGCTGCGTGTTGAAACGATAGGTTCGCTGCATCGTCAGCGGCTTACGGGTAAACTCCGTTGGCTTTGAAGGTTTCGATGGTTTGTTTTGCTTTGCCATAATTTCAATACGTTATGCCAAGACAAGAAAAACTGCAAGGCAATCACCACGAATGACTGCATTGACTTTAATTATACCACTATGCTATCATAAGCACCATGAAGCAGGAACCCCTATTGAGAGGACACGACTATGAAGACGATCAGTGAGGCAAGGCAGCATGCCCAATTGTTGACCGTGCCGGAAGCCGCCCAACGCCTTGGCATCAGCACGCGCAAGATGTGGCAATTGATTTCAGAAGGCCAGATTCATGCTGTCCACATCGGCTTGCGCAGTACGCGAATTGAACAAGAAGAACTGGATGCCTTTGTTGCGAGGCTTAGAACAATCTCCGTTCATCGCAATTAACGAGCAACGCAGTTTCCGTACAGACGGCTTATTCAGTCAATAAGCGGTATCATTGAAGCGCCCAATAATACGGAGTAGTCATCATGGCAAGCCTTTTCAAAACCGGTGAATCCTGGCGGATTGATTTTGCTATCGGCACCAACGGTCGGCGTCGAAGTATTCGACTGGGACACATGGATCGGCGTTCCGCCGAGGGTGTCAATCTGCGAATTGAGAAGCTAATCACGGCTAAAGTCATGAACGTAGCCCCCGACCTTGAAACTGCAAACTGGGTTAGCGGCGTTGACGATAGCCTCCATGGCCGACTTGCCGCCGCAGGTTTGGCGGTGCCTCGGGCAGCAGCGGTCATTCTTACCCTCGGCAAATTTGCGGACAGCTTTATCGCCGCCAAACGCGACGTGAAACTGCATACTCGGATGAACTTTGACCAACTCAAACGATGGCTGTTGAAATTCTTCAACGAGCAGCAAGACGCCAAGGGCATTGGAGCTACCGATGCCGAGGCGTTCCGGGCTTTTATGATTGAGGAAGGACTCGCCGAAGCAACTTATCGCCGGCATCTTGGACGCTGTCGTGAACTTTTCCGTTGGGGCATTAAGCGAGGCATGGTGGCGGGGCCAAACCCGTTCGCTGATCTGGCTGTCGCCGTCCGGGCAAATAAAACTCGCCAACGCTTCATTACTCGAGAACAAGCTGACAAACTGATGGATGCGGCTCCGGATGCCCAATGGCGGCTGTTGATCGCTCTGTCGCGTTACGGCGGGATCCGCGTACCGTCGGAAGCCTTGGCACTGAGTTGGATCGATGTGGATTTCGAGCATTCCCGCATTCGCATACCATCACCCAAGACGGCCCACATTCCAGGCAAGGAATGCCGTTTCATTCCCATGTTCCCTGAGTTGCGCCAGCCTCTTTTGGATGTATTCGAGCAAGCCGAGGAAGGCGAGACCCGTGTGATTACACGATACCAAGGCGGGAGCACCTGCAATCTGCGAACGCACATGACCCGCATTGTCCACCGCGCCGGGCTGCAAACGTGGCCCAAGCCGTTTCACAACATGCGTGCCAGCCGTCAGACCGAGTTGGCTGAAAGCTTTCCGCTGCATGTCGTGTGCGCGTGGATCGGTAACAGTAAGGCGGTAGCGGCAGAGCACTATTTGCAGGTTACCGATGCCCATTTCGCCAAGGCGATTCAGGGCGGCTACAACCCGCAGCAAAATCCGCAGCACGAAGTGCAGCAAAAATCGCAGCAGCAAGTGCAGGCATCAACGCGCAGCCAAGTGCACGACACGAAGAAAAGCCTTGAAAACATTGGGTTTTTGCATGATCAGGCACAAGTAGACGCCAACCTGCTCATCCCCCCGACTACCCCCAACCGGATTCGAACCGGTGTATGCAGACTGAGAATCTGCTGTCCTGGGCCTCTAGACGATGGGGGCCTGCGGTCCATTCAAATCTACGGATACGCACAGGGAATGTCAAATAGGGGTCTGGACAACGGCCGCAACCAATCAGTCCGGTCGGCTGGGTGGTTCTGCACGATTCCTCGAACCTGCCACTATCACTGGCGGGAAACGCACGCCCCTCCCGCAGCCGGCTGGGGCCATTGGCCCGTGGCGGACACTGTCCGCCTGCCGCCACAGATCAGTGAATCTCAGGCCTTTTTCTTGGGCGCCGGTGGAATCACTACTTTGTCGATGCCGACGAGTTGCACGATGGCGATATCCCCGGCGTCGCCGATGCGCCATTCGGAGGTTTTCAGCACACGGATGTAGCCGCCGTTCCGGTCGGCGAATTTGGGGGCAATATCCTTGAAGAGTTTTTGTACCACGGTGTCATCCAGAAGCATATCCGTGTCCTTGGGATCGGCCATCAGACGGTCGTGCAGCCGGGAGATCACCAGACGACGGACGGCAAGGGTATTTTTTTTCGCCAGGGTGATCAAGGGTTCCACAAAACGCCGCAGTTCCTTGGCTTTAGGCAGGGTAGTGCGCACTTCGCCGTGCTCGAAGAGTGATTGGGCCAGGTTACGCAACATGGCTTTGCGATGGGCGGCGGTGCGTGAAAGGCGACGGCCGGTAACAAGATGACGCATGACAGTTCCCTTTTTGTATTGTATGGGTCAGGGGCACCAAGGCACCTCGTCCCAGCTTAATCTCCAAATGTCCGATGGCCGTGGGCGGCACGGCTTAACCCTGCGGTGCAGCCTGGCTGCCGGTCTGGGCCGTCTGAGCATCCGCGCCGGTCGTCGAGGCTGAGGCTTCGGGCACGTTCATGCCCAAAGACAGTCCGAAATCCTGCAACCGTCGCTTGATCTCGCGCAAACTGGTTTTTCCGAAACTGCGGACTTTCATCATGTCAATATCGGTCATGCGCACCAAGTCGCCCAAGGTGTGAATTTTAGCCGATTCCAGGCAATTTCCGGCACGCACCGAAAGCTCCAGAGCGCTGACCGGCAACACCAGCTTGGCGAGCAGTTCCGCATTGAGCACAGCGGGCGGACCGTCCGCCGTGTCGTCGGCTGGCGCTTCAATCTCGGAACCCAATTCAAACTGCATGAGCAGGGCGTTGAGGTGCTTACGCATGATTTTGGCGGCTTCCACCAGAGCTATTTCCGGATTGATGGTGCCGTTGGTCCAGATTTCCAGCAGCAGTCGGTCGTAATTGGTTTTCTGCCCGACGCGGGTATCTTCAGTTTTATAGCGTACGCGGGTTACAGGTGAATAAATGGAGTCTACCGGGATGGAACCGACGATTTGTTCCGCCGGGGTGTTTTCAACGGCTGTGATAAATCCGCGTCCCTTGCGGATTTCCAGTTCCATATCGAAGACCGTACTTTCGGAAGTGAGGGTGGCAAGGACCAGGTCCTTGTTAAACACCTTGAGCGACGGATCGCCCTGCAGATCACCGGCTTTGACGACGCCTTTACCCTGCTTGCGGACACTAAGGGTTTTGGGTCCGTCGGCATCCATCGATATGACCAGGGTTTTCACATTGAGAATGATATCGGTAACATCCTCTACCACGCCGGGAATCTGGGCGAATTCATGATCGGCCCCGGCGATGCGCACGGCCACCGGAGCAGCGCCTTCCAGACTGCTGAGCAATATGCGCCGCAGAGAATTTCCGATGGTGGTGCCCAGGCCGCGTTCAAACGGCTCAATAACAAACTTGGCATACGTGTCTGTGGCAATTAAGGGATCCACATCCATTTTAGAGGGCAATTCAAGCCCGCGCCAACGTAATCGCATAATGATGGCCTCCAAAAAAATCACTGCGGGATTATCGCCCAACGGGGCATCTTTCTCCGCAGGAAAACATTATTTCATATCCATTCAACTGCCAGGCCGTACTGAAATTCCGATGCTTACACGCGCCGCTTTTTCGGTGGCCGACACCCATTGTGCGGCAACGGGGTATTGTCCTGTATCGACGAAATTTTCAGGCCGCTGTTCTGCAGGGCGGTAATGGCCGATTCACGACCGTTTCCCGGCCCATTGACATGCACTTCCAATTCCAGCATGCCGAACTTACGGGCTTTGGCCGCACAATTTTCTGCAGCCCGGGTGGCGGCAAAGGGGGTGCTTTTACGAGCCCCCTTAAAGCCCACCGTGCCGGCGGAATCCCACGCCAGCGTTTCGCCATTGACATCGGTAATGGTAACCTGGGTGTTGTTATAACTGGCTTTAATGTGGGCGATACCACGGACCACATTCTTACGAATTTTTTTTCTACCTGTTTTGGCCATGCCGATTCCTCAAACGCAACCGCCCGAATCCTCCGGCGAGATTGATATCGCCCGGACTGATTCAGGCCGGTATTAACTATGAAGTTCCTTGACGCCCTTCTTGCCCGCCACGGTCTTGCGCGGTCCCTTGCGCGTTCGCGCATTGGATCGTGTACGCTGCCCCCGCGTGGGAAGGCTGCGGCGATGACGCGAGCCGCGATAACTTTGGATATCCTTAAGCCGGCTGATATTCTGCTGCACCTGCCGCCGCAGACCGCCCTCTACTACATAACCCCGGTCAATGATGTTAACGATGCGGGCTATCTCATCTTCAGAAAGCTCCTTGGCCCGCTTCTGCGGTTCAATATTGGCTTCTTTGAGAATTTCCATGGCGTTCACCGGCCCAATGCCGTAAATGTAACGCAGGGAAATTCGCACCGGCTTGTTAAGGGGAATATCCACCCCGGAAATACGCGGCATAATAGCTCCTACGGCCTGGAATCAATCAACCCTGACGCTGCTTGTGGCGGGGATCCGCCTTGCATACCACCCGCAACACACCGTTGCGGCGGACCACCACACAGTGCTCACAGATACGCTTCACGCTGGAACGAACTTTCATTTTATGTCTCCGCTGCTGTCCGCATCGGGTACTTGGCACCCGTCTTGCTGCCTGGCGGCCGTCCCGCAAGGCAAACCAAAAAGTATACACCCAACTCCGGCATTTGCCAAGTGAGGTCCCGCCCGATCAGTTCCGCATAACGATGCGTCCGCGGGCCAGGTCATACGGGGACATCTCCACAGTAACTTTATCCCCCGGCAAAATCCGAATATAGTTCACCCTCATGCGGCCGGAAATATGGGCCAGCAGAATATGCCCGTTCTCCAGCTTCACGCGAAACATGGCATTGGGCAATGCTTCGGTGACAACTGCTTCCAGTCGTATGGCATCTTCTTTGGGCACTGTTGCTTCCTTATCCGGCACGGGTCCGCCTGGATTGAAACACCCGCAGGCAAACCGTAATCCATTATTTTCGTCGGTTATCAGGATTTTGTCAAGACCTCACAGCCGGCGGCGGTAACGGCAATGGTATGTTCAATGTGCGCCGCGTAAGAGCCGTCTTTGGTAACCACGGTCCAGCCGTCATCCAGCACCACCACTTCCCTGGCTCCGACAATCACCATCGGCTCGACAGCCAGAGTCATCCCCGCCTGCAGGTAAAAATCGCCGCGACGCTCAAACTCCGCCGATACAAAGTTGGGTATCTTCGGCTCTTCGTGCATGACCTGCCCGATGCCGTGGCCCACAAATTCGCGCACGCACGAAAAGCCTGCATTTTCCACATGACGCTGCATCTGCCGGGCCACATCGCTCCAGCGAATGCCGGGCCGGACCATGCCAATGGCCAGATCCAGGGTTTCCTGCGTAATTCGAATCAGATCTTCATGCCGGGGGTTAACCTTGCCGACCCCGACGGTAATGGCGGAATCCCCGCACCAGCCGCCGAGCCGAATCCCGCAATCCACGCTTACTACATCGCCGTCCTGGAGCAGGCGTGAACCTGGAATGCCATGCACCACTTCATCATTGACGCTGATGCACGTATTACCAGGAAAGCCGGTGCCCGGCTTATAGGTGGGATAATTTTTGAACAGACCGGAAGCGCCGGCTGCAGTGTATGTTTGCAGGGCCAGGGCATCTATTTCGGCGGTGCTCACGCCGGGGCGCACCATGTCCCGGCAACGCTGCAGGGTTTCGTGAACCACCCTGCCGGCGGCACGCATCAGATCAATTTCGTGGCGAGATTTTAACGTGATTTTCATAAATTCTGTTCTTCCCATGAAAACCGGAGGCTCACCTGCCTTCCAGGCGGGAATTGTCATCCCAGCCCATCCCAGCCCATTCAAGCTGCGGGCTTTGGCCGCTGCCAGTTCATCGGCCGGCACCGGAAATCAGCTTTGCGCAAAATGGCGCCGAATTTTATCCAGCACCACCACGCTGACATCATCGACGCTGCCACCGGCGTCAATAGTCTTGAGAATTCCCAATTGAGCATAATATGCAATCAACGGTCCTGTGCTGGTCTGATATAACTCAATGCGCTGGCGCACCACCTCCGGGCGGTCGTCCTCGCGAATCAGCAATTCATGGCCGTCGTTATCACAGACGCCGGCAACTCTGGGCGGCATCGAATCCACATGGTAAACGGAAAGACACACGGGACATATCCGGCGGCCTTCAAAACGATGGGAAAGCACCCGGGGATTCACCACAAAATTCAGCACCAGACTCAGCGGGCGAAGGGCGTCGTGGAGAAGATCGGTCAAGGCCCGGGCCTGCGGTACCGTCCGCGGGAAGCCATCGAGCACAAACCCGCCGGGCAAAGCCAGTATTTTTTCCAGCATCAGTTGAATCATCAGATCGTCGGGAACCAGCATCCCCTTGTCGATGAAATCGCGGATACGCAACCCCTGCGGGGTGCCCGCCATTTTTTCAGCCCGAAGAACATCCCCGCTGGACAGATGGGCAAGATTAAATTCGTGACATATCCGCTGCGCCTGGGTTCCCTTGCCGGCACCAGGCGGCCCCAGCAAAGCAATATTCATAGCACAGACCCTTTTATATCTGCCGGCCGAAAATCACCCGCTTAACTTGAACCGGACGGTCCGCCGCCTTGCCCGGAGCGCCGCCGCGTTGAAGGCGTGCCGCCGGGATCCATGAAACCTTCATAATTGCGCATCACCAGATTGGCCTCTATGCGATTGAGGAAATCCAGCATAACACTGACCACAATAAGCAGACCGGTACCGCCCAAAAACTGCGTAACTAGAAAATTGATATGCATGTATCGGGAAACAATCATGGGCACCAAGGCAATGACCGACAAAAACGCCGCCCCGCAATAAGTAATGCGAACCATGACATTTTCCAGGTATTCGGCGGTGCGCCGACCCGGCCTTAACCCCGGAATAAAACTGCCGTAGTCACGCAACTGATTGGCCATTTCCTTGGGCTGAAACTGCACGGTGTTCCAGAAATAGGAAAAGAAGAATACCATCGCCACATACAAAACGACATATAAGTAGGCTCCCGGCTCCAGCGCGGAGTAGAGGGTGCTAAACACACCGCTTTTTTCAAAATGTGGTGCCAACCAGCCGAGAATAATCGTCGGAAACAGCATCAGCGAACTGGCAAAGATGATGGGCATCACGCCGCCATGATTCACCCGCAGGGGCAGATACTGGCTTTGGCCGCCGTAAACACGCCGGCCGCGGATATGCTTGGCCTGCTGAATGTTAATCCGCCGCTGGGAAAGCTCCAGCAAAATTGCTCCGGCGGTAACGCCCAGAAAGGCGGCAATCAGAAAGAGCATGGTTCCGATGCCGTAACTTTGGCCCGACGCAGCAGAAACCTTGAGGCTCGCGTGATGGTAAACCGTGCGGATGGCCGAGGGCATGCGTGAAACGATACCGGCCATGATGATCAGGGACACCCCGTTGCCGATGCCGAATTCGTCAATTTGTTCACCCAGCCACATCAAAAACACGCTGCCGGCAGTCATGGCGGAAAGGCCCATCGTCCAGAACAGAAGCCGGTGCTTGTAATAAGTATTGGCGTAGAGAAAACCGTGCGGATAACTCGTGGTGGCGCCCGTGAGGTACTTCAGCCAGACCACAGATTGAATCAGGCATAAGACCACCGTGGCATAGCGCGTCCATTCATTGATTTTGCGCATGCCGGGTTCGCCTTCTTTTTGCAGTTTTTCCAGCGAGGGAATCACTGTTCCCAGAAGCTGGAAAATGATGGAGGCACTGATGTACGGCATAATGCCCAGGCCGAAGATGGTGCTGTAACCTAAATTTCCGCCGGAAAACAGGGTCAGGTAATTGCTGATCTGCCCGAGCGGAGAAGAGGTGGAACTGGCCACCGCGCTGTGCAGAAGCCCGGTATCCACCCCCGGCAGCGGCACATAAAAGCCGATACGGTAAATACAAAGCATCCCGATGGTAAACGCCAGTTTTTTACGTAATTCGGGAACCTGAAAAATGTTTAACAGCGTTTTGAACAACGCAACCTCACTTACTTTTGTTTGGCTGGCTTTTTGAGATTCTTCGATAGCGGCCGAAACCGGCCGTTTTTGGGATTGACCTTGTCTTTATTGCGATCCAGTTCCAAAAGCTGCAGCGTGCCGCCCGCCGCGGTGATTTTCTCGCCCGCCTGCTTGCTGAATTTGGCCGCCACCACGGTGAGCTTGCGCGTTAAAGCTCCGTCACCCAGCACCTTGACAGGATAGCGCTCATCGCGAATCAGCTTATGGGCGATAAGTGAAGCGGCATTCACCGTCTGGCCATCCTGATAAAAACGATCCAGCTCACCCACATTCACCACACTGAAACGCTGCGCAAAATAGTTGTTGTTGAAACCACGCTTGGGCAGCCGCCGAAACAGCGGCATGTTGCCGCCCTCGCTGCCAAAAGCCGGTCCGCCGCCGGCTCGCGAATAGCCGCCCTTAGTACCGCGGCCGCTGGTTTTGCCGCGGCCGCTGCTTTCGCCGCGACCCACGCGAATGCGCCGCTTATGGGCTCCGGCGGCTGCGGTAATTTCATGAATCATCATGGTATGGTTCTCCAGGTAAATGGGCCTTGGGCTTATTCCGCCTGGCCTATGGTTACACCTCGCTGCTGCTCAATTTGTTCGCGTGTTCGCAGCGAAATCAGGGCGGATAGCGTGGCCTTGCACAGGTTTTTTTTGTTGGTGGACCCGTAGGCCTTGGTCAGCACATCTTTGATGCCCACCAGTTCCAGCAGCGGGCGAACAAACCGCCCCGCCTTCACCCCGGTGCCCGGCCGGGCTGGTACCAGCTTAATGCGGCTGGCCCCGTAGCGCCCCAGCACTTCGTGCGGAATGGTGCCGCCCGAAAGTGCTACCCGCAACATCTTCTTGCGGGCGTCCTTGGTGGCTTTTTCCACCGCGGCCGGCACTTCTTTGGCCTTGCCGTAACCGAGTCCGATGTTCCCGGCACGGTCTCCGGAAGCCACCAGGGCTTCAAACGAAAAATTCTTTCCGCCCTTCACCACTTTGGCACTGCGAAACACCCCGACGGTGTTCGATTCCATTCCGCGATCTTCTTCAAATTGTCGTTCAGCCATGGTTTTTCCGCTCTTTATCTAATTCAAACTCTTAGTGTTATTGCACATTACAGCAGCCCGTGGGCCGCGTTTAAAGCTTCAGCCCGCCTTCACGTGCCGCCTCAGCCAGCGCCTTTACGCGACCATGATACCGATAGCCCTGGCGATCAAATGCCACCTCGGTAATACCTTTTTGCCGGGCCTTCTCGGCGATCAGTTTGCCTACGGTGGCGGCGGCCTTCACGCTGCCACCATGTTTAAATTCGCTGCGCACAGTCTTATCCTGGCTGCCCGCGGCCACCAGGGTGCAGCCCACGGTGTCGTCAATGACCTGCACATAAATATTTTTCCCGCTGCGAAACACGGACAATCGAGGGCGCTGGGCGCTGCCGCGCACCACCGCTCGCACCCGCGCCTTGCGTTTTACCAGTCGCCGAGTTTTCAATTTTTGTACGCTGCTCATGGAACAATCCTGCAATTAACCATCTTCATCCAGGCCATGCTACCGGCCACGTAGGCCTTACTTGGCACCGGCACCGGCAAACTGTTTGCCCGCCTTCCGCTTGATCACTTCGCCGGCATAGCGGATGCCCTTGCCCTTGTACGGCTCAGGCTTGCGGGTTCTGCGAATTTCCGCGGCAAAATGCCCCACCATCTGCTTGTCCGCTCCGCTGAGGGTAAGCCGGGTGCCCTGCCCTTCAATCTTCACCGCCACGCCTTCCGGCACGGCCAGCTTTAACTGGTTGGCCAGACCGACTGAAAGCACCACGGTTTTTCCCGATAATTCCGCCTTGTAACCCACGCCTTCAATTTCCAGTCCCACGGTATAACCGTCGGTTACGCCCTTGATCATGTTAAATATCAAAGCCCGGGTAAGGCCATGCACGCTGCGGCTGATTTTTTCGTCATCCACACGCTCCACCAGCACGCTGCCACCCGTATAGTTGACCTTCACGTTGGGATGATGCTCCAGCGACAGCTTGCCTTTGGGGCCTTCCACCTGAATGCGGCGACCCTGCACAGCCACCTTGACGTTGGCCGGAACAGCGACCGGTTTTTTCCCAATTCGGCTCATGACAACCTCAATTCCTGTTTTGGCCGGGCCATTCGCCCGCTCCAGTGCGGCAACGATTATTTCTCGCCGCCGATTTCATTACACCATCCGCTTCTACCAGCGGATGAACGACCCGTACTCCGGCACACCCCGGCTTAGCTTACCGTGGCCAGAAGCTCGCCACCAATATTCTGTTCCCGGGCCTGCCGGTCACTTAACACTCCGCGGCTGGTGGACAACACCGATATACCCATGCCGTTAATGACCCGCGGAAACTCACCCACTGCTCTATACACCCGGCACCCCGGCTTGCTGACCCGGCTGATTTCCCGAATGATCGCCTCGCCGCCGGGGCTGTACCGAATCGTCAGACGAATCAGCCCCTGGTGCGTGCCATCCTCCAGTATCGAAAAATCGCTACAAGA
>JAJZNX010000138.1 GCA_021852275.1 Planctomycetota bacterium | reverse complement strand
CTCGAAGATTCAGACTTAGAATCGCTCGACCGGCTGCGGAATTCAGCGGGGTTTTGTCGCAATTATTTATCGTCGGCCGGCGTGGAACAACTTGTAAATCAACATCTTGCACGACACCGGGATCATACCCATCGCCTCTTTGCCCTGCTGATGCTGGAAATCTGGTTTCATCAGTTTCATCCGACGATAACGTCATGATTGACCTTGGACCTAAGATCGCGACGTCCCAACCGCGAGTGGCGCAGGCCATTGGTGCAAGAGGAAGCGAACCCATCATCAAAAACGAAACGCTGGCTGGCCCCGGAGCTACCGTGAATTATCCCGTGAGTCTACATGTTCCGTAGCGTAAATTTTCTCGAATATTTTATTTGCCAAGACCTCAAACTGTTTCCTACAGTCCTGCACCGCACCGGCGTGTCCGCCGATGGCTCCATCCGATGCTGTGAGGTGAAACATGGGTTTGCGGGCATCTTGAGCCATTGGCATAAGGCTTTTGAAGTGCTTGAGCATGGTAAGTTGATTCGGATCATCCGCAGTAAACTGGGCCTGCGCCGGCTGGGCCAGAACTTCCCTGGCATACGTATCTGGGATTCTATTAGCCCATTTCAGATAGGACTTTACCGGTCGATTTTCGCGCACGGAGGGGTTGAGTAGTACATAACCGATCGGTTGCATATCACCCGATGGCAGCGATATATCCTTTGGTATCCGGGAACTGTGCAAACGAGTCTGCCATCCTTTGCGCCAATCGCGCAGTGTAGGTCCCAAGTTGCGCAGGCCCTGCAGCGAGAACAAGTCGGCCCCAAGCGGAATGACCACAAAATCGGCAGCCACCAATGCCGCCCGATTCATCGCCCCTATGTTGGGGCCAACATCAATCAGCACGATCTCCCCGCCGCACTTCTCGGCTGCTAGCTTCATTACCCGATGAAACGCAGTCGTCACCCGAAAACCATCGCCGGCAATCGCGGGTTTATCGTCAAGGCACTTGCCCCACGCGTCAGACAGGCGGTCCTCAAAGGCGCTTAGCCCCAGATCGCCGGCTATAAGGGAAATTCCAGACAAGATGTTAATCGGCTCGACAGCCTGAATATCACCAAGGCTTTCGATGAGAGGGTCCACCGCACCAAGGATCGTATCCGGATGTCTTCCTTCCGGCCAGAGCGATTCTAAGTCTGAATCTTCGAGAAAAATGCTGGTGAGGTTGGATTGCGGATCTAAGTCGACCGCCAACACCCGCCGCCCTAAATCGTGGAACATCCATGAGAGGTGATAAACCATCGACGTCTTGCCCACGCCACCCTTGTTGTTGAAAAAGGCGATTGTTTTCATGGATGCCTCCCGACGATCATCGCCAGATGATTATCTCCAATCACGTACTTTAGCGGAGGACTCGAATTGCGGTCAAGCAATTCCTGAGCCAACGCGATACCACGGCCAAAACGGTTAGCGAAACCAAGAATTCGGGCCGCCTCAGCCAGCACGGGATTACGGTAAGCCGTGCCGGCGGGAAATTGATCCCGGCTCAGGTCTCCATACAGCGACCCTGGATTCTGTATCTCAATACGGTCGGAGTAGTGATTGATGGACACCGGCGTTGTAGACCCATCATAATTGCGATGAATTAACGCATTGATGAACAGCTCATGCAAAGCCCGGTCGGGGTAGTCGGCAACTGATTCGTCCGTCAGATCGGGGCGACACACGGGCCGGAAATTTGCAACCTCCTTGGCCAAACTGTCCAGATCACGCATAACACTGATCATATCTCCAGCAAATCTTCGTTCACTTTTTACCGATGCCGCTTGAGTAAGACCGTCATAACGCACATATTGCACGTAGGCCCCGGGAAAAAAAGACAACGGGTCCTTACCAAACACCAACACTGCCGCGTTGGTCGGAACTCCTTGCTTCTTGTGATAAAAGCGGAGAGAATCAAGCTGCTCGGATATTTCCCGTCCATTTTCTTCCAACACTTCCCTGGACACGGCTGCCGGAAGGTAGGTCACCTTGAAAAGCCCCAGTTCCAAGTCCTCCAACGTAGCCTCTGAGCAAGCTCGCATGTCCCAAGTTTTGGCCTTATCCACCCGACGCTCTCCCAAACGCCGTTCCTGCTCTTCCGTCGCTATGCTCTCCGTCGGCCCAGTGCGAATGTAGACAGTCTGTTTATATCGCACCGGCGGCATATATGATGGTTGAACCTTCACCACTGCAATATCCTGGCCATCCACAGATAATTTGAAAACGTGCATGTCCGGCACGGGAAGTATTTGGCCGTTGTTGCGATGGCTCGCCAAACTTTCCAGGAGCTTTTCATCGATTCTGGCGCCTGTGGGAACTCCTTCCCTGTCTACACCCACAAAAAGGTAGCCTGGCTGCCCGGCCCCAGGCATGTCATTGGCGAAGGCGCAGATCGCCCGGCAGAATTTATCGGTATCCGTAAGTGACGTAGTCCGCTCAACCCGAAACGATTCAGTATCCTTGAGCAGTTCTTCTAAAATATCCGCCATTGTTAAGTCTCCGCGTGTATATTCCGCACCCCACACGCAGAAGTCAAGCAATACGGCCTGTGGGACGGAGACAAACATTATACCGCTAAATTGACATGCAGGGATACCAGAATGACATGGTTGCATGATCATATACATACAGCATATCGTTTACACCTCGAACGTACTTCCGCACAATTTTTTCGCAGTGTTTGCGTTGGCAATAGGCATCCTTCTGACGGTGATGGCCACATGCATCAGACTCGGATTACCTATCTGAGGGATTCCTTATGACTGCCCGAAGCGTGTGCCCCCCGCAATTCCCCCCAGAATGAGGGCCTTACCTGATGGCGACTACCCATTGGTTAGGAACCGGGCAAAAATAACTTCGCACTTTTCGGCTGGCCCTTTTGGCCTCCAGCTTCGTTGTTCGCTCGTTTCAGACCCACTGCCGGGGTATGCGCCTCACTCACGCCTCGCTGGCGGCCAAAATTTCTGCGCCGTAAAACACGAATTTATTTTTGCGCGGTCCCTTAGCCCTGCCGCTGCCGCGTTATTTCGTCATGACCGCATGATTGAAGCTGCGGGACCATGCCGATAAAGATTTCATCCTCGGTTGGTCTTAACAAAAGCTTTGTATAATGCTTATGAGGCCGTAATTTACGGCATTTGATAGCAATGAAGAGGTTTGACCATGTTCAACCGCAATAACTGGGATGCACCGCCCCGGGGTGCCGTTGTCAAGGTTGCAACCGCGACCGCCAAAATGCGATCGCCCGTACCACCATTTGTGCGGCGGGCCGCCGTCATGGGACACCACCATGTGAGATTTACCGCGATGATGGTCAAGCGAGCCATGGGTCAACCCATCATGGATCAGCCCAGCCATTCAGAGAGGGAACTCGCTCGCGGGTTGACCATCATTCTTCCTGGCATCGAAGCTTCCGGCCCGTATGTTCAGGATATGCATGACGGTTTAGCTGCTGGAAATGTACAGGGATCCATTCAAGTTTTTTACTGGGGGCGAGCGTTTCCAGAAGGGTATTTTCCCAATTTGCTTGACGTGCGGCGCAACCGAATCAAGGGAACGGAGCTGGCAGAGACTATTTTAAACCATCAAAACCGCTTCCCAAAGTCGCCCATTCATCTGGTTGCCAACAGTGGCGGCGTCGGACCAGCCCTGTTTGCGATAGAGGAACTTCCCCAGGACAGGCCCATCGATGGGTTGGTGATATTAGCCGGAGCCGCTTCCAATAATTATGATCTGCGCGGAGTGCTCCGCCGCACCCGTAAGGGCATTCTGAATACCTATTCCCAACGTGACTTTGTAATTTTAAATCTTGGAACCCGTGTATTTGGTACTGCGGACCGTAAATTTTGTGTGTCCTGCGGCCATTCTGGTTTTGTCATACCGCAACAGCTTAAGGAAGATGCACGACTTTATAAAAAACTGACCCAGATCAAGTGGAATCCCGAGTTTGGTCATCGGTGCGACTGGTGGGGCAATCATGGCACTTCGACGAGTCCGAAATTTATGCGATTCCACATTGCACCGTGGATCACCGCCACAAGCGAGCCATAACCAGAAGGTACGCTCCGTCCAAGGTCGGGCTACCGACGGCACCGGACCAAAGCATGCTTATGGCTGCTTCCTTCCGGACCTGACCAGTTTCACAGTTGACCCGTGCATCGGGCCCGACCGTGGTCGAAGCGTACATAAACAATGATAACCGACTCGCCACAAAAAGGAAAAAGTCGGCCAGGGCAAAACCAGGTGTTGCCGACCATTGCCCCAGCCCCTCCCGCGGGTTAAGCCTCTTTTCAGCTACGCTCAAATGTCCCGGCAGGTGCAACTCGCAGCATGGAACTCGATTTGACAGGTTCCAGGCTACGCATTAATGAACGTTGGTTTGAGCCATCGGCGGCAACGGATAAAATGTGGCCCAGGCTCAGTGGCCTGCTGAGATTTTTAAGTGAGTGGAACCCACCCACTGGTTCATGCGTCTAAGGAAGCAGCGTTGGACAGTCCAACCTCCAGTAGTCAGGTGACTGGCGATCTCGATTCCCCCGAGTTTATCCGAGCGTTGCGCGCCGGTGAGCCATCCGCAATGGAAAGGTTCCTGAACTGCTATCAGGATCGACTATTCAACGCGGTGTTAAGGATTGTAGCTAACCAAGATGATGCTGCGGATATTACGCAAGAGGCGCTCATGCAGATGCTACAGCATATGGATCAATTTTCCGGCCAGTCATCGCTGTATACCTGGGTTTTTCGCATCACCACCAACCAGGCTCTAAGCCATTACCGCAAAGGGAAGCTGCGCCGAACGATATCACTGGCCCAAGGCGACACCGGCGACAACACGACTACCATGATGCCCGAGCCGTGCACCGGTCCCGACAGCGATCCGGCCGGCCAGGTGGAAATAAAGCTGGATCACCAGCGCGTGATGACGGCCATGGCCGGTATGCCGGTGGAATTTAGAACACTTTTGGTGCTGCGGGATGTGGAGGAATGTGGTTATGATCAAATTGCAAAAATCACTGATTTACCGGTCGGTACCGTTAAGTCGCGGCTGTTTCGGGCTCGCCAGGCACTTAGAAGCCTGCTGGAAGAATCTCCGAAATCATCGGCAGTAACTGGCATGGGCATGGTGGTAAATGCCACATCCAAGGCAGGTAAAAAATGACCGAACCGATGCTGACGGATATGGAAGAAGCGCTGCTCGCCTACGTGGAAAACCGGGCCTCGGAGCAACAGCGGCAGACATTGGAAAAACGGCTGCAAAGCGATCCGGTCCTGCGGGTGCAGGTTCTGGGAATGATGGCTGATCGCCTGCAACTTCAGGAGTCTCCGCATGTCGCCATGCCTCAGGCGTGGCAATCGAAGCAAGCCCTTCTGAAGTGGATACAACGCCAACGCCGTCAGCAGGACGCCTGGGCCAGAATTCGCTATGGAGCCATGGCGGTGGCAGCATTGCTGCTGGTCAGTGCCATAAGTTTCAGAATCATCTGGCCGGCGTCTCCCAGCATCAGGTCCGGATCCCACATGCTGGCTATTTCCTCCACAAGCAGCGAAGGCTTGCCGTCACATTCTCCAATTTTGCCATCCTCCCATGTCAACCAAGTGGCAGTGATTAGGAGTGCACCAGTCTTGGCGGCGTCTGTCGCTGGAGCACCAGTAAGACCCGGGGCATTGGCAAGACGGCCCCGGGGTGGTACCTCTGCACCTTGGACGTTGATCATCGCCGTCAAAAATTCCGCCCAGAACCGCCAACTTGGTGCTCTGCTGGCAAAGTTTGCCCGGCAAAACAGGCGGCTTCAGACCACCTTCCAAGGCCAAGCGGTTCATCATTCCAGGATGGCCGCCGCAGCCCAACAGTTGCCCTTGCCACGGCAAGCCCCTATTCCAACCACTCAGACCATCCCGTCACCGCAAGCCCTGGCCGGCAGACAACACGCGATTCACGCCATACCCGCTGGGGACTTGCTTTTGATTCTTCAGCCGACGCAGGTCCAATCACTACGCTCCCAATTTACAGTGGTGCAGGTGCTGGCTCCGGCACAAAGCCAGCGAGCACAAAATCAAGAAAAAGCAACTGCCGCTTTGGGATACCACCTCGCCAATGAACAAGTGGCGAAAAAAGGTGAGCCACCGGCCACCAACATTGCCATGCAAAAACAGGCCCGGCAGGAACACGAAGCTTTACGCCAACGGAATATGACGAAAGGCACCGTCATGCCCACTCAAGCCGAACGCTTTATTATAGAAATTCTGCCGCCACGCCGGCGCTAAAAGAATGGCCTTGACTCCGCCTGATTGGTTGAATATCTGTTGATGAGGGTGCCCGGTCCAGACCCTACCGCAAATCAGTTTCATCCAACAACACAAAATTCTTTTCCTCCAGTACCCGGCTGGCGGATTCCGGATTATCCACATGAATAACGACGGCCGCTCGCCCATGAGGGGTGGATATCAGTCCATAAACATAATGAATGTCGATTTCCGCACTAAGCAGTGCTTTGCCTATACTGCCAAGCCCATTACCGGAATGGGTGGCCGGCATTTCCACCGCTACCAGTTCGCAAACGGAATAGTGGTAATTAGATTCTCGTAAAATGCGCGATGCTGTATCAGTATCGTTAAAAACAAAACGGACAATAGCGCAATCAAAGCCTTGCAGGACCGTCAAAGCATGCACCTGGATATCTGTATCTTCAAAGATGCCTACCAGTGTAGCCAACATTCCTACGCGGTTTTCAACAAACACCGAGACCTGTCGCACACAAGGTGTATCGCGTCCACGCGCGGTCATAGGTTTTTCATGCAGGGTAGCCATGCAAAAATAGTAACACGAGATGAAAAAAGATTAAAGCGTCTTCCGTGCAGCCTGCATTTTCCACGGCTCTGCTTGACTTTGCCCACCCGTTACTGCTAACATGTTGTGCTGACAAGTGAATACGGATCTTATCAAGAGTGCCTGAGGGACGGGCCCGTCGAAGGCACAGCAACCCATCCGGGCGGCGAATGTACAAGCCGCCGGAAGCGGGTGCTAATTCCCTCCCGCTCGCATTCGGTGAAAACCGGGGCGAATCTGGGGATAGATAAGTGAAGCAGCTTTACACCGGATTAAAAACCATTAAAAATATCCGCGGCAAGTTGAAAGCGGCCTCTTATCAGGAATCGGCATCCAAACACATGCGGTGGCCATTCCCGATAAGAGGCCGTATTCGTTTTTGCACCGGCAAAAAGTCCGCCGGATAATCGGGCCGATGGATGCCAGGGGACTGCCTTGCCCCGGGCCTTGGTTGGAGTTTTTTCATGGCTTATATCATTGGTCTTCGGTGCCGCGAATGTGGCAAAGAATATCCGCAAAAAGGTGTGCACGTCTGCGAAGTCTGTTTCGGGCCGCTGGAAGTGCAATATGATTACACGCGGATGAAGGGCAAAGTTACACGGGAATCCATTGAACGCGGACCGCGCAGCTTGTGGCGCTATCGCGATCTGTTGCCGATTAACGGCGAGCCGCGGGCCGGGCTTTATTCCGGCTATACGCCTTTGCGGCGGGCGCATCATCTGGAAAAAATTCTGAACGTCCGTGAGCTTTACATCAAGGACGATTCCGCCAACTACCCCACCTGGAGCTACAAAGAGCGCGTCGTATCCGTCGCCATTACCAAAGCACTTGAACTCGGCTATCACACCGTCGGTTGTGCCAGCACGGGCAACCTTGCCAACAGTGTGGCGGCCCATGCCGCGGTGGCAGGGATGAAAGCATTTGTGATGATTCCCCATGATCTGGAACAGGGCAAAGTGTTAGGCTCGCTTATTTTCGGCCCAACCATGGTCCGGATTCAGGGTAATTATGATGATGTGAACCGTCTGTGCTCCGAAATTGCCGACAAATACAAATGGGCCATTGTGAATGTGAACTTGCGCCCGTTTTACACGGAAGGGGCTAAAACTTTCGGTTATGAAATTGCCGAACAACTGGGATGGAAATTTCCCCAACACACGGTGTGCCCCACTGCGGGCGGTACAATTTTACCCAAAATTCATAAGGCTTATCAGGAACTTATTGACCTGGGCCTGGTCGAAAATACCGCCCCTAAAATTTATTCTGCGCAGGCCGCGGGCTGTAATCCGGTGGTGGAGGCCATACGCGCCGGACGAGATTTAATTAAGCCACAGAAACCTAAAACCATCGCCAAGAGTATTGCCATCGGCAACCCCGCGGATGGATTTTACGTAGTGCAGGCGGTACGACAAAGCGGCGGCTGGGCCATGGATGCCACCGACCCGGAAATTATTGATGCCATCAAGCTGCTGGCCAGAGCAGAAGGAATATGGACCGAACCCGCCGGCGGGACCACGCTGGCCGCGACTATTAAACTCATTGAATCCGGCCGCATTCCGCGCGACGAAAGTATTTGTGTGTGCATTACGGGCAACGGCCTGAAGACCACCGAAGTGGTCGCAGATCAATTGGCCATGCCCACGTCTATTCCTCCAAAACTTGAAGCATTTGATGCTTTTATTGCAGAATTGGACAATACCGGCGGCACGCGTGAATTAGAGCCGCTGACGACCTGAAACCCGGCACTCTGAGAATACCTGTAACAGGAGATTATACGTATGGCAGTAAAAATCAGAATTCCCACCCCTTTGCGTCAAATCACCAGTGGCGCGGAATCTGTGGAAGTAGATGGCAGCGATGTGAACGAGCTGCTTTTGGCGCTGTGCGCCAAGTTTGAAGGCATGGAAAAACGCCTTTTCAAGCAGCCCGGCGAACTCAACCGATTCGTGAACATTTATGTCAACGAAGAGGATATCCGCTTTCTGGATAATTTACACACCAAAATCAAACCTGGTGATGATGTCAGTGTGGTACCTGCAATTGCGGGAGGTTGAAGATGACGACTGGTGAAACAATAAAGAAAAGAGTTTGGCTTACCTTTGGCTCCCGCCGCATGGTGGAAACGCCTGCACTCTGGCGCATGGCCCGCAAATTTCCAGATGTGAGTTTTGATATCCGCCAGGCCAGCGTGACTGCGGAAATCGGCATCATGGCCGTGCTTCTGGAAGGCCCGCAGCCGCAGGTGCAGGCAGCCATGGCCTTTTTACAGGAACAGGGCGTAACCGTAGAACCCATTGAAAAAAGTGTAGTCGAAGGATAAACTGAAATATGGCGCTATCTGAACTTGCTGAACAACTTGAACAAGCCGATCCAACGCTGGCCCGCTACAACCGGCAGATGCTTTGGGCACCCATCGGCGTGGAAGGGCAGAGAAAACTCAAACAAGCCCGCGTTTTTATGGTGGGCTGTGGGGCCTTAGGTACCGTGCTTGCTAACACATTAGCCCGGGCTGGTGTGGGTCATTTGACCATTGCCGATCGGGATTTTATTGAAATCAATAATTTGCAGCGGCAGGTACTCTTTGATGAAACAGATATTGCCGAGCAATTGCCCAAAGCGGAAGCAGCCAAACGAAAAATCGCCAAAATTAATTCCACCGTGCAGGTGGATGCGGTGGTTTCCGATATTAATTTCAAAAATATCGTCCAGTTTGCCCAAGGACAGGATTTGCTGCTGGACGGCACAGATAATTTTGAAACACGCTTTTTAATCAACGATGTTTCAGCCAAGCTCAACATTCCGTGGATTTATGGTGCGTGCATCAGTGCCATGGGTTTGGCCATGGTGGTTCGTCCCGGCATTACGCCATGCTTGCGCTGCATCTTTGAAAGTGCTCCGCCGCCGGGCATGAACCCCACCTGCGATACCGCCGGGGTACTTGGCCCCACGGTTAATGTGGTGGCCAGTTGGCAAGCCATGGAGGCCATCAAAATGCTGACCGGCAATATGGATGCAGTAAGCAAAGCCTTGTTCAGTTTTGATCTGTGGGACAACCGCTATCAGCAGTTGAATATTTCCAAGGCCCGGGAAATTGCCGATTGCCCGGTGTGCAAGCATCAAAAATATGAATTCTTGACCGGAGACTTCAGCAGTTCCACAATCTCCCTCTGTGGCCGTAACGCTGTACAGGTCAATAACCCGGCCGTGGGAAAAGTCGATTTTGAGCAAATTTCCCGTGGCTTGCGAACTGTGGGCAACCCCACGTTCAACAAGTTCATGCTGAAGTGTTCCATCCGTGAAGGCCAGGGCGAACGGACACGGAATTTTGATTTAACTGTTTTTGCCGACGGACGTGCTATTATAAAAGGGACTAGCGATGTTGCGATTGGTCGAGCCGTTTATGCTAAATATGTAGGTGCCTGAAGGCGGCGCTGGGCCAAAACAGGCAGTTCCAGCAAAATAGCCAGACTGGTATTAATTAAGTTGTTTTACTTTTTTAAGGAGTAGTTCCATGATCCAAGCCTTTATCGGCACCCTCAACCTGACCCGTTCCGCCACACTTAAGCTGGTGGCCGATTTAACGGACGCCCAGTTAGTTTTGCAGCCGGCACCGAAAACCAATCATCCAGCTTGGGTCTTGGGACATTTATATATGGTCGATTGTAATTTTCTGACTTTAATCGGCGGCAAAGCACCAGAACTGGAAGCCAATTGGAAGGAAATTTATGCGGGTGGCAGCACACCCGTGGCTGACCGGAGCAAATACAAAACCAAGGCCTGGTACTTGGAGCACATGGCTCAGGTGCGAAAGCAGATTTTGGAACAGTTGCCAAAACTGACCGCTGCGGATTTAGACAAGCCTCATCCCGATCCTGCCCGAAGAGAGCGATTTCCCACCATCGGCCATACCATATTTATGTATGGCACCTGGCATGAGGGTTACCATGCCGGACAACTCTCCACCTGGCGGCGTGTGCAGGGTTTGCCTGCCGTTTAGCAGTGGCGCTGGCCTTGCGGCAAAGCAGCATGAGCTATTCAACGAAGCCCACACCTTTCATTGCCAGGGCGATGACAGGTGTGGGCCTGCGCAGCTTGCCACCAACGGTTGCGGCGCGATAGGTCCCGCATCCAGCTAAACAAGGACGACTCGCGGCCAAGAGCATTCAAGAGCATTGATGGCGGCTCATCAGTGCCAAGCGGTCGGAGATGCCAGTGGCTATTTCGTCGCCTTGACGGCGCGCGGTTCCGTACCCGCTACAAGCCGCCGGATATTACTGCGATGTTTTACTACCAGGATAAGGCCCAAAAGCCAACTTGCCGCCAGCAGGGGCCAAAGTTGGGGCCAGGGAGTCATTCCAAGGAGATGCGAGAACTCAGGGACAATCCGCCCAAAAAATGGCACCATGAACATAAACACCACGGTAGCCGCCAAGGACGCCACCGAGATGATGCGCCAAGCCAAAAACACCAGCAGAAAAACCAACCCTGCCACGACGCCGGCGAGCGTAAAGACCGGCCAAATGCCCAACACCGCCCCGAAACTCGTTGCCACGCCTTTGCCTCCGCGAAAATGCAGATAAATAGGAAACACATGTCCACAAACTGCGGCACCGGCTGTCAACAGCGGAAGATACATGGACGCATGCCACCGCTGGGTCAATAGATCGCTGCCCAACACCGGCAAAAGACCCTTTAGAAAATCCAGAGCAAAGGCGTAAAAGAAATATTTCAATCCCAGTACCCGCCCGGCGTTGGTCGCACCAATGTTTCCGCTGCCGTGTTTGCGGATATCCACACCTTTGCCCAGTCCCAACAACAGGCCAAAAGGAATAGCGCCCAACAGGTAGGCGGCAATGGGGCTAATAATGACCAACAAAATCATGTGACCAGATGACATCGTTAAATCCTCATGCCCCGGCCCCCACCCATCAGGAGCACCACGCCGCCCAGCATTCCCTTCCGTCCAACGAACCGGCGAATTATACCGGCTCACGTTGGGGTTTCACCATCACACGCGACTAAAGCCGCCTTCTGGCTTATAATCCCATTCCTTCCGGCTTGGCCGCCGGGATTTGTGTGGATAATGTATTCAACCGCAACATGACCAATAACCGAATATATACAAGTTACCGCGTTAGCGGACATACGCGACAGTGAATTTTTTACCATCAACGTGAGTAAAGGCCAAGCGGTAGTGACGCTTGATCTTATTAAAATGGGGTTCAAATTATGAATATAACAGTTATTGGCTGTGGTTATGTCGGTCTGGTATCCGGCACATGTTTGTCCGCGCTCGGTCATCGCATTATCGCCGTAGACGTGGACAAAGCCCGCGTGGAAAGCCTGCGCCAAGGCAAGGTACCCATCTATGAACCAGGACTCTCAGAACTGATACAGGCGGAAGTAAAAATTGGCCGCCTCTCTTTCACCACGGATACTGCGGCTGCTGTCGCTGCTTCCGAAACCATATTTATTGCCGTCGGCACGCCACCTGCCCCGGGAGGCGGCTACGATATGACCATGCTCTTTGCCGCGGCCAAAGCCGTAGCTGCGGCCGCCAACGGCCCGAAAACGCTCGTCATTAAAAGCACGGTGCCGCCTGGCACCGGAGACCAGGTCGAATCGCTGGTAAAATCCGCCGCTTATCCCATGGAAGTAGCTAACAATCCGGAATTTCTGCGTGAAGGCACAGCCATTCAGGACTTTATGCAGCCGGACCGCATTATTTTCGGAGCCGGTTCCAACCAGGGGCTCTCTGTCCTGCGAGAAATTTATCAACCCCTTATCGACCGTGGATACAGCATCTTTTCCATGGGAAGGCAAAGCGCGGAGCTGACCAAATTTGCCGCTAACGCCATGCTCGCCATGCGCATCAGTTTCATCAATGAACTATCCCAACTGGCTACCGCCGTCGGAGCGGACATTGAGTCGGTCCGTATGGGCATTGGTTCCGATAAACGCATCGGACCTGCATTCCTGAAGGCTGGCGTTGGTTATGGTGGTTCCTGTTTTCCTAAAGATGTCTCCGCTCTGGTCCATCAGATGCGTCGTCTTTCACTTGAGCCGTATCTGCTGGAGGGAATTGAAAAGGCCAACCAGCGACAAAAAGTAGCCTTTTCCCGAAGAATTCTGCATGTGCTGGGCAATGTTAAAAATCCGCATATTGCAGTGTGGGGTCTGGCCTTTAAGGCGGATACCGATGATGTACGTGAAGCCCCCGCCTTTGAAATCATCCGCGCACTGCTCGCTGGCCATGCCACCATCAGCGTCTACGATCCGCAGGCCATGCCCAACAGCCGCGCGGTTCTCAAAGACACTGTCCGCTGGTGCGATAACCTTGAACAATGCACACGTGAAGCCGATGCCGTGGCCCTGATTACCGACTGGCCGGAATTTGTCACCGTAGACTGGCACAGTGTCAAACAGTGGATGCGCGGCTTGCACATATTTGACGGTCGCAACTGCCTGGCCAGCGGGCGGGTGGCCGCTGCCGGGCTGCACTATTACGCCATCGGCCGGCCTGAAATAAAGCCGGGCCAAGGGCGGCAAGGCAGCGTGGGCGTTATCAGCGCCGGCTGAAACGGAGTATCATCTTGTATTTTAAGGATCATGTTCATGGCCAGTGGTGATTTTACTGCCTATAAAAATTTACCGGTTTTAGTTACGGGCGGGGCGGGCTTTATTGGTTCACATCTCGTCCGTGGACTGTTGGAGGCTCAAGCCAAAGTCGCCGTGCTGGATAACTTTAGCGCCGGGTTTCGCTCCAATCTGCAGGAAATCCTGCCTGCAATCACCCTTATTGAAGGCGATATCACCAATCCATCCGATTGCAACCATGCCGCCGCTGACCGGGCCATCGTTTTTCATCTGGCTGCATTGGGCAGCGTCCCTGGTTCGGTGGATGCCCCCGTCAAGTACAACCAGGTCAATATTACAGGTACTCTGAACATGCTCCAGGCCGCACGGCAGGCCGGCGCTCGACGCTTCGTCTATTCCGCCAGCAGCGCCGCCTACGGCGACAGCCCCACGCTACCCAAAATTGAAACCATGCTCCCGGCCCCGAAAAGTCCTTATGCCGTGGGCAAACTTACCGGGGAATATTACGCTCGCATCTATTCGCAGGTGTATGGTCTTTCCACCATATCCCTGCGTTACTTCAATGTTTTCGGCCCGCGGCAAAATCCCAAAAGCCAGTATGCCGCTGTAATACCTGCATTTATAACCGCCATTTTGCGAAATGATCCACCCACGATCTACGGCGATGGGGAACAAACGCGCGATTTTTGCCACGTGGCCAATGTCGTGCACGCCAATATGTTAGCCGGCATTGCCACCAGAAATCTAGCCGGAGAAGTAGCCAATATAGCCTGCGGTGAAAATATCAGCCTCAACGCCATGCTCGAAAAGATGGAAGGGCTTCTCCAAAAAAAAGTCCAGCGACATTACCTGCCGGCTCGACCTGGTGATGTGCGTGATTCCCTGGCAGACATCACCTTGGCGCACACTCTACTCGGCTACGAACCGGCAGTATGGTTTCCGCAAGGCCTGGAACAGACAGTCCGGTGGTTTGCCAGCCAAGCCGCCTAGCGGATTTCCCGTTGAGGCGACTGCGGCCGCCACGCACGCCGCAGTCGTTCCTGCAACAAGTTGCGCCCATAGATGAACGGTGTACGCCAACCCTTCCGTCTTGAAATGTCTGCCCCTCACCGATAACATGCCCTCGAACTGGCCCTGGCGAGCTTTCCCCAGTACTGGAATGAATTTTATGATCACCCTTACATTGCCCAATGGCGCACAAAAACAATTTGATACACCGGTCATTACCCCCGCGGAGGTGGCTCAATCCATCGGGCCAAGGCTGGCACGCGATGCCATTGGAGCGATACTCGACGGCACCCTTTGCGATCTCACCACGCCCATTACGCGCGATTGCAATCTAGCTATTGTCACCGCTAAAACCTCGGATCCGCATGCCATGTATCTGCTGCGCCATTCGACCGCCCATGTCATGGCGGAAGCCATCACCCGCCTGTTTCCAGATGTTAAACTCGCCTACGGCCCCCCCGTAGACGAAGGTTTCTATTACGATATGGAACTTGCCGAACCGATTCGGGAGAATGATTTTCCACGTATTGAAGAGGAAATGGCAAAAATTATCGCTGAAAATCGTCCCTTTACGCGGTATGAACTTGCGTCCGCCCAAGCCCTGAAAAAACTTGAATCTGAAAACAATCCCTACAAACTGGATAATGCCCGGCGAGCCTTAAACTATGATGCCAGCGTTCCATTAAGCTTTTACGCCACCGGCACTCCCGGCAAGAATTGGGAAGATCTCTGCCGTGGTCCACATCTGCCATCAACCGGCCGCATAGGGGCAGTGAAAGTAACCAGCGTCGCCGGAGCCTATTGGCATGGAGATGCCTCCAAGCAACAATTGCAGCGGGTCTATGGGCTGGCCTTTTTCACTCCTGCAGAGTTACAGGAGCATTTAACCCGTCTGGAAGAGGCGAAAAAACGCGACCACCGAACCATCGGCAAAAGCCTGGGGCTTTTCACCATTTCACCCCTGGTCGGCAGCGGTTTGATCTTGTGGATGCCCAAGGGTGGAATCGTACGCCAGGAGCTGGAATCCTTCATGCGGCAGGAACTTGATAAGCGCGGCTACAGTGCCGTCTACTCCCCGCACATCGGCAATATCAACCTTTACAAAACCAGCGGCCATTATCCTTATTACAAAGATTCGCAGTTTCCCACCATTAAAATGAAAGAACGCGACAGCGGCGATGAAAGTGAATATCTGCTCAAGCCCATGAATTGTCCACATCATATTCAGATTTATGCCGCTGAACCCCATAGCTACCGCGATTTACCCATACGTCTGGCCGAATTTGGCACCGTCTACCGATTTGAGCAATCCGGCGAACTTTCCGGGCTTACCCGCGTGCGCGGTTTTACCCAGGATGATGCCCATATTTTCTGCACACCCGAGCAAGTCGAGGCGGAGCTGCGTTCCACCGTGGAAATGGTGTTGCTGACTTTTAAGACGTTGGGCTTTGACAATTATCATTGCCGCGTATCCCTGCGCAGCCCCGGCTCCGACAAATATGCCGGCGATCCAGCTTTGTGGCAGCGTGCCGAAGATACCCTGCGCAGGGTGGTACAAGAGGTGGGTATTTCATCCCAGGAAGCTCCGGGTGAAGCTGCATTTTACGGACCCAAGCTCGATTTTCTGGTTAAGGATGTCATCGGTCGCAGTTGGCAGCTTGGTACAGTGCAGCTTGATTACGTACTACCCGAGCGCTTCAAACTCGAATACATCGGCAGCGATAACAACCGCCATCAGCCGGTGATGATCCACCGCGCACCTTTCGGGTCGATGGAGCGTTTCACCGGCATCTTAATCGAACACTTTGCCGGGGCTTTTCCATTGTGGCTAAGCCCGGTGCAGGCCATGGTGCTTTCTATCAGCGAAAAATTCGTCGCGTACGCGAGCCAAGTCCATAGTCGGCTGCGTGCGGCAGGAATCCGCTGCGAACTTGACATCGATCATGACAAAATCGGAGCCAAAATCCGCCGCGCCCGCGAACAGAAAATTCCCTACCTCCTTGTGGTAGGTGCCCGCGAAGAACAAACCAGTTCAGTTGCCGTGCGCACGCGAAAAGACGAGGACCTGGGCAGCGTGCCCCTGGATGACTTCCTCACGCGTCTGGGCCAGGAAATACGCCAGCGGGTGCTGTCATGAACCAGGCTGGGCCGCTGCGACCGCTGGATGCAGCGCTTTGATATAAACAACTCGCGAATCTTTGGAACGAAAACGCATCTTGCGGTACAAGGCCATGGCGGGAGTGTTTTTGGCGTCCACCGCCACAGTGCACACACGCAGTGAATATGCGGCAAGTTGCCGCAGGGCCAGTTGCATCAGCGCCGTACCCAGACCGCGGCCCCGCATTTCCCGTGCCAATCCCAAGTATACCAGTTCCAGTGCCTCCCGGGCTTCTACCTCCGCCAGGAGCAACACACCGACGGGCTTTCGATCACATACCAGTAAAAACCACAAATTCTCACGAAAGCGTCCCACCGCCTTGTGCCCGCGCACCACATCTTCCAGGGAACGCAGGCCGGTTAAACGTGGGCAATCCAAGGCTCCCACATAACTCTCTTCAATTGCCCGGCAAAATTGCGCATGGTTTTCTGCGGAATATGTTTCCAGACTCACACCCGACGGAAATACAGGACGCGGCGACAACCACGGATCGGATCTCTCGAGGTAGAGCAATGTTGCCAGGTACTCACAGCCTCCATTCCGATAAGCCTGGGCCGAAAGATGATCCTGCTCTTCCACAATGGCCTGCACCAGACACAGGCCTGCCGCACCCGCGTCACGGGCAGCACCTTCGATACACAGGGGCAGCGCCGCAATGGCCTGCGGATATTCACGCGGATCTGTGATATACAACGATGCCACCTTCCCCGGGTTAGCTACCCAGAGGCACGCGCCAAGAATAGCATCCTCCGAAACCGTTAAAACCAGCCGATGCAAATCCACATGCTGAAGTTGACCATAATGGCGGAATGCTTCAATTCGCCGCTGCAGCAGCGGAGACACCGCCGCTCCATTGGCCGCCGCCGGCCCCCCCAGCAGGCATTGCAGACCGCGCTGAATTAATTCCGGCGATTCCGGTCGAACGACCTTCATTTGTTTTATCACAGGTACCATAGCCGCTGCTGAAAAAATGGACGCAAAATTCTGGCAACTGTTTTTGCGTCTTTCAATCGTTCACCGCGAAGGTTATTGTAACACTTCGGAGTTTCAACTAAAATGCCGGAACAATTATTCAGTCAACCAATGGACGCTTGACATACGCGATACATTTGGTAGCGTCAAATGTGCAGCGCTGTTCCGAATGGCCGTCGAGGACAACATTTAGCGCTTGGTTGTGATATTGGCAGGCCCGTTCTACAACAAATCCAGACGGCAGTAGCCCATCTGGCATAGTGTTTCGGTGCCGTTTTAACGAAAAGAGTACCCATACCATGGCTTTAGAGGCAACACCCGCATCGATGGAAGGGCCTGGCAAAGGCAAAGCCTATTTTGACCGGGCTAAAACTGTCGCAGACACCGGCAACTATGACTATGCTATCGATATGTACATTGAAGGTCTTTTCCGCGAACCGTTGAACATTCCGGAGCATGAAGCCCTGCGCGATATTTCTTTACGCAGAAAGGTCAAAGGTGGAAAGCCGGCATCTGGATTTCTGGGTGCTAAACCCCGCTTCAAAGGCAAAACGCCTAAAGAACAAATGCTCAATGCGGAATGGTTTTTGGCCAAAGACCCGGGCAATATTTCTCAAATGAGCGCACTGCTCAAGCACGCGTATGCCGCCGACTACAAGGAAATCATCCACTGGTTTGGCCCAGTCATGCTGCACGCCAATCGCACCCAAAAAGCACCGCATCCCCGTTATTACCTGGAACTTGCGGACTTATATGAGGGAATCGGATCTTTTCAGGCGGCCGCGGAAGCCGTCCAACTAGCCCTGCAGATGCTGCCCAACGATGGGGACCTCGCCAACCGCGTTAAGGAACTTGCAGCCCGGGAAACGCTCCAGAAAGGGCAATATGAAAATGCCGGCGACTTCAAAGAGTCCCTCAAGGACAAGGAGCAGACCCAGGAGCTTATTCAGCAGGATAATCTGAACAAATCGGAGGAATTCAAGCTTAAAGTGATGAGCGAAGCCAAGGCCAACTACGAAAAGGATCCATTGGAACATCAAGTTATAAGTAAATACGTGAAATCTTTGATTGATCTTGACTCGCCGGATTATGAAGCCACGGCGATTGATGTTCTGCACAATGCCTATGAAAAGACCAAGGTGTATCGCTATAAAATGATCATCGGCGACATCCGGATGAAACAGTTTCGTCGGGATATCCGCGTTCTTGCCGCTGCCGTTAAAGCGCATCCCGACGATACGGCTCTGCAAAATGACCTGCAGGAACAGGAAAAGGCGCGGCTCGATTTCGAAATTGAAGAATTTGCCCAGCGCGTTAAACAGTTTCCGACGGATATGGGCATTCTTTACGAGTACGGCTATCGTCTCTATCGTGCGCGCCGCCTCGATGAAGCTCTCCAGGCTCTGCAGTTGGCCCAGAATCATCCTCGTCATCGCGCGGACGCTTTATATCTACTCGGCCGCTGCTTTCTGGAACAGGGCATGAAACGCGAGGCTGTCGAAACATTTGGCAGAGCTGTCGAAAGCTATGAACTCGCAGACACCGGCGACACCAAAAGCAAAGACATGCATTACTGGCTAGCCCGGTCACAGGAAGCCAGCGGAAATATCGCCGAGGCCGAAAAAATCTATAGCCGCATCACTCAATGGGATATTACTTTCCGCGATGCCCGTCAACGCCTCGCGGACCTGCGTGCTAAAGAAAGCCGTTAACACGTCACGTAACTCGCGCTCGAATTGAGATTGCCATCTATGCCTGATGATGCTACTTTTACTGTGGATCTCACCAAGGAGTTTCGTTTCGAAGCAGCGCATCGTCTGCCACAGGCACCCGCCGATCACAAATGCTTTCGGCTGCATGGACATTCTTTTCGCGTCCAGGTAACTATCCGCGGACCGGTCAATCCACAGACCGGCTGGCTTCAGGATTTCGGCGACTTAAAAGCCGCTTTTGCCCCGCTGGTGGCCGAACTTGATCACCATTATCTCAATGAAATTCCCGGCCTGGACAACCCCACCAGCGAAAATCTGGCCCGGTGGATTTGGCAGCGCCTGGCCCCGGAACTACCCTTGCTGTGTGAAGTGCTCGTGCACGAAACCTGTACCAGCCATTGTGTCTATCGTGGCCCCGGCTCCACCGCGCCAGACCGCCATGGTTCCTAAGCAAAATCCGGAAAATTTGTCCCAACCGCCCTGAAAGCATCTGCGTCGCCCTACTTTGTCCGCACTCAAGTGAATTCCATTGCCTGACCAACCGGCCGCGATCACGGTGAATTCAATATGCAACTGGAACAAATTGCCACGCTCTTGCGTCCAGGAAATTGGCCCCCATTTGCCTTGCAGGGTTTATTGGATTATTCTCATCATTCGCATGTGGACCGATGCACACTGCGGCAGCTTAATCATGTATATCAAGAGGAGTTACCATGCCAATCTCCGAAGGATCACTCGCTCCGGATTTCAGCCTGCCATCCACCGATGGTGGCAAGATTTCACTCACCAGCCTCAAAGGGAAAAAAGTTGTTCTCTATTTTTATCCCAAGGACGATACACCCGGCTGTACCGTAGAAGCCTGCAATTTCCGCGATTCCATCCAAGATTTTCAAAAGAACAAGGCCATAGTGCTCGGTGTAAGTCCTGATGATCTGGAAAGCCATAAAAAATTTCAAACCAAATTCAAGCTGCCCTTTGTCCTGCTGTCCGATACCAACCATACCCTGGCTGAAAAATATGGCGTGTGGAAAGAAAAGTCCATGTACGGCAAAAAGTATATGGGCATTGAAAGAACCACTTTCGTCATCGACTCCATGGGGGTAATTCATCGCATCTTCGCGAAGGTCAAGGTGGATCAACATCACCAAGAGGTGCTGGCCGCATTGGCCACCGCTACGTAACGCAATTTTTGCCATTGTGGGGTGAAGTTGAATATTGGATTTCCGGGGAATTTCGACGTGGGCGACGAGTCTTGGCAGCTCCGGCACTTAATCGTGGTTATAGCAATGTCGCCATCACGCAACGCTGGTGTCCGGCGGCATCGCGAATAATCCGCGGCTCTGAAAATTTACCCGATGCACTTAGCAGTGCACTCACGCTCGCCGCCTGATCAAAACCGGTCTCCACCAGCAACATGCCCGTTGGCAGCAGGTATTCCGGCGCGCCGGCCACAATGCGATGGTAAAACGTCAGGCCGGTTTCACCGCCATCCAGAGCCAGTCGTGGTTCATGATCCTTTACTTCCGGCATCAGTGCTGCAATTCGGCCGGTTGGAATATACGGCGGATTGGACACAATCAGATGAAACCTGGGCCGAACCAGCATCCTGCCCAACGCCTCATACAAATCGCCACGCTCCAATCGCACCCGGTCCAATACGCCGGCGTTACGAGCATTGGCCTCGGCCACGGCCAGCGCTGTGTCGCTTATATCCGTTGCCACAATTTGTGCTTCCACCAGATGTTTGGCCAGAGCAATAGATATGCAGCCGCTGCCCACGCCCAAGTCCAGAATTTCCGGCTTTTCCCAGGTAGTCGCCAGCCGCACGAAACGAATGGCGGTTTCCACCAACGTCTCAGTATCTGGCCGAGGAATCAATACATCCGGCGACACCGCAAACTCCATCGAAAAGAACCAGTTCTTTCCGATGAGATAAGCCACGGGCGTATGCTCCCGGCGTTTTTTAACCAGTTCGCGGAATTTTTGAATTTCTGCCGGCCCGGGCACTTTTTCAAAGTGTGTGTATAGTTCCATGCGACTGCAGTTCAAGACATGCGAAAGCAGCAGTTCCGCCGAAAGCCGAGGCTCGTCGATCTGATGCCCGGCAAAAAAATCACTCGTCCACTGCAACAGTGTGCCGATCGACCAGATCGTCTTTGATTGCATGACCATAGATTTGTCTTAAACTGCCCGCAAACCCAACCACAGCGTGCCGGTCAGCCCCAGCGGAACAATGGAGGCAAGGGGACTCGAACCCCTGACCTTCTCGATGCCATCGAGACGCTCTCCCAACTGAGCTATGCCCCCATGCGATTCCGCGGTTGTTAATTTACCCCATACCCATCAGCAGGTCAACATGCGCATCAAGTTCCATGTTGTACCGAAGTCGAATTGTCACCTGTTGGCCGGTTAGAGGTGTCACCATTTAAGCCTGGTAAAGTAAGCCAGACGATATAAAGTACATACTTATGAGAGCTCAACAGCGGATTCGGCTGGCGGCCAACAACTAAGCGCGTCCGCAAAATTTTTTCCCCTTGTCCCTGTTCGACAGCCGCTACGTCATGATTTCCCGGATTACGTTATACTCATTGCAATGAACACTCCCAGCCATCCCGCCCGATCCATTGATTATGTGACCTGCATGGCACTGATACACAAAGCCTTGCGCAGGCAGCGTGGACTTATTCTGCTACAGGCTGCGGGTGGGGTCATTGGCATGGTACTTACCCCGGTGCTGTTGGGACTGTTGGCCTTGACCATGATGTTTTATATTGCGATTTGGGTGATGCTGAGCCAGGATGTGGCTGCGGAACACTGGGGCCTGGCCATATTTCTTGTATTTGTGGTAATTTACGTCGGACTGTTTCTTTTAGCGTGGAAGCGGGAAAAAGCCATCCGAATCTATTACTATCAAAGTAACCAAAAAAAACCGCCTGAAGAATATTGTCCCCCGGGAACAACAACACCGATCTATTACATCCCGCTGGGAACGGACCTGATGAATGATGATGTGCCACCGCACTGGTTGATCCGCCTGCCCAGCATTTGGGCCAGTCTGCTGGTGCGCGTATGGCTGCAATGGCAGGTGTACCGATATGTCCAAAAGGCGGATGCCGGGACCGCAGCTCTATTACTGCTGGAACTGGCCCGTGCCGGGGAATCTGTAAATATGGATAAACTCAGCGCGACCCAATGGCCTCACTCACGCTTACACGTAGCGTTATCTGTGCTGTTTATTCTTGATTTAGCCGCTATCAACACAAACTGGTCCAAAGTCTGGCTGCATCATACAACGATGGATCAACTGGGGTTGGTCCGGTCGCAAGACAAGGCGGGAGCACCATAAGACCCGGCACAGTGCAGGTGGTCAATTCAGCCGCTTTTCCGCCGTGAAGGTGAGGGCCTGCGGGCCGGCAGGCGTAGCCGGCGGCGCGGCTGCAGCACTGATAGAAGGTGCAACCGGCTTTTTGCGTGGTGGCAACCCTTCCTGGAAAATCATGCCCATCTTGAACGCCGCCACTACCAGCCAGCCAAACAGCACAAGATAAATGCCCAGAGCCAAACCGGTGGGAATAATCACAATCACCAGAGCAAAGCTCACGAACACCGCGGTAAGAGCGTAGCTGACCAGCACCGCCTGGCGCACGGACAACCCACGTTTGATCAGGAAATGGTGAAAGTGGCCGGAATCCGGCGAAAATACAGGACGACCGTTAATCTTTCGACGGATGATGGCCAGAAACGTATCCAGCATGGGCAAGCCGAAAATCACCAATGCCCCCAGAAACCAGCGGAAGATGCCATCATTAGCAAAAAGAATAATCATGGTGCCGCAGTTGAAGCCCAGAAACATACTGCCGGTATCACCCATGAAAATAGTGGCTGGATTGAAATTAAACGGCAGAAAGCCCAAGACCGATCCCAGCAGCGCCAAACTCAAGGCAATACGAGTAGGATCCACGGAGGCAATGCCGGGAGCTACCAAATTCTGCGTGGATAGAAAAACCGCCAGGATGAGATAACCCATGGCCATGATGCCGGTGACGCCGCTGCACAGTCCATCAAGGCCATCAAGCAGATTCGTGGCATTGCAGGCCGCAACAATAATAAACACCACTACTATGGCACTAAACATCGTGGCAAACGTGGCAAAAGCCATGGGATGATGCAGTTGCAGCACTGGAAGCCATCCATATCGCTCCAGCGGATAAATAAACATTTTGGCCATGTCCAGTCGCACGCCCAAAAACCCGTGTGCATCAATAGCCAGGAAAAAAAAGGCCATTCCACCCAGAAATTGACCAAAAATCTTGAAACGCGGTGGTAAACTATAAACATCGTCGAGCAAGCCGAAAAGGACCACCGCCCCTGCCCCTAAAATTACCCCCGGCGGCATCTGCACCGATACCATCGAACCGCCACCAGACCTTTTGGGCAGCACAATAAGCAGCGAAACCACCACACCCGCCAGCCATCCCAGGAATGTGGCTACTCCGCCCAGGTAGGCCACCGGATGAGCATGGATTTTTCTGCTGAAGTCCGGTTCATCCACCACTCCATGCTTCAGGGCCAAATGCCGCATCAGTGGAGTAAGCACCAACGTAACCAGAAAAGACACAAAGAAGATCGGCATGTATGGCTGCAAGATCTGACAACCATACATAAACCCGGAAACAGCCGCCGGAGCAAGACCTGGATTGGCAGTGAGCATATAACCCGCACTGATCCGATAAGCTTATCGGTTCCTTTTTTACGGCCGGCTCCGCCAACCTCGACTCTCATCCCCCATGGCCGGGGGACATAGTTAAGTATAGCCCAATTCACGCGTTGGACCAAACCACACCTATAACTTTCGGCAGGGTTACAGGTCTAAGGCGAATAAAACTCGCCAGTCCATTCTATTACTAGCTCCGATAACCAGAATTCGGTTACGTTGGCAAAAAAATTCGTTAATACGATGTGGGTGGGTGAAATCTTTTCTTGGAGCTAACTTCTGGCCGTGTAACAAATGCGGATAATGTGTCTTGCGCATGGCCCAATCGGCCCTTTCCAGCCGAGGCGTTCATGCGTAAAATCAGGCTAAGTATCGCCAAGGATGTCCAAGGCATTCAAGGCCGATATAATGTCTGGCTGATGACTCTACAGGGGTACTCAAATAACGTGGATTTTGCAACCAAAACCCCTGTGGTACGTGGTAACTCTTGAAGCCGGGACGCATGATGGCAGCCCAGACGATGGCCGATAGGCAATTTGAAGCCGCTGTAAACGCCAACTTTGGGCGACTTCTGGCATTGGCCCGGGCTATGCTTGGCGTACCGATGCGCGATGGCAAGCAGCCTGAAGACTTGGTTCAGGAGGCTCTTCTGAATCTCTTTCGCCATCGTGATGGCTACGACTGGTCGGATGGTGGCTGGTCGCTGATGGCCAAGGCAGTCGCGCGGAATGTGATCAGTTGCCGGCGGCGCAGGGTGGGCCAGTCGCTGGATGCCGATGCCGTGCTGCTGGAAACGCTGGGTGAAGATGCCGATCCATCCGCGGAGGTAACGATGGGTGAAACGGCTGCATCGTTGCGCAAGGCCATCGAATCGCTGCCCGACGCCTGGCGACAGGCACTGGTTTTGCGGGAACAGCAGGGAATGGCCTACCGGGAAATTGCCCGCCTGATGCAGGCCACCGAGTCGCAGGTGAAAACATGGCTGCATCGGGCTCGCAATCGTGTGTCGAAGATCCACGCGGACGGTGGTGGTTAAGGGTAGTGTCAGCCCAATGGACCGGATGGTTCCGGCAATTGTGTTTTAGAAATGGCCTTGGTGCCGGTAAGGTGGTGTCATATGTCAGTGAATCTCGAAACTCTGCACGAGTATCTGGACGGTGAATTGTCCGCCCAAGCGCGGGCGCAAGTGGAAGCGCAAATCGCAAGAGACCCGGCGCTGGCGGCATTGGTTCATCAGTTGCAACAGGAGCAATCTTTGCGCCGGCAAGTCTGGGAAAGTTACATCCCTGCAGACCGAGAAGCCCATCAAATGGCCGCTGATTGCCTGGCCCAACTGCATGATCAGACGTATGCACCGTTGAAAGTTTCTTTTGCCTCATCAGGCACGCTCCGTCAGTTGCGGCGACTGGCCCTGGCGGCAGCTTGCCTGCTTATTGGCGTGGGCGGTTATGTGGCTGGCCGGGCCTCCTCCGCCTCCAATGCCAGCCGGTCCACCCAGTATGTTGTCCGCATTGAAATGCCAAGCGGTGAATCCGTCAGTCAAACTTTTACGGACTATGCCGCGGCTCAGAAGTTTGCCCGGAGTTTTGTGACCGATCATGCCGCCACGACACAAAACGGAACTCAGCAGATTGCAGCCTTGCAGCCCCAAGGTGTATTCTAAGCGGTGTCGATTTGACGATGCGTTCACTGAACTGCGGCCGCTTGTTTGTAGTTGGAACCAGATTTGGATACTCCGGCACAGGTTGGATGAGCATCGGATGGATATTGGATGAATGTGATTTTTCGATTTCGCACCGGGAGCACTGGCCGACCAGAAACAGCCGGCCGGGCTTTGCAGACCAGGATCCAGGTCGTGACCATGGCGTTAAGTCTGGTTCTGACATCCGTGGTGAACTTGTGGTTGGTACAGCCGATAAAGGCAGCCGCAGGCAAGACTCCATCATCCACCGCGGAACAAATCGGTGGCGACAGGAACTCCCGCCTGGTTTTACGGGAAATGGAGCAAGAAACACAGTCTCTTTACAATCGCATTCGCCAGTCATTGGTTATTATCAAACCAAGTCGAGATCCTGATGCGCTCCTCCCGCCCAATATGCGAACAAAATTTGATCAATGGAAGCTTCGCTGGGTTCAACACCACCACTTGAAAATTCATGGCCGGAATTTTCACCCGGGCCGCCGTTCCGTTCCAACCGTGCTTATTGAGCCGCTGCACGAAAAACCTTACCATCATCATACCCCCATGCATCTAACGCCACAGCAGCGACAAGAACTGGATAAACTCGCCGATGACCCGCACGTGGAAATCTTTCTTCTGCGGCACTTTTTGTTTCGGCACGGACCCGGTCGGACCGACCTGCCCTGGCCCATTTTACATGGCATTTTGATGCGTCTGCGGGAAATGGAGCAGCACCGCAATCAGACCGTTTATGGCCTGGCCACGGGCAAGCCACGTCGCATTCTGGTGCTGGAAGCTCTGGCTTCACCGGGCACCACCGCCACAGTCCGCGCGATTTTACCGAATGGCAAAGCTGCAGTCGCCCACGTATACGCAACCAATTATTTTCTCAATATGAGCGTGCTGCAGTTGCCCCCTACCGCCAAACTGCTTCCAGTGCGTATGGTGCGACAATTGCCGCAGCGACCGACACTGCTGCTGGCCGTGGCCGCGGACCAACCGGCGGTACGCTGGCTGATGCCCATTCATGGACCGGGGTTTGCAAGCCGCCGCACAACTCATGCCCCACTCATGGCTTTGCTGCGAACCGCTCCACATCCAGCTTTCATATTTACGCCAAGCGGAAAACTGGCGGGGGTTACTACCTGGAGAAAGGCGCTCGGCGTAGCTGGCAAGAAATCCTACATTCGCAATTTTATTGAATATGGTCAGATCGAACAGGTCCGATTTGGCATCCGCTATACCATGGTGCCCGGCAATTCTCCCTTAAGGCGAAAGGTTCCCCGGCTTGGACATCAACGCGCCATTCAAGTCCTTGGCGTATATCCCCATTCTCCTGCTCAACAGGCAGGAATTCGCCCCGGTGACATCATCTTTGGCATCGACGGCATCGGATTATCCGACTTCAACCGGATTGCAAAAAAAATTCACGCCGATCCCGAGCATGTCTCCATCCGCCTGGCTCGACAAGGACGAATCATCACGGTCCTCGTTACTCTACGGCCACCGCCTAGCTTTCATCCGCGGTCCCCGCGGCCTTAATTTCCCGGTTTTTCGCCCGGTAACGTTGAACTAAACGGCGAGACGCCATGGTTTGGCTGCGTGGTCGGTGTAGCGGTCCAGCCGTTGCCATGACGGTAAACACCCAAGGTATGACCGCTGGGGCGCGGCTGGTTCAGCGAGGCGTACAGGGCCATGGACGGCGGAGACTTCTGCTGCATCATAAAGGTGGCGATGATATTTTTATTGTTGCACAGTGTAAAAAGCATCGCCACAATACGTTGATAGGAAGCGGCGATGTAAGGTGCTCGCGGATTGTACGTGGGAGAAAATGGATTGGGCGCCTGCGCCAACGCCGTAATCACATCCGGCAGCTCTGGATCACAGGACATCTGTACCATTTGATGGCTCAACGGATCACGATAATACAACTGCACCGGCAGCGTGGCCGATTGCAGATGTTTTTGAGAGGAAATTGCCTGGACCTTTTTGGGTACGATCGGCAGCGGATAATTGACGGTAATAGCATTGCCCTGGCTGACGTACAGCGATCCGGGTATCAATTCAGGTACGCGGCCGATGATCGCCACGCGCGGATAGCCGGTACGGGTGGCATAAATTAAGGTGGGGCCTGATGAGGGTAGAATATCCAGCATGAACTTCGCCCCCACCACTTGCGAGTAAATCTCCGACGAATGAATCTTGAGCAAAGCTTTATAGCCCAACAATCGTGTGCGCGGATCCGGAGACTGCAGCAGGTGTTGAAAAGCCAGTGATGCCCGCACGGCATCGTGGCTGTGTTCCAGAGTTTTCACCGCATCCATCAGGTACGGTCCGTGGCCCTCGGTGACAATCTTTTTAAGCACGGTAACTGCATCTTCATCGCCGATGATCGTACCCGCTCGCGCGGCGTAAAACGCCACACGCGGATCAGGCGAGTTATAATACGGCTCAATATCCGGCAAAACCGTGCGCCCCAGTTGTGCCAGCGCCATACTAATCTGATTAAACGGAGCTGTGGGATCCGAAAGTGCCTTGAGCAGACGTTTGGCCTGCACCTGAGTAAAACCCGGAATATTTTGTTCCAGGTACAGATGCATTACCATGTCCACAAACTCCGCCGGATTATGCTGATAACGCCGCGGCACCCGCAACTGCACGATGCGGTCATTTTCAGCAGCCGCCACCGGAGGATTGCCCCCATAACGCTGATTGACGATCTGTTGAATCAAATAAGAAATTCGATAGGACGGCGTGTAAAGTTCCAGAATCACCGGAATTTTGATGGAGACAATGCCACCCGCCATCACCCGCCCTGTGCGCAAAATCGTTCCTGCTTTGACCAACCTGGAAGCTGAAGCGTGCAGCGGATCGCAAAACACCGGGCCGCGGCCACGCGCCAGCACCCGGCTCATATTATTAAGGCCCACGTGCACGCGCAGCGGCGTGGTCCAAAGCAAGCCATTGGCCAGGCTTGTGGTCTGCGTATTGGGCATGGCGATTACTTTCAGATCAAACGTGGTTCCACGCATCGCCAGCGGCGGAATTACACCCTCCACAAATACCGCGGCAATCTGGCGCGAACGCAGAATCTTGGACGGATCGTACTGGGCGGTGCCATGCGACAGAAAGCCGATATTGTTTTTGAGCAGCCGATTCATCATCATGTTGCGAATTTCCGGCGGCATCTCGCCGCTGCCGGTATTGGGCAACCCCGCCACAATGCCGTAGCCGCGCACCAGCACCGGGTTGGCGGAAGCCACCGCCGCGAAGGATTTAATTGTGCCATGTAAGGCCGGATACAGTGCAGGCCGCGGCAAAAGATCTTGCTGGGCTACGGGCGGTGTTTTGCCTGATCGCCCGTTGGAACACCCACCCAGCGATACTCCCGTCGCAAGCAGTGTGACAACCGCCAAGCTAGATAGTCCAAGTTTGAACATGCGATTTGCGAACTGCGGCATATAGCCTCCTTTGGATCCGGTGGCGGCCACCACCGATATTCAATTCCAATCCATTGATCCGGGTTTCATGGAAATTATACATCCACGCCGCCCCAAGCCACCTCCAACCTGATGATAGTTTAACCATTTTGTCCGGGCTTGCCGAATTGTTTCCACAGGCTTTCGGCCAATGGCATTACTAAGTCGACCAGTTCACTGGACATTGGTCGCCTGGCGTTCCATTTAACCTTTGGAAGGGTCGCCACAACGGGTACGCCGGTCAGCCGTGGAAAATCTTCAATCGCGGTGATAGCTGCAACATCGGGCGGCTGGGGTACGGCATTGAATACCACCCCGGCCACAGTTAGATGGCGCTGCACAATCGCATTCACGGTCAGCCACGTATGGTTGATGGTACCCAGACGCGGCCCACCCACCACCAGGCATGGCAAAGCTAAAATGGCGGCCAGATCGGCCACAGTGCATATCGGCTTTTCAGCCAACGGCGTCAGCCAGCCGCCGGCACCTTCCACCAGCAGAAAATCGCACTGATTTTGCCAGTAATCCAGGGCGCGGGCTACCCGTTTCCAGTCCAGACGCCGTCCTTCAAGCCGTGCAGCGGCATGCGGGGAAATGGGGGCAGCCAGCCGAATCGGACTGATGCGAGCCATCAGGGCGTCATCAGCCACATCCAACCCGGCCCCCCGGCCTATACATTCTCCATCCGGCGATAACATATCCTCATCCACCAGCCGCCCAAACACCCCGCGATCACCTCTTTTCGGGCAACCTGAGGCCACCGGCTTGCACACCCCCACCCTAATACCCAGCCGCGTTAACGCCGCCGCCAAGGTCGATGTAACCGTCGTTTTTCCGATGTCTGTATTGGTGGCTGTAATGAAAAGCCCAGGTCGATTGTAAGCCTTCAGTAGTTCCCATGGCGTAAGCGCTTTTGGAGAACGTAAGCGAATTTTCAAATTATATTTTCCTCGCAATGCCGGATTACCTCTTCCACCAGTTGTACAGATTCTACAACTGCCCTGGCCAGATGAACAAGCGATTCAACGCCGATGGCCAGGGGGGGCATCAGGACCAGGGTATCCGCCAATGGACGAAGCAGCACGCCGCGACGGCGCATGGCCGCACATAAGGCACCTCCGACGCGCCAGTGCGGTGGAAAGCGCTCTCTGGTACGGCGATCCCGCACAATATCAATGGCCGCAACCAAACCAGTCTGACGCACATCCACTACCTGCCGATGATCACCCAGCACTTTGAGTTGCTCCCACAAAACCGGAGCGAGTGTCGCCACATGTTCCAGCAGCCGGTTCTCCGCAAACAAATCCAGCGATGCAATAGCCACCGCACAAGCTAACGGATGACCCGTGAAGGTATGCCCATGGTAAAAGGTTTTTCCTAATTTCGGATCCGCGTAAAAGGACGCAAATATGCGATCCGTCGCCAGCGTGGCACCGAGCGGCATGTAACCGGCAGTCAACCCCTTGGAAAGACACATCAGATCTGGAGTGATGTTTTCGTGCTCGCAGGCAAACATCCGTCCCGTCCGGCCAAAACCCGTTAATACTTCATCGCAGATCAGCAGAAGATCGTGCGCGTCCGCAAACTCCCGCAGACGTTTTAACGTGCCCGGTGGATGCATGACCATCCCACCTGCACCCTGTATCACCGGCTCCACCACAATGCCCACGTATTGGCCGGGGTAGGCCGCCAGCAGTGATTCCATCTGCGGTAACCATGCGGGATCCAAAGTTTTCTGAGCTGGGGGTGTCTCCTGGACCGCAGCATTAAGACCGGCGAAGTCCGCAATCCGCGGCGAGTCCACACGGTCCACCGGGAAACAAAGAGGCTGATACACCTGATGAAACGTGGGAATTCCCCCCAGGGAAACCGCACCAAGAGTGTCTCCATGATAGGCGTCATGAAAGGCGATGAAACGGGTGCGCTCCGGCTGACCTGCATTTCTCCAATACTGAAACGCCATTTTGCAGGCCACTTCCACTGCTGTGCTGCCATCGTCAGAATAAAAAACACGCGTCAGGCCGGGGGGGGCGATGTCCACAAGCCGTTTGGCCAGCACAATACTCGGAACGTTACAAAGGCCTAAAAGTGTGCTGTGGGCAACGGCATTCAACTGAGTTCGTACGGCATCATCAAGTTTTTTTATGCCATGACCATGTACATTGCACCATAGTGACGAAACACCGTCGATATAACGACGTCCGCGGCTGTCAAACAGAAATTCATCTTGCCCACGGACAATAATGACCGGATCGGTCTTCTCCATCCAGGATTTCATGGGCGTAAAGGGATGCCAGACAAACCTCCGGTCCCAGTCAATGAGCTGCTCGTCGGTCAGATTTTTATGGTCCATGGCTAATTCATTATAATACCAACCGGCTTGGTGTCGCCAGCGGCACCGGGAGCATCGTATTGAGCCGATTAAGCCAGCCTAATCTGCCAAAACCCATTATAATACCCCCATGAAGGACCAACCTGCACACGGGCCAATTTTTCCGGATGCTGTCACCGAGGTAGCGCCAACTCCGGTCACGTATGCTGATACGCCCCAGGACCGCCGCATGCGGCATCAAATGCTGCGACAGCAGGTTATTGCCCGCGGGGTTAAATCCGCCCGGGTCGTGCGGGCCATGGCCGGCGTGCCGCGACATTATTTTGTTGATGCCGCGTTGCACGCACAGGCTTATGCGGACAGTGCTCTGGAAGTGGGTGGAGGCCAAACCATCAGCCAGCCTTACATGGTCGCACTGATGACCGAGCGTCTGGATATTCACCGTGATCATCAGGTGTTGGAAATTGGTACCGGCACTGGATATCAAACCGCCATTCTCGCCCGGCTGGCTCATGAGGTTTTCACCGTGGAGCGACTGGCAAGCCTGAGCGTGGCAGCACAACGACGCTTGCGGCAATTGGGCCAAACCAACATTCATTATCGCATCGGCGACGGATCCATGGGCTGGCCCGGCGAACTTCGTTTTCAGCGGATACTGGTAACCGCCGGTGCTCCGGATTATCCCGTGGCACTGCTGAAGCAGTTGGTCATCGGCGGCAAATTGGTAATTCCCATTGGAGATGAATCACAGCAGACACTCATGGTTCTGGAGCACACCAGCAATGGTTTCTCCCGCCGCGAAGTCATTGCCTGCCGCTTTGTGCCGTTGGTCGGCCAACAAGGTTGGCCCGCACTCAATCGACCGCATTAGAACTTTAAGTCAGCGCCGGTCACCGGCACTGCATGGAGATACCCATGGATTCCAGCCAGCCGGCCCTACCTGATATCAACACACCGCCGGCCATCAGTTTAGAAAGCCCCATTGAACTGGCCCACGGAGTCGGGCCGCGGCGAGCCTGGCAGCTTCGCGATTTAGGCGTTTGCACCTGTGCGGACCTGTTGGAATATTTCCCGCGCGATTACGTGGAATTTCATGGCCAGCGAACCATTGCTCAGATTCAACCCCTGGAGAATGCCGCGGTGGAAGGCGATATTCTGCAAACCCGCAGCTTTCCGCGACGACCACGGCGTTTTGAGGCTCTGCTGGATGATAACTCCGGTCGATGTATTCTGGTGTGGTTTAACCGATGGAACATGGAAGAGAAAATTCAGCCTGGCACGCGCCTGCGAGCTACCGGGAAAATTCAGCTCTACAAAGGCCGCTACCAGATGGTGCAGCCACAATATCAACTCATCGGCCCGACGGCCCCGCCCGGGCCAGCCGCGGCGCTGGAACCTGTGTACCCCGCGAACAAGGAACTTTCCAGCGTCGTTCTCGCCCGCATCATCCAAGCTAATATGAATGAGCTTCTCGGCCAAGTGACGGAATGGTTCAGCCCCGCTCAATTGCACCAGCGAACACTGCTGACACGACAGGGCGCTTTCGCGGCTATTCATCGCCCCCTGTCGCTGAACCAGGCGTATCAGGCCCGCCGCAGCCTGGCCTACCATGAATTTTTTATCCAGCAGACAGCCATCGCCGTTCGCCGCTATCATCACCACACCCATCAGGCCGCCGCCGCACTTCGAGTTGACAAAACAGTAGAAGCACGTATCCGGGCATTATTGAGTTTTCAGCTTACTGGAGCCCAAGACCGCGTTGTGGCCGAAATTCAGCATGACCTGGCCCAGACTCGCCCCATGAATCGTCTGCTTCAGGGCGATGTCGGCAGCGGCAAAACCATCATCGCTTTATTTGCAATGCTGTTTGCCGTAGCCTCCGGAGGGCAGGCCGCGTTTATGGCTCCCACTGAAATTCTCGCGGAGCAGCATTTCGACACTTTACAGAGTTATCTTTCCTCCAGCCGCGTGAAGATGGCCCTGCTGACCGGTGGACAGCCGCCGGCCGAGCGGGAATCCACCATCCGCGGCATTCAGGACGGTTCCATTGGTATTGCCGTCGCCACCCATGCCCTGCTCAGCGATGCGGTTCAGTTCAAGCATTTGCGAGTGCTGGTGGTGGATGAACAGCATAAATTCGGCGTGCGGCAAAGGGCGATTATTCGCTCGAAACATCCTGGAGTCCATACCCTGGTAATGACCGCCACTCCTATTCCACGAACCTTGGCCATGACTATGTTCGGCGATCTGGATATTTCCGTGATCGATGCGTTGCCGCCCGGGCGCCAGCCCATTGGTACCCGGCTGGTTCCCGAAAATGAGCGCGAGAAGGCGTACCAATTCGTGGCCGGCCAGCTTAAGGCGGGTCGCCAGGCGTATATCGTGCTACCGGCCATTGACGAAAATGCTCGTGAATTGGCCAACGCCATCCAGTGCCGCGATGAGCTTGCCACCGGGATGCTCAAAGATTTCCGCATCGGCCTGGTCCATGGCCGGATGCCCAGAGAAGAGCGTCAACAGGTTATGGAAGCTTTCCGTCGGCACCAGATCGACGTGCTGGTGGCCACCACTGTCATTGAAGTCGGAGTGGATGTGCCCAACGCCTGCGTCATGGTCATTGAACATGCCCAGCAGTTTGGTCTTTCTCAACTCCATCAATTACGCGGACGGGTAGGTCGCGGCACTGCGGCCTCATCGTGTTTGCTGCTGGCGCAGGCATCCACCGATACGGCCAAAGCCCGCATGGCGGCTTTGTGCAAATACCCCGATGGATTTGATATCGCCGAGGAAGATCTCAAAATCCGCGGTATGGGCGAAATTGTCGGCACCCGCCAAAGCGGCCGTACCGACCTGCGATTTGCCGAATTGCTTTATGATGCCAAACTCCTGGCCATGGCACGAGCGGATGCCATGGCCTTAGTCACGGCCGATCCCCACCTGATTCTTCCTGAACACGCCATGATCCGGCAAATAATCACCCGCGACTTTGGCGATGCCGTCGCTCTGGCCAATATCGGTTAGCACGATCTTTTCCGACTTGGATTTTTTTTCTACCGACGGACTAAATGTGGCTGCCGATGAACAGCCGCAACCCGATTCCAGCCCAAGTCCGCGCCAAAATCGTTTTCGAGCGATAAGCGAGGCAGCGCTGCGGGCCAGGGAACCCCTGCCACGAACCCCACTGGGCCGCAACCACGTTGAGCACCGGCCCCATCGCCGGGCGGGCATTTGTCGAAACCCCAAACTTTGTTTATACTTCTTGGCCCTGTTGCCCTCATCGTCTAGAGGCCTAGGACACGGGCTTTTCACGCCTGTAACTGGGGTTCGAATCCCCATGAGGGCAGTTGAAGGCTTCGACACGCCGGGCCCGCGGCAAACGCCGGCCGGATTGGCGACGGCCTGAAATCCGTGTCGCATAGCAGCGGGATGCGCGGCGGTGGGTAGCTGAAAATTGGTTTTTGGTAGCCCGGTTTATCCGCTTGGTATAGTTGAGGTTTTCATGGGCATTCGCGCAATTGATCTTCGCCGCGGTATTGCGGTGGAATACAATAACAAACTTTACGTCGTGCATGACTTTGCCAAAGTGTCTAAGGGTAATTGGCGATCCTTCATGCAGGTCAAGCTAAAGGATACGCAGACCGGCAGCATTATTGAACAGCGTTTTCGCGTGGACGATACTCTGGAACAGGCCTTTCTTGAACAAAAAGCGGTGGAGTATCTTTATTCTGATGGCAACACACACCACTTCATGGACATGACCGACTTTGAACAGTTGGAACTTTCCGGGGATGTGGTCGGCGATGCCGTGCAGTATCTCAAACCCAACACCCAGGTGCAAATAACCATGTACCAGGGAAAACCGTTTTCCGTGGAACTGCCCAACACCGTTGAATTGGAAGTAAAAGATTGTCCGCCCAGTATTAAAGGGGCTACAGTCAGTAATGTCGGCAAAGATGCGACCTTGGAAACCGGCTTGGTCATCAATCTGCCGGACTTTATTACCAAGGGGACCATTGTCCGGGTGGATACCCGCACCGGTGAATACCTGGGCCGGGTCAATGATTAGCCACCGGTTCTATCCGCAGCGTTCTGCGTCAGCCGCACTGATCTTGCGCCATATTTGAATTCCCTGGTGAAACCATGTCCAAGTTTCCCGATAAGCCCATGCCGCCCGCCACCCCCAATCCCGGCTCCATGCAGGGCGGCAGTCCTGCAGAGCCACCGCGGCCCAAACCACCGCGATTTTTTAAGCGGTTGGGACTGTTGTTGCTGCGACCTGAACAATGGGCGGAATCGGCTTTATTTCCCTACCGCTACGTTTTGTGGCCACTGCTTTTTATCATTCTGGTAATGTCCATACCCCTGGCGGTGCACTTTGCCGGCAAGCTTGTTGACGTGGAAGAAGCCGCGGTGGGACAATACGATCTCTATTTCAGGCCGATGCTGCTGAGCCACGGAACGCTGACGATACTTCCAGCGTCAGGTAAAAAAATCCTTCGTCTGAATCAGCCGGACTACGAATTGCGGGTAGATCTGACGGGCCACAAAACTCCGGCTGATTTGCACCAGCCCATGGGCCTTCTGGTAACCAAACATAACCTCTACACCAAAGTGCTTTCCGCCAGACAAACCCTGCCGCTGAGCCGGGTGCAGCGTTATTTTCTCCTGGCCTCCGGTAATAACGCCATGCGGCACGTACCGATAAATAAACTGCCGGATGTAACCGTTAATTCAAAAAGTCTCAAAATACTGCTCAATTATTTGCGGCCCGCGCTGATCCTGGCCATGAGTCTGCTTCTTTTCGGGTTAAATGTGGTGAAATTTCTGGGGTGGTCTCTCATTATGACGGTGCTTATTGCACCGGGCGTGATGATTTTGAATCAACAGTTGGCCATGCCCCTGCGCGTGGCCATGCGTATCGGTACGGCAGTGATGATTCCACTGGTGGTCGTACGCGGGCTGTTGGAATATATCCGCTATTCTTCCCTCATGCCATCCCCCGGTCATTCCGGCGATTTTTATGCCATGATCTGGTGGCTGGCCCCCCTGCCATTGGGTTTATGGGCCGGATTTCTGGCCAGCCGCCACCTTACCCGTTCCTCCCCTGGACAGCGGTAATTCCAATTTATCGCCGACCCCAACCCAGCCAGCGACGCACCGGTGCCGACAATCGCCGCACAAAATGCCATACACTTAGCACCTTGAGCCGTTTGGACAAATGGCGCAACTGTGGATCCTCCGGGGCGATATCCAGCGCTTCGCTGAGCCAATAACCAGCCCGCGCCAAGTCTCCCCGCTGGGCATAAGCTAACGCCAGATTGGACATGGCCAGCATGTACTTGGGTTGCAGGCGAAGCGTAGCCCGACACTGCGCAATACCTTCGTCCACGCGCCCCGAAAACAGCATGGCCACCGCTAATCCATGGCAGGCATCCACGTGTTGACTGTCCACACCCAGCACGCGACGAAACGTGGTTTCCGCGCCGTCATACACCTGCATATCCATGAACAAAGCCCCCAGATCCATCAGGGTGGCCTCGTCATACTCGCTTTGCGCCAATTCGCAATTGGCGTGATAGAGCGATTCAGTACGGTTTTTAAGCTGCCAGTGTATACGCGCCATTTTTACGTGCGCACCGACGAATTTTGGATCGTGCCTTAACACAAAGCGAAAACGCTCCAGCGCCAGCGGGTAATCACCGTCAGACTGGGCCAGCGCCCCGAGATGAAAATGAGCGGTACATTCTTCCGGCTCCAAGTCCAGTACCTGCCGGAACTTTTCCGCAGCCGCCTCCGGCGGACCTATTTCCAGCAACAATTCACCCAGATCCAGCAAGGTATCCACATTGCCCGGATCCGATCGCAATTCCTCCAGCAAATGCCGGCGGGCTTCCTGCAACTGCCCTTTGGCCCAATGGGCGTCGGCCATACGCGCGTGCACCTGCGGGTAATCCGGTTCCGCATCCAAAACCTGCTGCCAACACCAGAGTGCCCGGTCATACCGGCCCCGAGCCAGAAGCGATGCCCCCATGTTATAAAAACAGGCTGGGCATTTTTCCTTATATTGCCGGGCCAGATAAAATATTTCCTCCGCTCGTTGATGGTCGCCCAGTTCGCTGTACGCCAGGATTCGCGGGCAATAGGCCGCTTCAAAAGATGGGTCCAGTTTTTCGATGCGTTCAAAATGGGCTATGGCTTGCGGATAGCGCGCCAGTCTGATGCAATCAGCTCCCGCCGAGTTGAGAATTTCCACGTCTTGCGGGTCTATTTCCAGGGCTTTGTTGTATGCGGCTACGGCTTCCTCAACACGCTCCATCATGTCCAGCGTCAAACCCAGGTTAAAATACCACGCACTGTTGTTGGGGTTTATGTCAATGGCCGCCCGCAGTTCAGTCAAGGCTTCTTCCCAGCGACCTTTTTCGTAAAGCTCGTGCGCCCGTTGGACCCGCTGTTCAGCTTCTTGCCATTCGCTCATAGTATCACAACTCCCGGGACGCACTTCATTCATGTTAACAAAAGCATGGGATAAATCCAAATCATTCAACAGCCCAGTGTCTGATGCGGCACCGAATCACCGTGTCAGCGACTAGCCAACGCCGTCACAAGACCTTCCAGTGACCATAACCCCCCGCTACCTTCAGGCAAGCCCAGACTTGCATCCAGCAACTGGCCGAAGCGACCCATGTTTTGCATAGAAGCTTCATCACGTTCTCTAAGCTGTTCCAGCCCCAGGCTGGCCAATGCATATTTCTCGCGTATGTTCACGATTTTGGGATCGCTGCTGTTAAGCAGTTCCCAATACAGACGGTTGATCAGTTCCAATTTGCCCACATCCAGCCAATCGCTGGCACACGACCGACAACTCTGAATGTTCACGGGAATCAGCGGATGCAGCCGCTGAATTTCCATGGTGGCGTGGCAATCGGGACAGTCTAATGGTTTCTTGGTGTCCGATTCCACCACGACCTCCACAAGATCTCGTAAATCGGCGGCCTGGCCGACATTCGGCGAAGCTGCGGAATTTGTCTGACCCGCGGCACCCTCCATTGCCACCCCCGGTTGGCTGCGAGCCAGCCGCAGAAACTGTATGCGTTCTATCCAAACCCCAAAGCAACTGGGGCATGTTTTTCGAACGACCATCGGCCCTTCCTTCACATACGTCATCAGGGCAAAACAACCTGGACATCGTGGCATGAGCACCTCCGATCAAGGTTCTACCGCCGGCACCATCAAGACCGACCCGGTTTCACCATCCCTGAATTTTCGCATATCCGGCCCGTGGATACAATACGGCTCAAATCCAAGAGCCGAAAACGACGATTGGTCCTCAATCATCGTTCAGCGACCATTCCACCAAACCACGCATGGTCGCCCCAACTCACCGGGACCGCAATGCCCACATCAGACAATTCCAACTGGAGCTGATGACCGATGAAAAGCCTGCAGGTCTCTTCTTCAGCAGCCGTAACAGCGCGTCAATTCCTGGGCATAACGCTGCGATGAACCACGACGGGCCACAATACACTGCCGCGCCTTCAATCCCATGGCCCGTGCCGCCGCCCCGTCTTCCAGCCAGGTTTTTACCTGCCTTTGCAACTCCCCGGCATCATGCACCACCACGGCGCCACCTTCATGCAACAGCAATTCCACCACATCGGTAAAATTATACGTATGCGGCCCGAAGCAGCAGGGTTTGGCCAAAGCCGCTACTTCAATCATGTCGCTGCCACCCAGCGGAATCAGCGACCGCCCGGAAAATACCCCCATGGCCAGACTATAAAGCTTTTTGAGTTCACCCAGAGTGTCCAATACCAACACTTGATCCGCCCGCAGCAAAGGTGCCGCGCCGCCGTCAGGTCTCTCCGACCGCCGCACTGCTTCCAATCCAGAACGTTGCAGCGATAAAAGTACCTGCGGTATAGTTTCCGGCTTGCGTGGGGCTATCGCCAGACGCAAATCGGCAAACTCCTGCTGCAATGCCCGATAGGCCGCAATGAGCACATCTTGTTCCCCCGGCCCGGTGGATCCTCCCACCAGCACAGGCAATTGCGGTCCAAGGCCCACCGCCTTTGCTAACACATCCGCTCCCGGCACCTGATCCACCATGTCCGCGGTATCAAATTTCATGGTCGGCAATACCTCAATACGATCCGGCACGGCTCCTAAGGCCGTAAATCGGGCGGCAATAGCCGCTGTCTGCACGCCAAATTTCTCAATGGAACGAAACATGCCCGCAATAAGCGGGCGAATCAGCCGATAACGCCGGAAGGATCTTTCGGTCAGACGACCATTGATGATACGGACAGGAATGTTGCGCTGGCGGGCAACGCGGATAAAATTCGGCCAAGTTTCCAGTTCCACCAGTACCACTATGGAGGGCTGCACCGCGTTTAAAAAGCGGCGCACCGCCCAGGAAAAATCCAGGGGATAACGCAACGTACAAACCTGTTCGGCCAAGGGACCGCCGCCATACATAGCCCTTGCCCGCGCAGTACCGGTATCCGTAGTAGTGGTAATGATGATGCGTTGATCTGGTCGTTGCCGGCACAATTCTTCCACCAGCAGGCGGGTGGAAAGCAATTCGCCCACACTCACGCAATGCAGCATAATACGCCCTTCACGCGGCGCAGCCTTCAGCCACTGCAACTGGTCTGGTGAAACTCGGCCCAGGCGCGCCCACCAGTCCGTGCGATATTTGCCGGTTCGCCAGCTTTTGTATATCAGCACAGGCAGCGAGAGCAGCAAACAAAAAAAATAACAGATGTCCAGCAGCAGCGTCATGGACGCACATGATAACGATTTTTATGTGCTCCGCACCAATTTACAGATATTCCGCCCGCCACCGACCGTTCTGCCGCAAATTCTCCGCTGATAGCCCATTGCCGTATATGGCGCCATCCTGTCGCTAATTATTTGCACTGTGCCTATACTGCAATAATGGTGGAGGACCAACGTTGTAGAGAAAAGCGGCAGCGGCAAACGGTATACGGCATGGACCCACAAAACCTTCTGGAAATAACCAACCTTACCAAGCGATATCGCATCGGTGATGCCGATGTGTTGGCATTGGATGCGGTAAATCTGGTTATTTCACGCGGGGAAATGCTGGCCATTACCGGACCGTCCGGCAGCGGCAAATCCACGCTCATGAATATCTTGGGTTGTTTGGACACGGCAGACTCCGGTTCCTACAGGCTTGCCGGTGAAGATGTTTCCAAGCTCGCCGGAGATCAACTCGCAGCTATACGCAACCGGCGTATCGGCTTTGTCTTTCAGAATTTTAATTTACTGCCGCGGCTTTCCGCCCTCGAAAATGTCGAATTGCCTCTGCTCTATGCCAGTCGCCACGATGCCAAAGCCCAGGCCCGCGCCGCCCTTACCACGGTAGGCTTGGCGGACCGCACTCACCATGAACCTAATCAGCTTTCCGGCGGCCAGCGCCAACGTGTGGCCATAGCACGGGCACTGGTAACCGATCCTGCCATTATTCTGGCCGATGAACCTACCGGCAATCTTGATTCCCACGTGGGGCACGATATTCTGGATTTGTTTCACCGGCTTAACCAGGCGGGCAGCACTATTATTATTGTCACCCACGATCATGAAGTCGCCCGACATTGTAGACGGGAGGTGCAATTGCGCGATGGCCGCATTGTCGCGGAAGTCCAACATGCTCCGCACCATCAGACATCCACCACGAAGGAGACAACGGCCGCAGCGTAAATCCGGAAGTTTCCGGTGTCATCTTCGGCCAGTTAATTATTTATGAAAAAATTCTGGATTATTCTGATCATCATAATTCTGATTGGTGCAGCATATGGAGCCTACAAATATCACATGGCCGCTGCCAGCGCCCACAAGCTCGTACCCCTCCATACAGCCATCGTCAAACGTGGCACACTAAGTGTGCATGTGTATGCCACGGGCAATGTGCAGGCCAACCGGACGGTGGACATCAAATGTCAGGCCGGTGGTGAAATTACCTCTCTGCCCTTTCAGATTGGTGACACCGTTAAAAAAGGTGAAGTCGTTCTGCAGGTAGACCCCACCCTGGAAGAACAAGCCTTGGCCATCGCCCAGCAGAATCTGCAGCAGGCGGAGTTGACGTTGCAATCTGCTCAGGTGAATTACCAGATTGCCAAGGAAAATCTGATCACCACCCGGCAGACCGATGAGGCTAATTTGCTTTCCGCCCAAGCCCAGGTAAAAAACGACCAGTTAAATGTGCAGCGCGACGCAACCCTGCTGCAGGAAAAGCTCGCCCCCCAGCAAACCTATGACAATGACGAAACCACCCTGGTGCGTGATCAGCAGTCCCTGCGGCTATCCGAGGTGCAGATGATGCAGCTCAAAACTCAGGCCCTGCAGGTCAAGCTGCAGAAACTAAACGTTCACCTGGATCGCGTTGCGGTTCTAATCCAGCACGCCAACCTTAAAAATGCCCAGACCAATCTGGGTTATTGTACCGTCACCGCCCCCATCAACGGCGCTGTGGCCAACGTGGATGTTCAGCAGGGGCAGGTGATTGCATCGGCAACCACCAATGTCGGCGGCGGCACTACCGTGATGACTCTGGTGGATACCTCGCACATCTACATTAATGCCACCATCAATGAAAGCGATATCAATCACGTCAAAATCGGCGATGTGTCGCAAATTACCGCCGCCGGTGCACCAGGCATAGTCTTTCCCGGCCGTGTGGTCCTTATGGCTCCGGAATCGATTCAGGATCAAACCTCCGGCAGTACCTCCACCAGTAACATTGTCACCTTTCAGGCTAAAATTGAAGTGCTGGGTAAAAAGAAGGAAATGCTCAAGCCCGGCATGACCGCCAATGTCACCATCTTCGCCGATAAGTTGCCCAACGTGCTTTACATTCCACTGCAAGCGGTGGTCATTCAACATCATGAAGATACCGTTACCGTGGTAACACCGGACGGCAAGGAAGTTAGTAAAGGCGTTACGCTTGGCCAACGTAACGATACGGATTGGCAGGTGGTTGCAGGATTGAAAGCGGGCCAAAAAGTGGTGTTGCATTTGGGCGATCTTTCCAGCATGTGGACCCCGGGGCACCATTAACCGAAAAACAGGCCACACCCTCTTGGGAAGCAACAAAATGTTAATCTGGACCACCATTAAAATTGCTCTGCGGAGCATGCTGGCCAACAAATTGCGTGCCGTTTTGACCATGCTGGGTATGATTATTGGCGTGGCTGCGGTCATTGCCATGCTGGCCCTGGGCAATGGAGCCAAAAGGCAGATTCTTGGATGGGTTTCCCGGATGGGCAAAAATACCATCACGATTTTTCCACATAATCCGAAAATTGCCCCGGTGCTCAATGGTGCCGCGGTGCCACTGAGCATCAGCGACGCCCAGTCCATTATGAAAATTCCACATGTCACAATGGTATCGCCGGTGGTTACGGCATGGCAGCCCGTAAAATGGGGCGGCAATTTTACCACCTGTAATATTATCGGCTGCGCTCCTACTTATATCAAAATCCATGATTTTAAGGTCCAAAGCGGCACCATGTTCACCGATTACGATTGCCAGGATATAGCCTCGGTCGCGGTGATTGGCCCGGAAACTGCGGAAAGGCTTTTTGGCGCACAGGATCCCATCGGCCGCACCATTACGGTATCTACCGTGCGATTTAAGGTGGTAGGCGTGCTGGTACCCAAGGGCCGCCACGGTTGGTTTGATCCGGACAATCAGGTGCTCTTGCCCTATACAACGGCGATGACCGATCTGATGGGTCGGCTGGTGGCACTCAACCATATCGACCTGCAGGTTGACCACGCCGCCAACCTTACCAGCGTACAGGCAGCCTGCCAGAAAATTCTGCGGATCAACCACGCCTTGATTTATGGCGATGAAGATGATTTCTGGATTGCCAACCAGATACAGGTACTGAAAATGGCCAACCGCATCGGCGGCGCCTTTACGATGTTTTTAGGATCTGTGGCCGGAATATCTCTCCTTGTAGGAGGCATCGGCATTATGAACATCATGCTGGTTACCGTCACCGAACGCACCCGGGAAATCGGCATTCGCAAAGCCATTGGGGCCCGCCGTCGCGATATTCTCCGCCAATTTCTCATCGAATCCATGATTATCAGCCTGCTCGGCGGCCTGATGGGCGTGGGCGTGGGAATCGTTGCCGCACACTATGTTAAGTTCCGCAGTTTTTCCGGCCACGTAGAACCGTCCATGGTGTTTCTAGCTTTGTCCATCTCCGCGGCGATAGGCATTTTCTTTGGTTATTATCCCGCCCGCCGGGCTGCGGCGCTGAATCCCATTGAGGCTTTACGATATGAATGATCCGATAACATCGTCCCAAGGTTCCACATATTTTACCCGCTCTGCTGCACCATGTCGCAATCAGCCGCCATCTCTTGCCAAACCTGAAAAACACGTGCACCTTGCACATTCCATTTCTACGACACTGCGTGCCTGTGCCTTGCTTGGTGCAGTGGCCGGTATATCCGCATGCAGCAGCATTGATTCCGGTGGATACGAAAACTATCAGGCCGCGGCTCTGGCTCACCAGCAGGATCTCGCCACTGGCACAGCCTCCGATCACCTGGCATCCGCCCTGCCAGCCGGCACTAAACCCGCCGTCACCATCTCCACTTCGCATCTTCACCATCTTTCGTTGGCCGATGCCCTGGTGATCGGCCTGCGGAACAATCCATCGCTGCTGGTACAACGCTATGCCCCAGCCATAGCACAGCAGCAGATCATTGCCGACCGCGGAGCGTTCGATCCGACGGTTTCCGCCGGCGTTCAGGCCTCCAAAAACCGCGTCCCCAGCAGTGGTGGTTACGTAACATCCAGCGGCGGCTATAACCGGGCGGCTGGCGGCAGTACCACCACCGATTCCGGCACCGCCAATCTTGGCGTGTCGGAAAACCTGCCCACAGGAACCTCCGTCAAGGCCGGCATCAATGCCAACCTTAGCGACAGTGAAACCAGCGGCGGCCAGGCCACCAACACCGGTTTTTCTCTCACCGTTACCCAAGCTCTATTGCAAGGCGGAAATTTACAGGCCAACCTGGCCACTATCCACGAAGCTCAACTCGGCAAGAGAATCTCAGATTACCAACTGCGCGGCGAAGCTCTTACCATTACCGATGACATTGTACAGGCCTACTGGCAGGCGGTGCTCGCTCGCCAAAATGTGCAAATCCTTGAGCAGGCTTTATCCGTCGCCCGGCAACAGGAACAGCAAACCCGCGAACTCATCCGTGTCGGACGTACTGCCCCATCGCAGTTGTCCGCATCCATCGCCCAAACCGCAGTCACCCGCGAGCAACTGGTCAGCGCCTTGGGCGCACAAAAAATCGCCCGACTCAACCTGCTGAGTCTACTGGTGCCGTCCGGCAAACCATTTTGGAAACATCATATTGTGCTTACCACGCCTCCGTATATTTCCGGCGGACCACAAGCCCCGCTGGCTGCACATACCAGCCTTGCTCTACGGTTAAGCCCTATTCTCAATCAGACGCGTCTGCAAATTCAACAGGGAGATTTGGCCGTCATACAAACTCGCAACGGCCTTTTGCCCGTTCTCAATGCTTTTATCACCATGGGTAAAACCGGCTACGCCGAATCCTTCGGTCCCGCCGCCGCTAATCTCAACGGTGATGATTATCAACTGGTCGGAGGTCTATCTTTCAACTATCCGTTGTTCAACCGTACGCCAACAGCCAATTATCAAAGCGCGGTACTGAGCCGGGACCAGGAAGAAGCGGCCTTCGCCAATACCGTCCGCAGCGTGGAACTCAGTGTGCGCACCGCCTACATTCAGGCCGTCACCGACCGACGCCAGATCACCGCCACCGCGGCCACCACCCGCGCCCAGCAGGAAACCCTTACCGCCACCGAAGGCGAATTTCGTGTTGGAGAAAGCACCTCTCTGCAAGTTTCCCAGGCCCAGTCAAACCTGCTTTCCGCGCAGCTCGCCCAAGCCCAGGCTGTGGTGGCCTATCTGGATGCACTCGATACCCTGTATCTGCAGGAAGGTTCGCTGCTGGAACGATGCCATATTCAGGCTCCAGGAGCCATTCCCACCCGTTCCATCGGTCCGGCGTGGCTGCACCGTTGGCCCGATGGTTACCTGCATACAACACAGTAGCAAAATTGCCATCCTGTAACTGAAACGTAACCGTTCACGAAGTGGCGGCCGTGCAGGCTGGAAACCTGCACCACAACGCGAGCCAAAGCCCGCAGACGGGAGTAGGGAATCGGGAGATACGTATTGTTGAAGGAGACAAAGCGCGAGGGAAAAAGCGGACAGCAGTCAGCGGTTGGTGTGTTAGTATGGCCGTGAACGGTTACGCTTTATCCAACTGGTGCGGCCATAATTTCTGGCACTCGGTGCAAGGCCATCCTGCAGGCATAGGATGGTCTTGCTGGATCGACGTTACTTGATGGGGGTGTGGCCATCTTGGCTGCCAAGGCGGGCTGGAAGCCAGCGGCCAAAAGAACCAGCCGGAAAGTGTGAAGTTATTTGTGCGCGGCCCCTTATACTTAAATTTAACCACCCCTGCAATGATCCAACCCACGGCGATGGCTACCAGCGACAAATCTTGCGGCTTGGATCTCGGTAACGGCAGCGCCATAGAGGCGAAGCGCAACAAAGACCGCTGCAGTTGCAGAAAGCCCGCCCTAAAATCCCACCACCACCGCAATATCAAACTCTCCACCTTTGTTGGTAGCACCAGGGGCGCGACGCAGTTGCTGGCCATAATCCATATCGATGGAAAGATTGTTTCTTAGATTATAGGTAATCTCTACGCCGGCACTGGCCAAATCAGCCCGCCCACCGGCGCTGGCACTCCTTTGCACCTGATACACATCCGCATAATCAATAAATACCCCTAACTGGGCCGCTGAATGCCACTGTGCCGGGGGATGTAAAAAACCTGCCGGATCAAACGCCGGGCTAAGAATTTCTTCACTGATAAGTTCCCCTTCACTGCCTAACGCAGTCTCCGGATTGTAACCACGTACACTGCCTACCCCGCCGGCATCCAATTGTTCGCTGTCCGGCAGGTTATGGTCCGCAATTTGGCCTGCAAATCTGGTTACCGAAGAAAGCCCCCATGGCAACCGTGTGATGCGTTTGAGTTCCACCTGATCGTAGAGGTAATTGGCCGGATAGGCCAAACCCGCTTCATTGGGCGGTGGATTGGAATTGTTCATCCCGGTAAAGGCCCCAAAACTGGCCACCAACTGGTTGTTCAGAGCGGTGCTGCCAAAGCGATCAGTCTCCACGGCATTATAAATAAACAGCATCTGATTTAAGCTGTTCTGGGCATTGCTCACCTGTGTGCCGCCAAATTCCAGGTTGTTGTTGCTGGTCTTAAAATCGTAACCTACACCCACAGACTGGCTAAGCCAATTCGGTGCCGGCAATGGATGCAGGTACCGAATGCTGGCCTGCCCGCTTTCACCCAGAGACGAAAACGCCGAGTTAAGACCCACCTTTTCCTGCTCATAAGACCCAAAGATCATCACCCGGTCCCGCCAGGGCAGCGGAATAGTCCAATCTACCGAATGGGCCGTATAGTTGCCGCTGAAACTGCGGGTAAACTGATAGGATAACTGCTGGTCCAATCCAAAGGCGTTACCCCAATTAAAACCGACGTTGTATTCGCTGCGGCCCAGGCTTGGCACACCCTCGTTGTCATAGCCGCTATAAACCCGCAGGGGAAATTGATCGCGTGTTTGCAAGTTCACATCCGTCTCGCCAGCCTGGGCTCCGGGGCTGAACACCGCATTGACCCGCCGGAATGGATTGCTGTTGAGCCAGTTCAAATCTGACTGCAGGGAATTTAGCGTAATGGGCTTACCTGTCTGAATGCCGCTTTCAAACCGCAGCAGTTGGCTGGAAAACCACTTGTTGCCCGTCACATTCACCCGCCCCACTTTGTAGACGGTTACTACCACCTGAACGATGCCGGAGCTGATATTCTGCGGGGGAACCGTTACCTGCATCAGGGGACGACCGTGGCGGATGTACCATTGCGTTACCAGCCTGGATAGGTTTTGAATGTCGGAAAGTGTCAATGGTTTGCCGATACTTGGGGTCAATTGGCTGATAAACCGGGGGCGATTCAGCAGCGGCAGATTTTTCATCACAATTCCGTTGGCTGATAACGCACCGGTGTAGCCGGTACGGACCAGGGCCTTGATATTATCTATAAACACCAGGCCACGGAGTTTTTGCAGAATCACTTTATTCGACTGGGTGGTGGCGGAAGGCTGCTGGGTTGCCGGCGTTAAAATTTTTCCTGGCGCAACTGGCCCCGGCTTTTGGGGTGCGATACGCCGATAGGCCTGGGCATGAACCGTCTGATCAGTAAACACGGTGCCGATAATGATGACGCACAGGGATAGGGACCATCGGCGGATATTTTGCTGCATATTTTATTCCTTGGATAGAAGTACACAGGTGAAATTCAGTATTTAATGTCCATGGGGAGAAACAATTCGCGGCTTTAATTGCAGATTTCTACTGCCGCCGCCAGCCAGCAACTTGACTACTTCATCCCTGGTGATGGAGGTTGTAGTTCCTTGAGATTTACTGTTGTGGTGGTTGGTCAAGAGAATCGAATCAATGAGCATCAGGTGGCCTTCGACCTTTTCATAGATAAACACGCGATTGCCAAATGAACGGATGGCTATAGGGTTGCTAAGAACCTGGTCCGACATGGCGGGAACTTTATTCTGATTCTGCGATTCCTCTGTATTGTCCATAACAGAAGAATAATACGGGGTAAACCAGTATCCGATCACGTTGGTGTTCAGCGGTGCCTGGCTGCGACTGATCGTTAGGGCGGTGGCATTGGAAGGGGCCTGAACGATTCGATAATTGCCGTCCGGCGTCAAACCGGAACCGTCAATGGCATAACTGCCGACAGGACTGGAATTAGTAGCAACAGTCGTAAATTCCAGTGTGCCGGTGGTGGAGTTGGCCTGGGTATCTGCTCCGACAAACCCGGTGATGCTCCCGGAAAGCAAAAGTATAGGCGATCCAAAGGTAATAGTGGTCGGTTGAGCGGTTTGTGTAAGCGTGGCCTGCGCGATATCCGCCGTCAGGCCCGTGGGTTGAGTCAGAGTGTAATTGCCCGCCGCAGCACCGGAAAGAGTCATGGCCGTGGTTACATCCTCTGTCCCGGCATTGGCACTGGCCAGGGTGCCCGTACTGTCATTGGCCAGTGTTACCACATCCGAGCCATAAATCGTCCCCGAGAGTGTGGCTCCAGTAAGGCTGATGCCGGTGGTGCCGTTGTACGTGCGGTTGACCACGCTGGTGCCGATTACCGTTAATGGAGCTTGGGTAATATTCGCTGTCAGCCCCGTGGGCTGGGTCAGAGTGTAATTGCCCGCCGCCGCACCGGAAAGCGTCATGGCCGTGGTTACACCCTCTGTCCCGGCATTGGCACTGGCCAGGGTGCCGGTGCTGTCATTGGCCAGTGTTACCACATCCGAGTTATAAATCGTTCCCGAGAGTGTGGCTCCGGTAAGATTGATGCTGGTAGTACCATTGTACGTGCGGTTGACCACGCTGGTGCCGATTACCGTTAATGGGGCCTGGGTAATGTCCGCTGTCAGGCCCGTGGGCTGGGTCAGAGTGTAATTGGCCGCCGCCGCACCGGAAAGCGTCATGGTTGTGGTTACATCCTCCAGTCCGGCATTGGCACTGGCCAGGGTGCCCGTACTGTCATTGGCCAGTGTTACCACATCCGAGTTATAAATTGTGCCCGCCAGGGTAGCTCCGGTAAGATTGATGCTGGTAGTACCATTGTACGTGCGGTTGACCACGCTGGTGCCGGATACCGTTAATGGAGCGGGGTTTATTGTCAATACTCCACCAACCAACGTAATTTTATACCCCTGTTGATCGGACCATAGTTGCGGCGCAAAAGCACCGACGTTAATATCCCCGGCATAAGGGGTAGACAAACCAAACAGATTTCCAGACGTTGCGGCCCCGGAGACTGAATATGTCGGACTGTTGAGCGCCGCGGTGGAGCTGGCCCCATCGTAGGTCTGGCTAACGCCACCTGCGGTAATGGTTAGTGGCGTGAGGAAAGCGTTAAGCAATGGCGAGGTATGACCGTTATAGATCACCCATACCGGCGTTGTAAAATCAAAACCGCCAAAACTGCTTTGCTGCATCATCGCGCTGGATGTCAAACCCGTGGCGGAACCGCTGCCGCCACCCACACCCGAGCCGCTAAAGGTGCTGCTATCGTAATAACCATCCGTGACGGTGCCGCCGTTGTACCCCACCAGGCCGCCGACATCAATGCTGCCACTGACGCTGCCGGTGGCGTAAGCATCGGTGATGGTGCCGCCGTTGTAACCCACCAGACCGCCGACGAAGGCGGCACCATCCGAAACGTTGCCGGTGGCGTAGCAATTGCTGATGCTCCCGCCATTGGTGTATCCCACCAACCCGCCTGCATAAGGATCAACACCATTGGCGGAAACGCTGCCAGTGGCGTAACAGTTTGTGATAGTCATATTATTGGCCTGTCCCACCAGGCCACCCCCCAAAGAAACGCCTCCGCCAGACACATTTCCTGTGGCATAGCAGTCCGCGATCATCCCACCGTCAGCATGGCCCACCAGCTCGCCGGCGTTGCAGATGCCGGTGGCAACCGTTACCGAGCCACCCACCAACCCCACATTTTCAACAACACCCCCGCTACCAACCTGGCCAAACAGGCCGGCATTAGCATCAGAGTTATTCTCTGTGAGATTGCTGATGGTGTTTCCCAACCCGTTAAAGGTTCCGCTAAATGCAGTGCTTTCGCCAAGCGGTGCGAAATTACTGATGGAGGATAAATTCAGATCGTTGGCCAGGGCATAATGGCCGGCCAGGCCGCTATTCACAGCCTGCAATTGTGCCGGTGTGAAAATCAACGTGGACAAAAACGTGTCTGATCCTACATACACCTGCTGCTGTACTGTGCCAAAGGTGAGCAGGTACGGTGTAGTTTGATTGCTGACATTGCCCCACACACTGCTGGAAAAACCAGATGGCAGCGCTGCAGATAACTGGGCCGTGGTCAAACCCGCCGCGCCCGTAGTGGTGCCAGCGCCAATGCCAACTGCGGCTCCGGAGGTGGTTTTATCCCAATAACCATCGGTGATTGTGCCGCCGTTGTTGTACCCCACCAGGCCGCCGACAAAACTGCCACTGCCGCTGCTGGCGCTAACGCTGCAGGTGGCATAAGCATCGGTGATGGTGCCGCCGTTGTAACCCACCAGACCGCCGACATAACTGCCGCTGCCGCCGCTGACACTGCCGGTGGCATAAGCATCGATGATGGGGCCGTTGTTGTAACCCACCAGACCGCCGGTTAGGGATTCTAAGCCACCGCTGCCATTAACGCTGCCGGTGGCGTAGGCATTGGTGATGGTGCCGCCGTTGTACCCCACCAGGCCACCGACATAGCTGTAGCTGCTGCTGCTAGTGCCACGGCTGCCGCTGACATTGCCGGTGGCGTAGGCGTCGATAATGGTGCCGTTGTTGACTCCCACCAGTCCACCGGCATTGCAACTGCCGCTGCTGCTAATAGCGTTACCGCTGACATTGCCGGTGGTGTAAACATTGGTGACGGTGCCACGGTTCCATCCCATCAGATCGCCGACGTCTCTGGTGTTGGCTGTGTCCGTTACTGAGCCACCCACCAGCCCCACATTGGCAATCGTACTGCCACTGCTGGTTTGACCAAATAAGCCCGCATAAGTCAGCGCCGATGAATTGATGGTCAGGTTGCTGATGGTATGGCCCAACCCATTAAATGTTCCGGTGAATACGGTGCTTTCCCCAATCGGCGTAAAATTGCTGATGGAGGACAGATCAATATCGTTGGCCAGGGCATAATGGCCGGCCAGGTCGCTATTCACCGCCTGCAACTGCGCCGGTGTGAAAATCAACGTGGACAAAAACGTGTCTGATCCTACATACACCTGTTGCTGCACTGTGCCAAAGGTGAGCAGATACGGTGTAGTTTGATTGTTCACATTGCCCCACACACTGCTGGAAAAACCCGTGGGCAGCGCTGCAGATAACTGGGCCGTGGTTAAACCCACCGCGCCCGTAGTGGTGCCAGCGCCAATGCCAACTGCGGCTCCGGAGGTGGTTTTATCCCAATAACCATCGGTGAGCGTGCCGCCGTCATTCCAGCCAATTACACCGCCATCATATGAACCGCTGGTTCCGGTGACAACGCCCGTTGCATATACATTGCTTAGCGTCGGAGTATTCAATCCATTGCCGTTTCGCCCAACGATTCCCCCATTGGCGCCCCCGGTGCCAGTAACGTTACCGGTGGTATATGCGTTGGTAATTGTACCCACACTAAATCCCACCAATCCACCCACGCTGCCACCACTGCTATTTACCGTGGCGGTTGAAAAAACATCGC
>JAJZNX010000007.1 GCA_021852275.1 Planctomycetota bacterium | reverse complement strand
ACACGGTAGGCTCCGTCCCGCTCCGCAGCCTTTCGTAAACAAACCACCTCTCGCCGTTGTCGTCCATTCATCTGAATCATTCGCGGTACCATGGCACACTCCTTTGCACACATCCACCCCATGCCATGATACCTCCAATCTTCAATTATGTCCCTTTAATTAGACGCAGATGTATACCTTGCAGCGGGATTACAGTAACCGGCTCACCTGCTCTGCGCAGGCCACCGAGTTGGCCGCCCACGCGATATTGATCCTTGTCTGCCATTTCCATCGCCTGGCCGACCAGTGCGTTGTGTCGCGGCAGGCGGTGTATCGGGCGAACATTGTGCCATTTGGAGTATTTCCAGCGGAGATTCCGTTACCACCTGCTGCCGCTGGTCCAGGAAGATCAAGGAATTGCTGCTCTGGCCGGTTTGGACAAAAGTAATCACACCTTCTGGATGCGGGGCACCGCTTTGACCCAGCCGAGTGGAATAAATCACATTGGGCAATTCCTCAATGATTTTGACCTTGGTTGTTGTTACCGCCGGAGCAGCCGCCCTGATTTTGACCTTGGTTGTTGTTGCCGCCGGAGCAGCCGCCCTGGTTTTGACCTTGGTTGTTGTTGCCGCCGGAGCAGCCGCCCTGATTTTGGCCTTGGTTGTTGTTACCGCCGGAGCAGCCGCCCTGGTTTTGACCTTGGTTGTTGTTACCACCGGACCAACCGCCCTGATTTTGACCTTGGTTGTTGTTACCGCCGGAGCAACCGCCCTGATTTTGACCTTGGTTGTTGTTGCCGCCGGAGCAGCCGCCCTGATTGCCGTTGTTGCCGCCACATCCTCCACCGGCACCGTTGCCGCCCGGGCCAACCCATGGTCCACCGTCAGTTCCGGAATTGCCACCGCTATTCTGGGTGTTGCCACTGCCGATTCCACCTACCGGCAGATTGGGCCAATAAAACATCCAGTTGGCGGACTGGTTGGTGCCGATGGAATTGCTATAGTCGGATGTGGAGCGTGGTGTTAATTCTGAGACTGCCCAGTTGTTGGCATTTAAGACGTTGCCGGCTTGATTGACATTTGGATCATAATAGCCCGGATTGCTCACGCCTTGGACGTGGCCATCGGCATAAAGCACATTCTGAAAATCCGGTACCTGCGGATTCATGGGATTGGGGTGGTTTATGAAATAGGCGTTACCATTGTTGCTGCCACTCCATCCTACCGTGTCTGCGGCAAGAACATCCTGCGGCGAGCCATCGGCACGAACCCCCGGTTTATTTTCACGCCAGCCCCAGCTAAGCGTATCGCCGTCGTTAAAGCCGCTGCCGTTGGTGTATGGCGCGCCGCTGGTTGCGCGAGCCGGTGTGCCGCCGACGTACATGTAGGAGGTTAGGGTAAAATAGCCCCAATTTCCGGGTTCTGTGGCGGCGAAAAGGTCGCTGGTAAAGGGGCTGTCCGGACACACCATCCATGCGGCAAGATTGAGGCTGCTCGCACTGATCGGCTTGGTGCCATCTATTGCTAGTTGTGTCGGATCGAAACCTGAAATAAATGGGATGGAGATGCCCTCAGAGGCGGATGCCAAAGGCGTTCCATCCGGGGCGGTATATGCGCTTTGGCCGGTGCCTCCGTATTGCAGAAAGGTTGAATAGGGAGTGCCGTAGGTTTTCCATTGTGACCCGTTAAACTCCTTGGTCTGGTCGTTGGAATCCAGATTTAACGCCATCGGAAAGACGATGGGTGCGGAGGATTGCGCCTGCCGGGAGTTGCCTTGGCCGTAGCCATAGGCAGTTGGAAATAAGCCTTGATGATCTGTGGCATAAGCCACGGCCACATCGCCCCACGTACTCAAGTTGGCTGCGCACACCACGCGGTATGAATACCGTCTGGCCCTGGCCAGGGCCGGCAACAACATGGACAGCAAGATGGCGATGACCGTCAGTACGACCAGCAACTCCACAAGCGTAAAGGCTTTGCGACACATTTTCATGACTCCAATCTCCTTCATCAGACGAGTGTTCTGCCGTACCACAGGTACTGCCTTAAGGGTTTACCGCATACATGGCTGAAATCAGCCAGAATAACTGCGATGATGCGACGTGCCGTTCATCGGTGGTTTGGCTGACCGACGATGAATAAAGAAACTTATTAGGACGTGAGCCGACGGAAAATAGCCGTTCTCGGACGGTGCTGGCGTGGCCGCACATCTCCACCATTAACCGGCAAACGCGGCGTGGGCGGTATCACCGGCTATGGCCATCGCTTCCTTCACCCGCGCGGCCAGAATCGTATCAAGTATCCGCAGGTGCGCCATCGCTGCCAACTGGTCCATTGCCGCTGAAAAGGCCCAGTAACCCAGCCGCCAAAACGGAGCTTTTAACGCCGTTGCGTGCCACCTCTGTGGGGAGTATGATAATGCCATAAAGTCCAATGATGATGCGGTTTTTCCGTGTGGATCAGTGGGCAATGCCGCCGTAGCTCAGTCGGTAGAGCGACGCTTTCGTAAAGCGTAGGTCCTGGGTTCAAGTCCCAGCGGTGGCTGTTGCATTTGCAGGCATTTTCGTTCATTTTCCAGCCACGGGTTGATCTTCACCCAGAAACACGCATTCCAGAATTTAAGTCCCTTCATCGCTACCCCCTTTTCACTTTCGCAAGGCCGTAGTACTCCCATGCCCGGCGTGCATTTTCGTCATACTGATCAACGGTCGTAGGCCTGAAAATAGCCATGGCTGTGGAAATAAGTTTTCCGGTTATACTGGCAGGCGAAGATTTCCAGGTCGTCTGGCGGACTACCTGTTTTTGCCGCAGAATGATGCTGCCAGTGCCGTCGATTGCATCCTGGATGAGTGGGGTGCGACGATGATCATATGCGGCACCCGGTGCAGCATTATTATGATCAATAAGGAGTCATCCATGCGACGTGTCTGGCAGTTGGGCCAAACCATTGTTGTTTTGCTGGCGATTCTAACCTCCATGGCGGCCTGCGCCGCTCCGCCCCGCGCAGTTTCCAGGAGCGTGGCCGGGACTGTGGTGGTGACGTCTGGCCGGCAGGTCCGGCTCAAATATACGCTCCCGGCACCGGGCAATGTGACCATCGTGATTAATAACGCCCATGGCCGGCGCGTGCGCAATTTAATCGGCGCGTTGCCACAGACCGCCGGGCCGCACAGCGTCGCTTGGGATGGCACCACCGACGCTGGCAAGCCCGTTCCACCCGGCCGCTACCAATGGCAGATGCTTTATGACCGCGGCATCGGGCTTAAATACGTGCTCACTTATGGCAACCCCGGTACACCACCGTGGGCGACCAGGGATGGCACCGGCGGATGGGGGTCTGATCACATGGATCCCCAGGCGGTGGCGGCCGCTGGCAACGACGTGGTGATCGGCTCTCCCATGGCGGAAAATGGCTGGTACCTCATCGGCGTTAACCTTCATGGCCGCAAGCAGTGGGGACTGCGCAACCGCTTCGCCTTTGGCAACGTCAATATTTCCCTGGCCGCCGATCGCCAATACCTGTACGTGGCCGCGGAGGAAAATCCCGCCCCACTGATGCACTATTACAAAAGGCTTGCTCACCTGGTGCTTTACCGCTATCGCCTCAGCGACCGGCGGTTATTTCCCATGGATTACCGCACGGATCATCTCGGCCGCCCCGTTCGCACGCGGATGGAGCTTATCGTCAGCAACAAAATGCACGGCAATCTGCAGGGGCTGGCGCTGGCGGGCGGGTTCGCCTACATTTCCCTGAGCCATGAAAATCGCATCGCGGCGGTGGCGCTGCGGCAATCGGCCCATGGCGCGGATTGCCGGCTTGATCCGGCGCATGACATCCATATTTCGCACCCCGGACCGCTCACGGCTGACGGCCCTGATGCCCTGCTGGTGGTCCAGGGCCTGCGGGTTCTGCGGATCAATCTCAAAACACACCAGCCGAGAGTGGTAATCGCCCACGGTCTGGAAGCTCCCTCCGGCATCTGCACCGATGCCGCCGGCGATATTTTTGTCGCCAATCGCGGCGCGCTGCAACAGGTAAAAATGTTCAGCCCTGCCGGAAAGTTTCTCCACACCATCGGCGTGAAAGGCGGCCGCCCGGCGCGTGGGCTTGCCAACCAGCAGGGAATGTTCCAGCCCGCGGGCCTGGCCGTGGACCGCCGCGGCCGGCTGTGGGTCGCCGAACAGGACGATCGGCCCAAACGCGTGAGCGTGTGGAATATTCCCACCGGCCGACTGGTGAAAGCGTTTGTCGGCGCCCCGCACTACGGTGCCATGGACGGTTGCGTGGCTTCGTTTGACAGAAATATGGCCTTCGGCGAAGGCGTGCAATACCGCCTGAACTGGAAGAATCAGGGGCAGGTCGGCCCGCAAGATTACCAATACGTAGCCACCGTCAGCCGTAAAATGGGGCCGGACGATGTCTTCGGGGGCAACTATCCGAACCAGATCTTCCGCTACCACGGGCACATCCTGACCGGCAGCGGCAACACCGTGGAAGTAATTTCACAGCTTCGGAACGGTTATCTTCATCCCCTGGCCGCCATCGGTTCCATCGATTCGCTGGTGGCACGCCAGGGAATGGAGACCGGGGCGATTGCCCAGGCCATACCCGCACTTAAGGCCGCGGGCGCTAAACTCGCCTGGGACACCCACCTTCCCATCGCCTCATTTATCTGGACCGACCGCAACGGCGATGGTATTCCCCAGCCTTCCGAAATCGTCTGGAAGAAAAATCTTCAGTGGGGGGGCTACTGGGGTAACAGTGTGGATCGCCACCTGACGGTTTTCATGTGCAGTGGGGGCGTGGTGTACCGGCTGCCGGTAACCGGGTGGACCAAAGCCGGCGCGCCCATTTACAGTTTCAAGTCCATGACCGCCTTTACCTACCGCGGATTTGTTGAATCCGGCATGGCCGTCTCGCCGGATGGCCATACGCTTATTGTCAACGCCCGCCCCACATTGCAGGGCATTGACGTGCACACCCACCAGACTCTCTGGACCTATCCCAATCCCTGGGCCAGCGTGCATGGTTCGCACACCGCCAACGTTCCCGCGCCTGGCCGACTGATTGGTCCGGATTCCATTACGGGATTTGCCCACGTGCCGGGTGTCGGCACCCTCTTTGCCATGAATGGCAACCTCGGCCAGCAATTTCTGATGACCACCGACGGCCTGTGGGTTGCCTCGCTGCTGCACGATTGGCGGCTGGCTCATGGTGAAGGCATGTATTCCATCCAGGATGAAGATTTTGGAGGTTACTTCTGGAAAGATCGCGCCACCGGTCATGTCTATATGGAAGCCGGCAAGGATGATTACCGCATTTTCCGCGTTACCGGCCTGAAAACGATTCGTCGCAGTGCAGGTGCTTTTGCCATTACGTCGGACCAGGCGTTGGCAATCGCGGCCCATGTGGCGGCCAGGCACGCACCGCGAAAGCACGTGCTCACGGTTGCCGTGGCCCGCCTTTCGGCACCCATGAAACTCTCCGGCAACCTTGCCGACGTGCCGGCGGCTATGCACTTTACCCGCGTGGTGGCCGACGCCGCCAATCAATTCCGCTTCGCCCTTGGTTACGGCAGGAGAAATCTATTCCTGGTGTGGGATGTGACGGATTCCGCACCGTTCGTCAACAACGGCCGCAATTTGTCCCTTATGTTCAAATCCGGTGATTGCGTGGATCTGATGCTCGCCACCAATCCCCGGGCCAACCCGCGCCGCACTGCAGGGGCCGCCGGCGATGAGCGGCTGCTGCTTACGCTGTTTCACCATAAGCCGGCGGCCGTGCTCTATAAACAAGTGGATCCTACACATACGTGGCCGGCGGCTTTTGTCAGTCCCAGCCGGGCTGTCTATTTTGGCAGCGTCACGCGGCTGCGCAGCGTTGCCATTGTCGTTCACAACACGGCTCACGGCTACACGGTCATGGCCAGAGTACCTCTGGCAAAATTGGGGATCAATCTGGCCAAGGCCCGGATTTTTGGCGGCGACGTGGGCGTTATTTTTGGATCGCCGACCGGCGGCAGCGCCAGGCTCCGGCTGTACTGGTCCAACAAGGATACCGCCATTACCTCCGACGTGCCCAGCGAAGCCGCCCTCCAGCCGAACCATTGGGGCAGGTTTGTGTTCAAGTAACGAGTCTGGCAGTTACGCACGGATAATGACTGAATTGCGATGCGGACCCGGCGGTGCATTGCGCCAGGTTCTCAATCCGGCCGTCGGCAGACAGTACAGGGCGGGCGTTGCAGCCATTTCATGCCCGGTGTGCCGGCATCGAATTTATAAACTGGAGACGAGGGGAATCGAACCCCTATCTGCGCATTGCGAACGCGCCGTCCTCCCGTTGAACGACGTCCCCATACACCACAACGATCTGAATTTTAGCCTATGAAAAGGCATTTCGCAAGGGAATAAGTCTGGTGGCGGATGGTTTCAGGCTCCCTGGGCCTGGCCAAAAGATAAGTCTGTGGCGCAGCGAAGGTGTATCGCGGCCATCTTGCCGGCATCGGCCTGTGATACCAGCCCGCAAGGTCGCCGCGGATCGCACGTCCCGCATTTGCCGTGCCGCCCAGAATTGGCCGGGGCCGTGGTGGGAAGATATTTCACTTGAGGCATTGTCCAAACGGTGCGTAGACTCGTAGGAAAAAATGCGGGCAGACAGGTCGTCAGCAGGTGAGCCCGCCGCCTTAAGAACCTGCGTGCACAGTGTGCCCAGGATCAATGATCGTTATTCCCGAAAATCGCCTGAAATCCCTGCCATTTTGCGTGAGAATTGCGTCCAGCCGGTGGACAGCCATGGCCGCGGCAAGCCTCGCATCGTGGGCTTGTTTACCCGCTACTTTTTTGTCCTTGACCAAATCAAACCATGTGTTGTAAATCTCGGCTGGGTCGTGCAAAAGGCCGAAGACCTGCAACGCATTCTGTATAGCTTGCCCCGCCCTTTCCGTTGACAATTCCAGGCCGTGCTCTCTCGCCGGGCGCGTTGCCACAACCCAGAATTCATAGATGACCTGTGGGACAACGAACATATCATGCCCCTGCGCGTGAATCTTCTCGATCGCTTGCGCGACCATCTGGCGTCGGCCTTTCTCTGAGAGGCCGACGATTACATTGGTATCCAGCAGGATTTTCATGTGTTCCATTTAGTAGATGCTTGTTCGAGAACTGTCTACCGCGTGCTCGACTTGGGGTACGCTGTCCAAGAAAGCCGCAAATCTTTCCAGCCACGAATCACCTCCGGCGCTGCGGACCGTTGGCCCTCCACAATTCGCCACCGACATGGAGAGAAAGGTGCCGCCGTGAAAGTTATTTATTATCAGCGGCGGCCGACCGCCAAGTATCAAAACCCCGCCCTCGCCAAGATCAGTGGCTGGCACCGCCAGAAAACCGTTTGGCGACAAGGGCTGCCAATGGGGTGACAGATTCCCCAGTAGCTGTCCCTGCCCCCCCCCTGGGAGCACGCTAGAGGTGTAAAATTCTTGCTGGTAGCCCGTGGCGACTGATTGCATGAATTAATCCTCGTAAATCGGTTTGTGATCCCTAACGGTTTCCTCGGTCAACAATTCAAAGAACACCTCATGGCAGGTCTTTTTCGCCGCTGACAATTTATCTGGAAAAGTCTTCCAGAAATTCTCATCGCCAGAGCTTTTCCAACTGACCTGGACACCCGTAACCAGCCCTTGTCGAACCTGACCCTCAAACGCAACCGACGTCGGGTTTGCAATATTTATTGTACCATCGAAGCCGCCCCTCGCTATGTTCAATTGGAGCGTCAACGGCCCCGGACCAACTTTCAGGTCACCGATATGGATGCCCACCCGCAACTTCTTAAAGATATCGTGAGGCCCGCATTCGAAAAAGTCGAGATACCTTACGCTGGCCTGCTCAATGTTTTTGATCATGCCCGAATCTTGCAACCATTGGACAAGCTCAAAGATATGTTCGGCGTATTCGCTCCAGCCGGGGTACGGCCGGACCACGCTCAGCGCCGCGATACGATCACTGATCAAAATCGTGTAATTATTGTAGCGCAAAGCCGAGGTTGGGGCATAACGGAATTGGTCCTGTGCGTCCCTCATGTTCCGCGGAACGGAACCCAGAGGCAAGGCCTCGATTTTGGCTTCCCGTCCTTCGGCCTTGATTTTTTCGTACAGGATTCCCGGCAACGCACCGCCAGCCGCGGGATCTCCCTCAAAGCGCAGCTCCCAGATTGCCTCCAGTAGCGGCTCCGTCTCCAGCCGCCTGGGAATACGTCTTTTTTTCCTCTTGGCTCCCTTTTGCATAAGGTCTCCTTTTCATTATAGGACTTTTATTCCACCCCAACTCCACGCTTCCATCACCGCATTGCCGCCGGGGTTGGTAACCCTTACGGCAGCCCGTTTTCGCTTGCCGATGGGAATCGCCATGCCTGCTGTGCCGGAAAAGGCTCCTGTAGCCCAGGGCCATGGTGGCCCGCTGTTTTTCATACCGCGCGTTCACTCGCATGGCCAGCCACAATTTTCACCATCACGTTACCCGGCGTGCCGATAGTGGTCAATCGGGCGTTATGGCTCGACGACGATCGCCATGTCGGCGTTGGCATGTCGGTTCAGGCAGGCACCGCCAGCGTCGCAGTCCACGACCTCTGGCTTAGGGACAACACTTTATCTTATCGCGTTCTGGCCATCGCCGGAATCATGCAAACCGGCGAGCTCTGGATGCGGTCGAGCAAGCCGGCACGCCAGGCGACAATCGATTCTTTACTGGTCAAGGCGATACGCACAACGTCGGTTGCAGGGTTGGGACGACAATCCAACGGGCCGCCAAAAGCTTTCACCTGGAATTATTCTCCAACTTGTTGGGTCCGGGCGATATTACTGTTGTGTGTTAGGTATTTGTTTGGTATTATGGCGCGACCAGTTCCACTGGTGCAGCGCCGCTTGGAGGTTTGTTATGCCCGCCCGGGTTGAATTGCAACATGGAGATAACTGTCGCGCTATCGGGCCGGAGCTGGCCCCCTGGACCCACCAATTTATGTCGCTGCTGCAACGGTCTGCGGAGGTTCCAGATCTGCCGGCGGTAGGATCGACCGCATCCCCCGCCTTGGCGCTGGCGTTTGCTCCGCCACCGTTAAAAGCTGTGGATGAGCGTACCGAATGGTGGAGAGTGTTTCTGGATGCCCCCGACAGCCATGCCGGCTGCTGCGCCCGGCAAAAACTTCTTGAAAGCTACTGGCCGCTGGTGAAATCCATCGTCGGTAGTTTATGCCGCCATTGGCCAATCGACGGTGCGGCCGGCCTGGGGATGGGAATGGAGAGCAGCAGCGGTCAGCTTTCACGTGAAGATCTCCAGCAGGAAGGCATGTTGGGTTTAATGACCGCGCTGGATCAGTTTGATCCGCGCCGGGGAATCAACTTCGCCCATTTCGCACGGCTCAAAATTCGCGGTGCAGTGCTCGATGCCATCCGGCGCTGGTGGAGAATGCAACCTGCCCCACAGACCCCAGCCCCCGGCCACCCGCCATCGGCTATGCCGATGGCCCTCTATGACCACCCTCAACGCCATTTTGATGCCGTTGAATTTGCTGATCTGATGACCGTTTTAACTGTTGGCCTGGACTCCCGCCAGCAAACCGTAACCCGCCTGTGGCTGGAACAACAGATGTCCTTGGCTCAAATTGCCGCCGTGTTAAAACTCCACATTTCCCGCGTCGGCCAGATTCGACGGGGGCTTATCGTCCGCTGGCAGGCCGATCCCCGTTTGCGGGCCTTGCGGCCGTAAGCGACTACTGGGTCTGCACAGTTCTGGCCACACTACGTATCCGGCACCATGCCATTACGCCGGAGCATCCTCACGCCATCTGAAACAACACCGGCCCCGGCCGTGCATGAACGGGAAAGCCCCTGGTATTCAACCGTGAACATTATTTTACAAAGGAGCATTTTATGTCCGACCAGCATTTAGTCCCACCACCACCAACCCGGTTATCGTTAAACGATCTGCTCTTTGATATTCATGGCAACTGGCAGGAAATTTTTCTGGCCATGAGCAGCCTGGCCGAGCGTGTGGCCCGCACCGTGAAGTTCGCCAATTTGCATGATCAGCAGGATGCCGTTGGGGATGCGGTATGCCACGCTATGGAGCGGCTCAATCGCTACCATCCCGATCGCCGCAGCGCCGAGGCTTATTTTTATCGCATTCTCAAACGTTTTTTGACCAAGTGGGCGTCCCGCCGGCCACGGGAACTTCACGACCTTCCCGGCGAAGAAGGCGGCGATGGCCTTCAGGTTTCGCTGCTCGATGCTCCAACACGGCCCCTGGAACGCCGGCACTTTTCGGCATATAAGCGGTTTGATTCCCGCTTGACTGGAACCGCGGATATTCAGCGGGCCAAACGCCTGATCGACCGGTCGTTGGCCCGGGCCATGCAGACGGCTGCAGAATTGCCGGCCACCGCCTTACCGGAAGATCGCGCCGGTACCAGCATTGCCATCGATATACTCCAGGAAATGCGCAAGGAACTGCTGGGTCGTTACAGCCGCATCACCGCTGACCATGCCCGTTTCAACGCCACCCGCCGGATGGAAACTACCGCCGTGAACGCTGCTCCTGATGATGAAAACTTCTAACTCGTCGGCCAGCCGATAAAAATCATGTCCGATAAAGCCAATCCCATGGAGTGTCTCGATAAAAGTGCCGATAAACTTGGACAGTGAAATCGGTCATGTCCGTCATCCGGTTTCGCGGCCACGCCATGGAACGGCGGCGGCCCTGTGAGGGAATCAGGCCATCAAGGACGATGAAGCCATCGCTGCGGTTTCGGCAATATGCGCCGAATTCGCGTCGAGGAATCTGTGTCAGCGGGATATGCTACGTATGCCGGTTTATCATGTTATTCGCCGCCCTTCGCACCTGTCCGCACGGTCCGCAGATACCTCCGCTTTTACCTTAATTGAATTACTGGTGGTAATTTCCATTATAGCCCTGCTGATAGCTATTTTGCTGCCGGCGCTGGCCAAAGCCCGCGAACTGGCCAACCGTTCGGTCTGCTCGGCCAATGTGCGGGAAATTATTCAAGCCATGGTCATTTACGCCCAGGATCAGCAGCAGGGTTTTCCGTGCGTGCCGGCACTCTCGGCCACGAATTATCAGAATGGCCCGGGCAACCCGCTGCAGGGTGGCAGCACCAGCGCCGCGGCCGTCACCACGGGCTACTACAATTCCACCAACCAGCATGGTTCGCCGTTGGCTTGTATGTGGCTGCTGGTGCTTAACGGGCAGATGAGCGCCAAAAGCTTCATCTGTCCTTCGGATATTCTGGCCACCCAGCCCTCGGATCAATTTTCCTCCAGTGGCATGTACTACTCCAACTTCGGCATGATCCATGGCAACGTTTCTAATGTAGGACAGGGCGAAAGCTATTCCATCGACTACCCCTGGAGCGGCACTACGCCCGGAGCCTGGTGGAAAAACACCATCTCCGGCGATATTCCGCTGGTGGCAGACATGGCCCCGGCCCAGAATTCCGCCACTGGTACCCTGCAGCGGCAGCCCAACCTGGGCCTCAACAACACCTACGGCCGCTACATCTTCAACTCCGGCAACCATAATGGGGCAGGCGAAAATGTGGGCTATGGCGATGACCACGTGGCCTGGACCAACAACCCTTATGTCGGCCAGGATCAGGACAATATCTATGGCTACGATAACAATCCCGGTGCCCCGATGACCAATGGCTGCCTGTATGCCTTGACTGTCGGTGGCAGCGCAGAATCGCTGGTGATGACCCTGCCCAACCAGGCACCGTTTGATCTGGTGATGACTCCGGTACGGGATCCCAGCAATGGCGATTGGTAGACATATTCCGACATTATGGCCCGAAAGCGGTCTGAGGATTTCCCCTCCGGCCGCTTTCATTTTTAATCAAAGATGTCGGGAGCCTTTTCCGTCACCCAACCCGCGCCCGCGCATCTGCAATTCAGAAATCTCAAATCCGTTCGCTGCTCGCTGGCCACGGCCCGCGCCCCTGTGGTTAACCTATGATTTCCGCTCTCCGGCCGGCTCAGTCCGCTTGAAAATAGCGCAGGGGCCGCCGATTCACCAGCAAGCCATGCTTCTGGGCCAGGGCATAAAACGTTTCGATGCCGTTGCGGGCGGCGGATGTAATACTGTATTGCAGGTACGTGGTGAAGTAATCATACGCTAAATCACGAGGCCAGTGGCGCTGCTGGGCATAGCGATTCACCAGCTCATCGGTCATCGCAGTACCTTTTTCACGGGCCTCACGCAGCAGGTGCGGCAGCTTGCCGGGGTCTATATCGGCACGCATCATCCACATCGCAAACACGAACGGCAAACCGGTAAACTGCTTCCATTGCTGGCCCAGGTCCAACTGCCACGGAAATTCTCCCGGCGGTGGGGCGGCATTCACAACTTTATCGCCGATGAGCAAAACACTTTCATGGCTTGAATGGTGGTTATTGCCGGAGTCGGCGGCCAGCGGAATCACCGCTGGCCGCACCCCATAAAATTCCCGCAAAATCACCTGCGCCAGAATAACACTGGTGTGGCTGTCCGTATCGGCATACAGATGCGTGATGCGCTGCGGCGGCACCCGTGAGAATATCCGCACCGTCAGCGTGGGGCCGTCACAGGCAATGCCACCTACAGGCAGCAGCAGCAGGTCCAGATCGCTGGCCTGGTAATCCACCATCGGCAACAGAGCACAGCACACCTCCCCGCGGCTGATCAGATCCAACAGCGCCGCGGGCACGGCAAAGTGCACCTTAACGGCCGGGTTGTCCAGCAGCGGCTCTATAAGCGGCTTGGAATTCAGATAAGACACACAACCTATTTTCAATGGTTCACTCATAACCGCCGATTGTAGTGGACGCGCCCGTGATTCACCAGATGGGGGATCCATTTCCATGCCTCGGCTGCGCCAGAATCCGGACGAATCTATCAAAACCGCGGTAAGCAGGCCATGTTATTGATCGGACTGTCGCGCAGGTGGCGGGGTGAGTGGCTGTAAACGCAGTACTTGCAGCATGTTTTCTTCACTGGCCCGTAATTCCACCAAGCCACGCCACAGCAGCAGGCCCAGTACGGCCGCCCCAAACGTGAACCCCGCGACGTGGCTGATATGGGCGATGGCTCCGCCACCATTGAGGGTGCCCCATAAATCCAGAAAAAAATAGACCCCCAGCGGCCAGTAACAGGAGACACGTGTTACCCCATAGGCCAGCAGCAAACCCCACGCGCAACACACATCGTTCCGCGGATACAGCATAAAAAAAGCCCCCATGATTCCCATGATAGCGCCCGAAGCGCCAAGCACCGGAATCTGCGGGCCAAAAAATAAGATACACAATCCCTGCGAATATGCCCGCCGAAAAATACAGGGCCAGAAATTGCCAATGGCCGAGCTTGGCATTCACGGCATTGCCAAAAAGCCACAGAAAAAACATGTTGCCCAGCAGGTGAATCCATCCCGCATGTAAAAACAGACTGCCCACCAGTTGCGAGATTTGAAAGTTGCCCGGTTGTTCCAGAAAATAATCGATCATCCGCTGGTGCTGGCCGCTGGCAACGTAAGTTTCCACGAGATGGCCGTTGTGCATGGTATACTGAATGTGGCTGGCCGCGTGCCGCTCCCAACGATGCACCTGCGGAAACATGCCAATGCTGATGATGCATGTAAATAAAATGAGAATCCAATTGGCTATCGGCCAACGGTGCATCGGCACATCAACCAGGTAAGGCAGAAAGAAAAACATAATTTCGACCTCACGCCAGATTGCCCGGGGCAACGGCCAATGCCGTTGTTCCATCTTAAGCCTTGCGAACCGCAGCTATAAATTCCGCGATGCGCCGGGCATCTTTTATGCCCGGAGAGCCGCTTTCCACGCCACCCGATACATCCACCCAATCCGGCCGGGCGATGTGGATGGCTGCGGCCACGTTGCCGGCATTCAGGCCGCCTGCCAGTACCAGTGGAGGCAGGCCCGCCAGTTCACCGGCGGCACGGGCCGTGGCTATCCACTGCCAGTTAAAAGCGGTGCCGGTTCCACCAGCCCGCCCTGGCACACATGCGTCCAGCAAAACCGCAGCCACCGGAAATGCCACAGTACGTATGCGCCGGGGCAACTCCGTCAGGTCTGCAGGTTCAGCCATGTGCGCCACCAGCCAAAATTCCGCCGCCCCGGCAGGTATTGGCTCGGCGATGCCGGGGCCGACGCCGTAAACTTGAAATAAATCCACGCCCAGAGCGGCATGTAAATGACCTGCAGCATATTCACCTGTGGCCGAGCGATCAATTAAGGCCACAGCCGGAACCTGCCGATTCACGGCCTCCAGAATGACCCGGGCCTGGGCCAGGTTGATACGTCTTGGGCCGGAATAAAAATTCAAGCCAATGGCATTGGCACCGGCGTCCACGGCGGCCAGGGCATCCGCCGGCCTGGTGATGCCGCAGATTTTGACTTTTGGACTTGTGACTGATCGCTGCACGACAAAGCTCATGGCGGCATTGTATCGTCGGCTCGCCCGTTGTGCCCGGCAGTGGTGGTACCCTCCGTTGGAGAATGGCCTGAGCCTGGCTCTGCCAGGGCCTCTGTGGTATCGGCGAGCGATTCTGGTGCTGCGGGCGGATCAGGTGCTGCTGGAGTAGCGGGCGTTGGCGCGGTATTTGCAGGCTCCTGTCCATTTAAGGCCTGATGGGCGGTTATG
>JAJZNX010000076.1 GCA_021852275.1 Planctomycetota bacterium | reverse complement strand
GACGTCCGCATTCAAGTCTGCAATACCGTACGCCCGATGAGTTTGCCATGCGCAACGCAGGGGCGGGTTCTTCCACCCGCCCCCGAACCCCCACCCGGCCTTGCCACTCTGCTCCCTCCGGTCGCGGCGCAGTCCTGGCAAGACCGATCCCGGGATTCCGCAATATACGTGTACGTAGAAATGTTATACTATTAAAGTAATGTGAATGTGTGTGAAACCTATACGTTCAAGTGGAGTCATAAATGGGGGCTGGACACTGCCCCTTGGCCGTATCGGTAATGCCAAGGTGCGTATAAACCTTTGCGGTTAGTTCCACGTCAGAATGCCGCATAAGCTGTTGAGCAGCTTTCAAGCCGCAACCGCTCTTAACTACCATCGTGCAAAAGCTATGACGCAGGCTATGGAAGCACAGGGCCTCATCGTTAATGCCAGCGGCGCGCATATCACTGCGGAAATGTTTTTTTTGATACGGATCTGGTAGCGAGGGATTGATTGCCGATGAGCCGTTTCTCCATTTCCGACTGAAACAGAACACAGCACCACTGCCGGCCATGAATGAGCACAAAAAATCTTCACGGCAGGACCGGAATAAACCAACGGGTAATCGGGTATTGCATGGCAGACTCAAGGGAATATGTGCCCGTACCCGTCGCTGTCGGGGCGTTGTTAAATTCCACCGCGGGAACGCTTTGCACGCTCCCATTAAGGAAACATACGTTGCCTTGGCCATTGTGGCGGGAGCTTAAATGATCTCCTAAGTTAAATGCGGGAGGATCCAATACTTCGTCATTAAAAGGGGAAAGCAACGCTGATTCTTCAATAAATACAGCAAACTCGTTGTTTTGAACGGCGGCGGCCCGCAGCGGATAGCTCCATGGGGTGGAAGGATCGCCACCGGGGGATGCAGGCGGATAAATAGTTGCGAGCGTGATCGACTGTGAGTTGATCAGAGAATTAGTAGTATAGCTCCAATAACCACCCATGGCGGCCGGCCCTACGTTGATTTCGCCGCAACCAGGAAGGGCACTTGGCCCCATGGTCAAGGCGGTGGATGAACTGCGATTGCCCATGTCCGCGGGGCACATAAAAACCTTGGCATAACGCGGATTAAGTGGTGGTGGGCTACCGGGGGCAGGCGTTGTGGACGCAGGAGAAATGGTATAGGGAGCGGCGGTACTCATCTGGGCCAACGAGCCATTGAGTTGATTGTAGAGAACGCCCGCCTGCAGGCGCCAATCCTGCTGGTTGTTCCAGAAGGCGGCGGTCTGGGCGTCGACGCCGGACGTGGCATTGCTGTACGGCGGAAAGCTGGCTCTATGCGGAAACAGCAGTCCGTTCAGCGGGAAAAATCCATTATCCGTAACAAAATATTCTTGCAGGGCCTGGCCCAATTCGCGCATATTGCTGGCGCAAACAACCTGCTGAGCATTTTGCCGCGCCGAGGCCAGAGCGGGCAGCAACAGCGAAATTAGCAGGGCGATGATGGAGATAACCACCAAAAGTTCCACCAGAGTAAAACCGTGCTGGGATCGGCGGAAGCGGCTGGTATGTGGACATTCGTAGTTATGCAATGGTGTGGCGCGGCCGCCACGTTTTTGTGCTGTCTCGGCCAAGATATCAAGTTTAGATGCCCACCGTGGACATAAGAACGAAGAAGATACATCTACATTAAGTGTGACACCTCGTGGACTCTTCATAGCATTCACCTTTCCGATTGAGTTTATTCCCTGATCAACACAGGCTACGATTGGCGTCAACCACCAAGGGCACATGTGGAAGCTCGGTGACATAAGTATAACGAGTATTCCAATCATTTTGTTGCATTGTTCGTAAAAACGGATTATAGGATGTTATGATAAAGTTGTTATTTAAGTTATTATGTTTTCTATCAAGCCAGCTTGGCAATAATATGCGGAAGGTTGGCGTTGTTCCAGTGTAGCGTTTCTGTGGTCCGCGCTTCAATTTGACGCAGGTAAACTTGAGACCAATTTTAGGGTTCTATCAAATGCCCCACCAGCAAGATGAGAACCATGCGGGTATGTCGAGGTCGGCAGCGCAATCAGCCTTATTCCGACGAATGAAAAAGTTCCGCGCGCCGAACCTGCCGCTGTCTCTCGCGGCAATCAGCCTTGTAATAGGGATTATTATTTCCGGCGTGGTTCTGCGGGTGTGGATATTTCAATGGAGCACACCGGTTCACTATACGCCGGATATGCGAAATATCTGGGACTGGGGTTCTTTCACCATGAAGAACACCAGGCATAATTGGATACGCACCCTGAACCGGCCGGGAACCGCCGGCACGACCCTGCCCATATTTTTGCACCGTCTGGCCGACGTGTACCGGCGAGCTCGTGTGTTGCCCAGAAGTCCTACGGGCTACCGGCTGGACTATCCAACGTGGCGGATCGCGGTGGCCGGGCTTTGGGTCTGGCTGGAGCGCGACATACATCCATACGCCACCGTGTGGCGACCGCGTTATATGATACCCCTGCTTTGGCTGAACACCGCGCTGGAACTATGTGGATTTATCGGCATATTTTTGCTGGTGCGGCATTGGGTAATACGCCAAAACCGACCGCCGCCCGTCCGACGGAAAATAAGGGATTTTATTTTTCGCCGTAGCCCGGACGCCGCTGTTCCCCTGGTTCAGCCCATCGCCAGCCCACCCAGCTCGTGGAAACCTTGGATACTCGGAGTGCTTGCGGCAAGCCTCTTCTGGTTTAATCCCAATGTGATTCAATCCGCCCATACCTGGGTGCAGTATGACGTCTGGGTGATCCCGTTTTACATCGCGGGTCTTTACCTGGCGAGCGTGGACCTTTTTTTTCTTGCCGGGGTCGTTGTCGCCATCGGCTCACTGCTCAAAGGGCAGGAACTTTTCTGCGCGGCGATGTTCATCTTGTGGCCGATATTTGAGGGCCTTTTTCTTCCTGCATGGGAATACATTGTCGGCTTTATGATGGCAGCGGGGCTGTGCAATGCGTTATGGCTTTTTGCCGGTCCGGCGGATTGGTACTACCTGGCCGGTGTGCTGATTGCGGGATTGGCCGGAGCCGTGGGGGTTGTGCTGCGCCGCCATGTGCGATGGTTTTACGTCGTCCTTTTGGCCCTGCCTGCAATTCCTCTGGCTTTGTGGCCATGGTGGAATCACACGGCACACGGCCCACCTTGGACGGCTCTGGCGCTGGCGGCCTGGTTGTCGGCGGGTCCGTGGCTGTTTCGGCCTCGTCGGGCATGGCTTTTTCTGGTCACCAGCGTGACATCAGCCTTGGCAGTCATTGCTTTATCCATGCCGGTTCATTGGATGTGGCTCAAGACCGGCTTCCTCTTTGGTACCAGCGTCCGCCATACCAAGATGCTTTCATTACCCAATGCCGACGGCCTTGGCCTGATCCTGCAGGATAACTTCCACTGGGGGCTGACCGAAAAAGTGTTCACCCTGCATTGGCCGGTGGTCTACACGGTGAATATGCGTATCCTGTTGATTGCCATGGTCGCCTTCACCATGCTGATTTGCGCCTGGGCGGCCGCACGTCATCATCGTCGCAACAACCCCCGGTTTCTGCTGGCCATGGTTACGCCATGGATAACGTTTTTTGCTTTCGCCCCCTGCATGTTTGAACGGTATCTGCTTTGGGGATCCGCCATGCTGGTCTCGGTGGCGGTGGCGTTTGACGCGGGACTGGTGTTGCTGGGGCTGCTGCTTACTGTGCTGAGCTTTTTTATGACGTTTACCGTTCAGCTCGAATTTAACAATTTTAAGCCGCATTGGCTGGCGTTGATTCAATCGGCCGAACCCGGCATTGCCTATGCTGTGGTGCTGGCCGCGCTGGTCTGTCTGTACTGCAGCCTGCGTTCAGGTCGGCGGATACGGTATGATGGATCCGGGGGCCGCGAGCGGGGATAAATCGCCGGGACCCGGTAGCCGTCATCGTCAGGGGTGCGGCTATAATTTGGGGCATTTAAATCACGAGTGTCGCTGCAAGGTCAACAAACAGCAGTCAGCGAGCGAACACCCACAACGAGCCGCCGGGTATACGCCCGGCGGTTCTCCGCCCAACGCCCACCACCACGCCCAACAAAGCCCGGTCTTTTTTTAGCACGGCGATAGCACATTGCGCCCGGCCAAGTAACGGCCGGGCTGGGGAATAGTGGGGATGGCGGGGATTTGATGTTCGCCGTAGTCGGCGATGTCCCCATCGCTGCGGGCCACGGCAATTGCGGCCGTGGCGGGAGAGGGGCAGCCAAGATGGCCGCACCACAATGCCGCGGTTAGAGGGACCCAACCGGAGAATGCGCGATGTGGCGTTTTGTTTGATCAATGATGTGACCAGTATGCGATTGCTCCGTTGATTTTCGCCACGGCGGGAGGGGCCCCGCCGGCTATGGGGTGTCCGCGGCAGGGCGTTTGCCACAAATGATGGCCGCACTCATTGGTCTGCCCGCCCGGGACCGAACACGGCTTGAACATCAGGATGTTCCTTATTGCACCGGCATGTAAGGCCCAGCCTGCGCCCATGACAGGCGATCCAATACCAACGGCTGCTTAGGAAGCAAATGAGCCAGCGTATGCGAATTGAGAAAAGCCCGGAGTTTTTTCCGGCTATGGAGGATGCCCGTGGGTACAGTAAAAGGCGCATGATGACCGTTTTGGGGCACCAGCAGCGCGTACACCTCCAGCCGATTGGGCGAAACCTTTCGCAGCTCGATCAGGTAAAAGATGCGAGCCATTCCGGTGGTGCGTGCCGATACCAACCCCAATTTTTTCAGTCCCGCCGCATATTTCGCGGGTTGTCCGGCCGGGGCATGTTTTTTCCACCACGCGGCCATGGCGGGTGAATAAATCAAACGTGGATCCATGGAGCGGCAACTCATCCACAGCCGACCGTGAATTCTCGTTAAGCTGCCGATAAATGTCCCGGTAAGCATTCCCTGGAGTTTTGGGTGGCCATCGGTGGTGGCCGCCGGCTTGAAGTTGCAGCAGGTAAATAAATACCTCGTTTGGCCCAAGGGATAGACAAACACTATCGGTTGCACCGGTTTGCCCGTGTGGTGTTGCAGCCGCCAGATGCCCAGCAAGCTTTTATCCTGCAGGGCGCTGCGCTTCGGAACCAGCGAACGATTGACCGCCAGCGGCGCACGACAACCGGCCAAGGCGACGATAGCAATGGCCGCAGCCAACAAGGGAAAACGGCGTAACAACTTCATCAAAGTATCTCCAATGTAAAAACCTATAGCTCAGGCCTGCCGCACCGGTGAAAAACGGCTTGGTCTGGCTTGCAAGGGCATAAATTCAGGCCTGCTTACGTTTACGGCCCACCAACAGAAGGCACACGCCCATGACGCCCATCAAGCCCAACGTGGCCGGCTCGGGAATGGCATTGACGTAAAGATCGGTAAAATAATTTTCCACCGTGGTACGCTGCGTATCTGTCAACTCGCCGCTGTAAATTTGCAGGCCCGCAATCTCACCCGCGAAGTATTCGCTCCCATTTACATTACCATCCCCTATCGTCTGGATTGGGTTAAAGGTGCTCGCCGCCGTGGTGTTGCCGTCCGCGACGCCGTTCAACCGAAAATAACCACCTGCGGACCCCACCGTAACGTTTATGCTATTCCAAGAGGTATCGGAGAGCGCCGTGCTCGACATACCAAGATCAAGGTAATTCTCCGAAAGTAAATCCTGGTGAAAGGCACTCGTAAGGCGGTACTCAAGGGCACCACTCTGGCCACCGACAAATCCGCCGTTCACAGTGCTCATCGTTGAAGAGGGCAACAAATATGCAAAAACGGTGAAGCCGCCGGTATCGCTCAACGCGTTTGTAAGTCCAAGCGACTGGCCGAATGTGCCCGGTGCGGTTGCTGAAAAGGTAAATTCAACCGCAGGCGATCCATTGGGCGTGGCTCCGGTAACCAAAGTAGGCGTACCGTTGGACGGCAGTTGATTGTAGTTGGCGGCATTGGCAACGCTCGCATTGTTGTTGTTGCCTGAGGTATCGGTCCAAACGCCGGTGGAAGCGTTGTAATTGGCAGATTCGAAATTCACCAGCAGCCCACTTGGTAAGGTAGGCAAAACTACATTGGCTGTAGCCGACGGTAGCGCCACCGAACTCAGCGCCAACGCTGATGCCGCCGCTATTAAAACAACCGTGCATTTCCTGTTACCCATAAACATTTGTAACTCCTTCCGGGCCTGTGGCCCAAAACACCTGAAACTCTGCCGCAGGATCAACACAACCCTGCAACACTCGATAAGCCATATCATAACAGAACGACAACGGCATTGCAAGCGGAAAAATAAAATTTTTCCAGGGCTGTTTCGGCGATGATTTGACCGCACCGATGTGCCTATAATAATGAGTAAAACCGCCATTTATACGGAATTTACGCAGCCGGACCTGCCGGCATCAAATAGTTATTATATCAACAATGATATTTAAAATTCGACAAATTAAGCAAAAATTTATAACCAGGCAACTACAGCCAGACTCCTCAATGGCTTCACCCCGCGATCGATTGCGTTTGATTTGCCGTAGAGCGGTGCCGCCAGTGGGTCTCGATTTCCTCCAGCGTGCGACCCTTGGTTTCCGGAAGCACCAAGGCGGCAAACAAAAAGCTGATAGCGGAACAACCGGCGTAAATGAAATACGTGGCCATTAATCCGAGTTCGCTTTTCAAAACCGGAAAGGTCTGCGCCACCACAAAAATGGCCGCCCAAAGAGTTAATACCGCCAGCGACGCCGCCCGGCCGCGAATGCGTGCCGGAAAGATTTCCGAAATAATAATCCATGGCATCGGTCCCATGGCCATGGCGAATGCCGCAATAAACACCAGCACGCTTACCAGCAGCATGGTGACCTGGGTAGAGGAAAAATGCGGGACCATTTTAACCGCGGCATGCGCCGCCCGGGCTGCCGCGGCAAACGCCGCCGGGGAAAGGTTGCCCTGAAATGTGGTGTGACCTGCCACCCGAATCGCGGGTTCCTTGACGGCCAGTGCAAAGACCAATCCTACGCATGTCAGCGCCACTGCCTGAATGGCCGTGCCGATGGCCAAAAGCAGCTTACGTCCCGCCCGATCGACAAAACCGACGGCGATGAAGGTGAAGAGCAGATTCACCATTCCCACCAAAGCGGTGGAACCAAAGGCATTGGTGGTTTTCATTCCGGCGGCTCCAAATACCCGCGGAGCATAGTAAATGATGGAGTTAATGCCGCTGAATTGGGAAAACACCGCCAAAAACAGGGCAATAAGCAATGGCAGCCGGTAATGTCTGGTGAACAATTCGCGCAGTCGCCCGGTTTCTTCACCGGCGACTTTGCAGACGGCGGCGATTTCCAACTCGGCTTTGGCGCTGCCGAAGAAGCGGGTCAAAATCGATCGCGCATCCGCTTGACGATTATGCAAAATCAGCCAGCGCGGACTTTCCTTGATCCGGGTGAGCAGCAGCAGAAACAGCAGCGCCGGAAGCGTTTCCGAGCCCAGCATCCAGCGCCAGCCATAATCAAGGTTCCAATGGGTAACGGCAGCGGTGGTATGGGTAGAGTTGCCGTATTGCAAAATCAAATAATTCACCCAGTACACAACGGCAATGCCCACGACAATGCCCAGTTGAAAGAGCGACCCCAGTCGTCCGCGATGTTTTTCCGGGGCAATTTCCGCAATGTAGACGGGGGCGATCATGGATGAGGCCCCGATGGCCAAGCCGCCCAGAATTCGCGCACACACCAACTCCGTCAAATCCCGCGGAATGGCGGAGATTATGCCGGAGGCGGTGAAGAGCAGGGCGCAAAGAATTAAGATTTTTTTCCGCCCAAAACGATCCGCCAGAGTGCCGGCGAATAAGGCCCCGGCAATACAGCCCAGATCAAGGCAGGCGATGGCAAAGCCGAGCCAGCCGGCGGTGAGATGAAAATACTGCTGCAAATACCCCTGAATACCGGAAGCGACTCCCGTATCGTAGCCGAACAGCAGTCCGGCCAAAGAGGCGGTGAACGCGGCGAACACAACCGCCCGCAAGCCGGCGGAGCCGGCAGAATTCTGCAATGAAGCGGCCGAATTTTGAATGTCCATATAAACCTTTCAACATGTATACATTGAACGTATCGTAATTGACGTCTTCCACGGAATCAGCGGACCAATCCGGACGGCGGACGGTTCCACGGTTCGCCGGCCCAACCCTTGTTGGGCCTGGCCGCCATCCGAAATACCAGATCGCCGCCACGGACAATTTCCTGCTGCGTGATCCATGACCGTTCCAACCGTCGACCATTGAGTTTCACCTGCTCAATGTAACAATTTTCCGGACTGTTGTGATCGGTGGCAATGGTAAAGGCGGTTTTGGCCTGTGGGTTATCAATGATCGCGCGATCGACGACCGGGCTGCCCAGGACATAAACGCCCGTCGCCGCGTTCACCGGATAAAACCCCAGAGCCGCCCAGACCAACCAACTGGAAAGCTGGCCGCAATCGTCATTGCCCGGAATGCCGTTGGGCGTGTTGTTATATAAATTCATGACCTTGCGCACCCAATACTGGGTTTTCCAGGCGGCACCGGCAAATGGATAAAGATAGGGGATGTGGTTGCTTGGCTCATTGCCCTGCGCATCCTGACCGACCATGCCACTGATGTCCGGCGGGGCGGTGTACACTTTTGACGGGGCGGTAAAGAACGCGTCAAGTTTGGCTGTAAACGGTTCATCTCCGCCGTAGAGGTCAATGAGGCCTTGTACATCCTGCATCACATTGAACGTGGCCTGCCAGGCGTCGGATTCGGTGTAATCCTGCGTGTAATCCTGATCCGGACGGAACGGCTCGCGCCATTTTCCATCGGCCGTTTTACCCCGCATAAATCCGGTCGCGGGATCAAAGAGGTTTTTATAGTTCTTAGCCAACCGGTAAAACATTTTGGCGTCATCATGTTTGTCCAGCAACTCCGCCATTGCACCCACGCACCAATAGTCGTAGGCGAAGTCCAGCGTGTGGGAAACGGATTGCTTCCCGGGGCCGGTGGGCACATACCCATAATGCCGGAATTCCGCCTGCAGTTTCCGGTTGTTGTTGGCGGTGGCTCCCACCAGCGCGGTATCGCGCATGGCCGCATACACCGCAGCAACGTCAAAACCGCGGAACCCGCGGACATAGGCCCCCAGAATCATACCCACCACATGAAATCCGGTCATGCACCAGGTTTCGTTACCCCACAGCGGCCATACCGGCAGCGAATGCTGCTTGAGTTGGCGGTAATCGGCCAGCAAGGTGTTGATGACATCATCGATACGTGCGGGCTGGGTCAGCATCATCAACGGAAATTGACCGCGATAAATATCCCAGATGGACAGGGTGGTGTAATTGGTGAACCCCGGATTTTTATGATTCCTGCGATCTTCGCCACGATAGGTTCCATCCACATCGTTAAAGGTGGCCGGAGCAACCGCGGCGTGATAAAGTCCGGTATAGAACGTCTCGGTCATGGCTTGATTGGGGAGCTTGGCGTCGATAACCGCCAGAGTCTGACCCCAGACCTGCCCGGCCCGTCGGCGGACGGCGTCAAAATTCCAGGTGGTAATTTCCTGCTCCAAATTCTTTTTCGCCCCTTCAATACCGGTGCAGGAAATGCCCACGCGAACCACCAGCGGTTTGTTCACCGGAGAATCTTCAAAGATCGCTTTGATCTGAGTTCCGGTGAATCTTCCGCTGCGGGCATGTATTATTTTTCCATCCACCAGCACCTGCAGTCCCGTGAACGGCCGCGAGAATTCCATCACGAAATAAACCTGTTTATCCGCCGCCCAGCCGTGCGTATACCGCCTGCCGCTGATTCGGGTGGAACTTTCAATATGGAGCTCGGCATGATAAACACTGCACCCCAGGCCATGGACCAGATCCAGAATTACACCCCGACGTGTTCCGGTCGGCAGCACGGGATAGGTATACCGGTGCATACCGCAGCGGGTTGTTGCCGTCAATTCCGCCTTCACCCGCAGGGATTGCAGATACACGCTGTAGTAGCCCGCCCGCGCCACCTCATCCGCATGGGAAAAACGCGAAGCATAACCATGGCCCGGGCCGCGTGCGACCCAACCGGAATGCGGTCCTATCGCTTCGAGCTGCGCCTCATGCTGCCGCCCCGGAGCCTGGGCATTCCAATACCAGTTCACCCCCTCAATGACCGGCATCAGCAGGATATCCCCCAGGTCTTTGGCCCCGGTGCCCTGCAGGTGCGTATGGCTGAAGCCCAAAATAGTATTGTCCGGATAGTGATAGCCCGGACAATGATCCCATCCGTAGTACGGATCGGCACTGTGATTGCCCGCCGAATCAGGGCTTAACTGCACCAGGCCGAACGGGGCAACGGCACCGGGAAAAGTGTGGCCATGCCAGCCGGTTCCGATGATGGGCCGCACCGCGGTAATGCCGGAACATACCGCCAGACGACGCCCTGCCGCGCCTTTCATGAGGGCCACAACGGAATCAATCCGTCGGCCGCCGAGGCCCGCAACGGCGACCCCACATGTTCGGGTAATCGCGGCGGAGGCGGCTGCGGCCCCAATGACTTTTATAAAATTCCGTCGCTGAAGATTGCGATGTTCAGAAAACAACCCCATACTTATCTCCAATGGAAAATGTGATAACCTCTATCAGATCGTTCGCCAGCAGCGTGTGGATCGCCCCTAATCAATTGGCAACCATTGCGCCGCAGGAAAATTCCCTTCATCCTCACTTCAGTTTCCTTGAGCCGCTTGGTAGGTATGCAAAATGATACTTCCCCGGCGGTAGGCTCAACTCCTTGTCGCCACTGGCGGTAAGCTTTAACCAAGGCCCTGTCACTTCAGCCAACGGTTTGCCGTTGCAACTGACCACCGCGTTTCGCGATGTCGGCAGCACCACTTGGCCAGCGCTGCCCGGAGGAATAACAAGTCTTATAAGCAATCGTGGGCCTTTCCACATCCACCCGGCGGATATGCGGCCGAACCGGCTCAGGACCGAAGCTCGCGCCCAGCCCAGGGTCCGTACCGGCCGCGGATGAAATAGAATTGTTCCCCAGCCCGGATCCGCGGCCATCGGCTTGATGCCCACCAGATCATTGTAAAACCAACCATTCACATCTCCGAACATGATATGATCCATGGAGCCGGGCGTGGCGCTCCAGTTTTCCCAGAGCGTGGTGGCACCATGGCGAATCCAGAAGCCGTAACTGGGATACGTGGTTTTGGTGAGCATCGCGCAGGCCATATTCTGTCGACCATTCTCCGCCAAGGCCCGAAAAATCGCTTTGGAACCCAGCACGCCCACATCCAAATGGCCGCGATCCGTCCGCACGTCGGCCACCAGCCGGCGCAAGGCGGCCGCACGGTTTGACTTCTGAACCAGGTGGTAGTAAAGAGCGACCGCCTGGGCCGTTTGGCCGCCATTGCTGTATACGCCGTGCCCGCGATAAAAGGCGCGGTTAAACGCCCGCCGGATAGCCGCGGCCTTGTGCGAAAAAAAAGCCGCCTGCCCACGGTGGCCCAACACACGACTGATCCGTGTCAGCAGGACAGCATCTTCGTAATAAATCGCGGTCGAAGTAACGGGAACAGGCGGCGGCCTGGCGGACGGCGAAGCCCAGTCGCCCTGGCCGGCCGACATGATGTTGTGGGAGACGGTTGAAGAAATATAATCAAAATAACGCTTCATGCCGGCATAATGCTCCGCAAGCACTGCGGCGTCACCGTCGTACAGGTAGAGATACCAGTTGACGATAATATACGCACTATCCCAATCCGGCAGATTGCCGCCGCCCCAACCGTTGCTGTTGGGGATGATGCAATAAAGATTCCCATCCGGCTGCTGCCAATCGGCGAAGTCATTGAGCCATTGCATGTAGCCCAAAGTGTTATGAAAAACGCACAGGCCCTGCGCCGCGGCCAACCAGCCATCCCCGGTCCATCCGCATTTTTCGCGGGTTGGACAATCGGTTGGAAAACTCAGGAAGTTATTGCGGTAGGTGCGGTCGGTAATGCGGGCTATGTTATTGAGCAGAGGATTGGCGCAGGCGAACGAGCCGATTTTATTGAACGCGGCGCTAATGGCATCCGCCCGAATTCGTATGAGCGCGGAGCGTCCGGTCAGCCCCCTGATCTGTACGTATTGAAAACCATGGTAGGTAAACTCCGGATGCCATGTAAACCTTGCGGTGTCGGCGGGTATGTAAGTATCCGTCTGAAACGCCCCGGTGAAAACAAACCCCTTGATGGAATTTTGGCTGACCAGACCATCCGCCTTCAGCCGCTCGCCATATTTGAGCACAATGGGTCGTCCGGCGGTGCCATCGGCGGTCAGCGTCACCCACCCGGCAATATTATCGGGAAACTTTACCACCAGCGTGTGTCCCGGCAATTCGGTTACGGACACGGGCTTGAAAACCCGCCGCACCCGGCAGGGGGGCATTTGCCAGGCTGTCATTCGGCCGCGCGGCGCACGGGCCGTCCGGGCCGGCGCGAGGGAACTTCCCGCAAAAGAGGCCCTGTTCCACCCCTTGATCCGCAGTTTGGCATCGTACACCTCGCCGGTACGCACGCCATCCACCAGCCGCGGGCCATCCGCCGCCTGCCAGCCCGCATTGGTGGCCAGCCATTGCCTGGAACCATTCGCTTTTTCAATAAGCATATTCATCAGAACTCGGGGAGTGGCGCGCCACGGAGCGCGGTTAAAATTCCAGATATCAGCCTCGCATTCGTTAAACCAGCCGTTACCCAGGGAAATAGTAATAATGTTTTTGCCGGACTTGAGATACTTGCTGAGAGTGTATGTTAAAAACGGAACCTGTTTCCGGTAATCAACAAAACCGGGAACCAGCACATCCCGGCTGACGCGGCGACCGTTGATCCGCAGAACATAAAAGCCCAATCCGGATATGTATGCGTAAGCATGCGAAACCGCGCCATGAATAATAAAAATTTTACGGAAAATCGGACTCGGAGACTTCTGCAGCCACAGCGCGGCCTGCCCCGGCGGCCTGGGCCGCCCCCACGGCCCCTGCCCGTAGCGGGCCACGATATGGGCGGAGCCGGCGGTTGCCGGTGGAATTCCTGAACGCCAATCCACCGGCTTGCCGGCCACGGCCCGCCAGCGCGCGTCGGTAGTCATGTTGAATGTCCGGCCGTTGGAAAAACGTACCCGCAGCGCTGCCAGCAAGCCACAGGGATTCGGGGTGTCGCCCAGATTTTTTACTAAAACCGCCAGGCGATTCACGCCCGGCCGGAGCTGCGCAGTGATATTAAATGATCCTGGATGATCAAACCTGGAGCTAAATCCTCCCAGCACGGATCCATTCACGGCCACGCGGGCCTCATCATCCGCAGCACATATCAGAACAGCGTGAACCAATTTTACCCGTGTCGGCAGTGTGAATCGGCGGTACAGCGTGTAAAACCCGGGCGATATGGATTGACCATGGCCCGAGCCGGGCGTGAGAATCCAGGATGAATGGACAAAGGACGGCCCGGGTGGATTCCGGTAGATACGGTTGGCTATCTGGTGCGTGTAGGTAATCCACTCTCCGCGCCAGTCGGATGGATGCAGCGGCCCGGTCATCCATTCAGCGGGTTTGCTCCATGGCGAAACCCGGCCATTGCCGTTCCAGACCCGCACCCGCCAGTAATAACGTGTGAACGAGTCGAGCGCCGGTCCGTGGTAACGGGGTATCCAGTCAGACGTATACTCGCATTGGCCGGAATTCCATAGCAGGTTTCGCGATTGCACCAGGCCGGCCGCCGAACGAGCCACCTCAATTTGATCATCAGCCTCACGAATAAATGTGTATTCCTGCGGCGGCATCCATGTCAACTGTGGATGCACAGCGCAAATACCGATAGGATTGCGCTTATATTGCACCCGCAGATGAACCGGAGCAAGCCCGGTGGGGATTCCAGCAGCACGTACCTGTGACAATGCGGACAACCATACAAGATTTACGATCACCGCGCCCATGACTGTACGCCGGAACAACAACAGTACCGCTCCGCACTGCGGATGATCGCTTGATGGATTAAACATCGGCGCAACCTTTGTGATAACCATTCCCGGCTCCCGGCCTGCACGGGTCCGAGAGTTGTTGGACCAATTTTTCCGCCGCCTGGGACCACAAAATCGCAGGGGTTCGCGGCCGCGCTTCGGCGGATTTTATTGCCAGAAATCTTCTGAGTTTTCGACATAGTCACAGTACAGGTGTGCGGGGTTTTTCCATTCAACCGAACCGTCGGCGAAGAGGATATTCGATCCCGCGGCTGCGGCACCGTCCATGTGATTGGACCATGGCGGATACTGTGGATCCGTCACATTCAGCTCGAACGATCCCTGATCGCTGACCGTCAGATCGCTGCCCATGATACTTCCGGGATTATTCAGCCCCCGCTGTGTAAACGCCCGCTGCGGATCAACGAAGTTTATGGTGGAGGTTTCGTTGGTCCAGGGATTGGTGATTGATTCGCTGGTGCTGCCGGACCAGCCATCCGCCTGTGGACGCCCAACCCAGTAACAGTACGTAAAATAGACCATGTACCATGGAATGAGGTTATTTATTTGCGCTGCGGCCACCAGGCCGGGCTGCCAGGTGGAATCCCAGTGCGGCAGGTAGGATCCCAAGCCAGGATTTTCCGGTCCCCAGAAACCGGACGCAGGACAATAGAAAAAAG
>JAJZNX010000104.1 GCA_021852275.1 Planctomycetota bacterium | reverse complement strand
TCGCTGGCGGCCAAAATTTCTGCGTCGTAAAACACGAATTTATTTTTGCGCGGTTCCTTATCACCTTCCCATTTGCCGTTGCCTCACACTTCAGCGACAATCAAGCCATGAGTCTTGGTCGTTCCATTCCTGCCCAGCGTATTTTAGTTTTTATGCCCAACCCGCTGGGAGATGCGGTCATGGCCACCCCATTCCTCAAAGCATTGCGAATCCTGTATCCACAAGCCCATATTTCCGCCATCGGCGGACGTCTGGCCCAAACCGTTCTTTCCGGCTTGCCCGTCATTGACCAGGCAATGGAATATTCGATCTCTGAAGACGGCACCTCCATTGATGCCGCCGCCACGGTGTCGCACCTGGCCAAAGCAAAATTCGATCTGGCGGTTTTACTCCCGAATAATTTCCGGACGGCCATGATCGCCCATCGCGCCGGCATTCCCAACCGCCTTGGTTACGCCCGCGATGGACGACGCTTTTTGCTCACGGATTTTCTGCGCCCCATCCGCCGGTCGGATGATGAAACGCAGCTTCAATGGGCTAGAAACAAGGCCATCGAATACATCGCCGCCGAAAAACGTCATGGCACCCCCATCGCAGCCCAAAGCGAAGTGCTGGCCGTAACACCGGATTCCGACCAGCCCGGCCAATGGATTTTCACCATGCAACAACCCAATGGGTCTGTTACCACCACCACTGCACGTATGAGCAGCATCGAGCGCTTCGCCGCCCGCTGGCATAACTTTCAACCGACCCCCGCCATCGACTATTACATGGCCCTGGCCCATTATTTAGGATCACACTACAACCAGCGACAAATGATTCTCGGAATCACCCCGACTGAAAGCCAACAGGCCTTGGATGCGCTGTCCCAGATGGCGATCGCCGACGGCCAGCCGTTTGTGGTACTCGTGCCGGGAGCCAGTTTCGGCAGTTCCAAATGCTGGCCCATCGAAAATTTTGCCCAAATTACCGCTGCCATTATCGATCCTGGGGGGCCTTTCAATGCCCGCGTCCTCATCGCCGCCGCACCTGCAGAACAACCCATCGTAGATGCCCTGCTTAAACGGACCGCCACCGCCGCAAGCCGTTTTTTTTCTCCTCATCTTGCGCCATTGCACCAGCCCGTTGTCCCGTTATCTCTGGCCAACGATGGTCAAGGTATAGCCTTAGGATCGCTAAAGGAAATTGTGCGCCGTGCTGCAGTTATGTTGTGCAATGACACCGGACCGCGTCATTTCGCAGCCGCCTTGAATACACCTTTGGTTTCTCTTTTCGGCCCGACCGACCCGCGCTGGGCTGATGTATTTTATGATAAGGAAATCCAGCTTCATCTACCCGTTCCCTGCGGTCCCTGCCAGCGCAAACGCTGTCCGATAGATCATCGGTGCATGAACCGCCTTACCGTGCCGATGGTACATGCCGCACTGCTGGGCCAGTGGGAGGTCGCCAAAAGATGAAAATTGCCCTGATCATCGAACATTTTGACGCAACCCGCGGTGGTGCCGAAGCCATGACCGTGTGGCTTAGCGGACAATTAGCCGCCGCGGGCCATGATGTTGCCGTGCTTTGCCACGACCACACCCCCCGGCTTAACCGCTATCATGCCGCCAGCCACGGGGCATCGCATGATGCCGAGCGGTCCAGGCAATCCCATGCAACGGCTCTGCCTGATCCTCCAGCCGGCGTACGCGTCCACCGGCTGCGTGGCCTTAAACTTCGCACCGGACTGGGGTTCCGGATGTTCGGCCGTCGTGCCGCCGCATGGTGCAACAGAAACGCCCCCGATATCATCCACTCCATGACCGTAGCCTGTCCCGGAGACTTGTATCATCCTCACGCCGGCGTTTACGCGAGTATTCACGAACAGGCCGTGGCCAGCCGGGAAACCATTCGTCAAGCCATACTCAAGCGCTGGATGCTGCAATTTTCCGATAAGCAGCAGACTTTGTTGAAATTAGAACGCCGGGCTTTAGCCGGTCCGCAACATGGCGGTGCCCGGCAGATTTTATGTCTGGGTGCAACCATGATGGCGGACTTTCAGCGGCATTACCATGTGCATCGCGACCGTCTTATTCGCCTGGACAACCCTCTCATGACACCCGCGCCCTCTTCATCCACGTTGCAGGAATATCGCGATTGGTTCCGCAGTCATTACAACCTGGCACCGCAGGATCGCGTGGCCCTGTTTGCCGGCCACGATTTTCGCCGCAAAGGTCTCACGTGGGCTATTCGCACTCTGACCCTGACCCGTGATCCATGGAAACTGCTGGTCGTCGGCTTGGGTAAAACACGCGAATACCTGCGTCTGGCTCAATCCTTGGGCCTGGCGGACCGTGTTATCTTCGTTGGACCCACCCGCGAAATGAGCCGGGCTTATGCCAGTGCCGATGCCCTGCTTTTTCCCACCTTTTATGAAAGTTTCGGACTTGTGGCATTAGAAGCAATGGCCCATGGTTTGCCCGTGATCAGTACCCGTTTCCTGGGATGCTTTGACCTGGTGGAACGGCATCGCGCCGGCACTATCGTCAGTTCACCCACTGATGTGCAGGCGATGGCACAGGCCCTAGATGCGTTACAACACTCCCACGCCGACCGCACCAAACTCGCCAATCTGGTCCGCAAAGCCAGCCAGGGGTTGGAACCGGAATCCTACCTGAAGCGGCTTGAGACCATCTATAAAAACTGCGTTGCTCTGAAAAAATCCCGTGCGTGAAGCTGCCGCATCTGGCCAATTCTGCGTCGCGCCACCGGGATACAGCCCACGCACGTATAGAGTCCCTCGTTTACCGCGGACCGCTACGCCCCGGCAATCCGCGGCATACGGGCAGGCTCACGCACCAGTTCGGCGTTTATAAACCGTTGAAATAGTTCGGCCTTTACGCCGGCGTATGCCGGGTCATCCCAGCGATTGTGAATCTCGCCGGGATCTGCCATCAGGTCAAATAATTCACCATACGTATGATCGCGATACACTGTTACCTTATACCGATCCGTAATCAGGGTACGTAAATGCACCTTCGTGGGCTGGTGCCGAAACTCCACCACCACATCGCCTCTGGCAGCCTGGGCCTGGTTGGTCCACACCGGCCATTGGTTCACGCCCTGCATCACTCCCGGCACCGCAATATTGCAGGCGCTTAAAAACGTCGGTGCCAGATCTACCAGCCCCTGCAATGCGGATATTTCACTACCCGCGGCAATCCGCCCCGGATAGCGGACGAGAAATGGTACCCGTAACAAATCTTCATAATGAAATGCCCCTTTGGCGATCAACCCGTGCTGCCCCAGAAAATGGTCGTGATCCGTTGTAAACACCACCAGGGTATTTTCCGCAACTCCCAGCCGCGTCAATGCTGCAAAAATCCGGCCAATCTGCTGATCCATAAAACTGATCATGCCATAATAAATCGCCATGTCCGTCTGCAAGTCTTCCCGGCGATGCAGATGCGAATGAAATCCATGAACCCAATTACCACCTGCTTCTTCATACACCGACCAGTCCGCCTGAGGATCGCGGGTCATGCCAAAATGCGGCGGCATTTTTTCAAACTCACCTGGCGTGTACTCGCCGGGACGCATATCCGCCGGTGCATACATGGATGCCCAGGGCTGCGGCACCAGATATGGCGGGTGTGGATCATGAAAACTCGCCCAGGTAAAAAATGGCCGGCCCGCACGTACCGATCTCTCCATATCCGCAATTGTGCGCTCCGCCGTCCAAGTGCTATAGTGTAATTCCTGCGGTAGATTCCACGCCCCGCGCCGGGAAGGTCCGGCCCCATGACCGCTGACCGGATCCACTTTGACAAAATAATCCGCCCAGTTTTTCAGGCCGTGTTCCTCCAGCCAAATCGCATAATGCCCGCCCGCGTGCGATTCGTCCCCATGGTTGCGGCATGTTTCGATATGGTCAAAACCGTACCATGGACCATGAAAATTCCGCCAGAAATCCAGATTTCGCAGCGTGGGTTGACATTCAATAGATTCGCTGCCCGGCTCGGACCGCAACGGCTGAAAATGAGCCTTGCCGATCAGCGACGTGTGGTAGCCATGCTTGTGAAAAATTGCCCCCACGGTGGGCACATCCTCCGGCAATTTCACCCCGATGGTCCAGCAGCCGTGCCACGCCGGATACATGCCCGTAATTATGGTGGAACGCGATGGCGAACATACCGGATTATTGCAGTACGCCCGGGTGAAGTTGGTACCCTCGCGAGCCAACTGGTCTAAATGCGGAGTGTGAATACGGGCGTTACTTCTTCCCAGAGTATCATAATGCTGCTGGTCGCTGGTAATGAGCAATATATTCGGACGGATCTGTGTCATAATTCTGAAATTTCCGCCAATCGGCAGGCTATTTTCCCTGTCGCTGCTGCTTGCGTCAACCCGCACTTGTTTGGTCTGACGCAATATTAAGTCTAATCTGCGCATCCGCAAATTCTATAACCGTTGAGTCAGACGCGGGTGCCGTAGTCCTGACTTACGGCCCGTTGCCTTTGCTGGGCAGAATTTCCATCAGCGCCCATTGATTGTTGCGCTGCCAATTCCATTGCATACGCTGCCAGCGGCGCTGAGCGGCCGGGCCGTGGCCCTGAAACCAGTTCATCCAGAGCGCATTAAACCATGGATGAACCATCGGCGACTGCCAACTGGCCAACAAGATGGCTTTCAAATTGCGGCCGGTGGGCACAAACTGCGGCAACATCTGTCGGCGCATTAAAAACACTACCGTGCGATGCTTCTTCCACGCCCGGCGAATCAATTGGAGTTCCATCAGTCGCAGTTGCGGCGCAGACCTGGCATGAAGTTTTCCGTTGGGACCTTTCTGGCCCAGCAGTTTCAGGTATGCCTCTGAACGGGATTTTTGCAGGCCATGCGGGCCTGTTTGTTCGGTGGCATTTTGCATCCATTTAAAAAAATTGGGCGAAAACATTTCCGCGGCATAAAGCCGATAGCGGCTCACGCTGTTGAGATAATTACCGATTCCCTGATCTACAAAAATCACGCTATCCGGCGGCAGATCATGCTTGACTACTTCCCGCGCCTGCACCAGATTCAATTTTTGGGCGCTCTGAGCCAGCAGACGCGGAGCCATGGTGTACAAATTGTATGCGCTGCCCAACAACGTCAATAAACCCACGGTAATGGCGGTGGCGACTTTGTCCTGCCCCATGGCCTGATCCAGCAACCACAGCGCGGCCAGAATAAGGGCCGGGAAAATATCCAGAAAAAACCGCAGGTAACCAGTGGTGTTGATGTTGGTGGGTGCCCAGTAATAGAACATGTACAGCGTGGCACTGGGCACCACCCACAGCACCAACATCAACGCCGGTTTCCAATGCACCCAAAACAGCCGCACCAAGCCCGCTATCGCCAGAGGAAACAACAGAAAAAGACCCAGGTTGGAAAATTGCTCCAACACGGTTTGCCAGTTGCCCTGCCGGGGATGAATACCGCCGGGATTACCGATAAAGTATTTCCAGCTAAAACCAGTTTGTTCTTTGCAAAAAGCGTATCCGGTGCGCCAAGGCTCGCCAAACGCGACCCATTGAATACCCGCCAGAATAGCCACGGGAATGCAAAATGCCGCCAAAACCACCATGCATTCCCACGACGGACGTCTGGCCGACCACCATTGCAGGGCTACAACGAAGATCAGCGGCACCACCCATAAAAATTCCGTGTAGCGGATCCAACAACAAAACCCCAGCGCCAAACCCGCCAACATGCCTCGCCACACGCTGCCCTTTTCCCACCAGGCCAGCAGGTTCCAAAATCCAAGCACCGTAAAAAACAGGGCTGCACCGTGCGAATTGGCATCGTTGGCGTAGGTAAGTGTTACCGGATTGCAGGCCAGCCATATCACGCCCATCAGTGCAAGGAAATTACCCAGCATGCGCCGAAAAATAAAAAAGCTCAGCAGGCATGCCAGCACCGTGCAAACCGGATCCACCAGGTACATCGCACCTGGTCCGCCGCCGATCATCCACGCCAATGCCCCAAGCACCCCCATACCCGGCGGATACTTGGCATAAATTCGGCCATCCGGAGTCTGAATCATCATGTGGCCGACAAACTGGAAAGGATTGTGCGGCTTAAAATAAAGCCGATGATATTCCACCAACATGCGTGCCGTGGTCATGTAGCCATTCTGATCAACGCCGGAATTGGCCGGCTGATGAAACCCGGCAATGGCCCAGGCAACAAGCCCAACTAAAATGACCAGCAGGGCATAACTGATCCACCGGCGGGGATGATTTTCCGGCGTGTGGGGAAAAATCGCTGCCGGCGGAGACGAATGTGGCACCGCCACCGGAGGCGATAGCGTAGCCGTTTTCATGAGTACCTGTTCCATGTTAGTAACTGCGGCATCTTAAGAAGGGAAACGCTCCAGCGACGCACTTGTTGCAGCGCCCTGTCTGTGCGTCACGTGTCTTAAAACCTTCACATCGTCTTGGCATCCGTTGAGCCGGGTGATGGTTCGGCGGTGATACCGGATGTTTTCACGACACCGACAAGCTCTGAAAGCTTCCTCTGCTTACAGTCCAACATCGTTACTTTTCCCAAGTGCTCTCGCGCAGCTACAATTGCGCTTTGACAAGACGCCAATGGAGAATTCATGACCCCACCCTGCAATTCCCAGCCATCCGAGAACGCGGCCAATCCGCACTTAGGAACCGGGCAAAAATAACTTCGCACTTTTCGGCTGGCCCTTTTGGCCGCCAGCTTCGTTGTTCGCTCGTTTCAGACCCACTACCGGGGTATGCGCCTCACTCACGCCTCGCTGGCGGCCAAAATTTCTGCTCCGTAAAACACGAATTTATTTTTGCGCGGTCCCTTACCGATGCTGGAAACAACCGGAGTCGCCACCTACATCGGCAATGCACCCAATTTCATGGTCCGAAGCATCGCCGAGCATCACGGCATTGCATGCCCCGGATTCCTGGCTTATGTTGCATTCTTTTCCATGCCCGTGCTGCTGCCCGTGCTGGTTCTGGCATGGTTGTTATTTTTGTAAGCCCGGGCCGCGATTCGCTCTCCTTTCCCGCCGCCAACGCAGTTCTGCTTTAATCAATCGTTAGCTGATCTTTGCGACCACTCGGACGCCGCCGTCTCCAGCAACCGTTGAGAAACCGGGCCGCCGGCACTTATGCACCACCGACGGCTGCATTTGGCTTCCACCGTACCGACAATCGCCAGATGGTCTGCCGGCAGCAAACTCGGCACCCGCGAAGCCCATTCCAATACCACCAGGCCGTTTTGCTCCAGAAGTTCCTCAAAGCCCACGGCTGCAAATTGGTCAGCATCACGCACCCGATAAGCATCCAGATGATACAGCGTTTTCGATCCTGGACGACTGGCATCGGCCTGGTAGATATTGAGCAGACAATACGTAGGGCTGCATACCAGGGAACAATCTTCCACCTGCGCCCCAACCGCCATGCCGCGAACCAGTTGGGTTTTTCCCACACCCAGAATGCCGTCTAAGGCAATGCACGTACCGGGCTGGGCGAATTGTCCGATCAGTTGGCCCCAGGCCAGCGTTTGTTCGGTGGATGTCGTGATGATGGCGGTACTCATGGTTTGGCACTTTCATATTCCCAGCCACCGCGCGGCCAGGGCTGCGTTGTGCCGTGGTCATCTCGTAAAACGAGTTGCTGTTGAGCGGTTATCGTGCCGATCACCGTAAGTTCCACCGCCAAGCCCAAGGCCTGGATTCGGGGAACATCGGCGGGGGCCAGCGTCAGCAGCAATTCATAATCTTCGCCATCGGTCAGGGCGTGGGCCAAGGCGGATCGGCCATCGGTACGGGCCAATGTATGGGCATCGGGGTGAATAGGAATGCGGGCCGCATCCACCACCGCCCCCACGCCGGAAGCCGCCAGCAGGCGGGGCAAATCCTGAGCCAGACCATCCGAAAGGTCCATCATGGCGTGAATGTCTGCAACCTGATGGATGGCCTGGGCCTCGGCAATACGTGGTGTAAAGGTCAGGTGCCGGCCCAAAATACTGCCACCCACACGCCCGGTTACAACAATGGCATCGCCGGCAACCGCACCACTGCGCCGCACCGGAGCAGTGCGCGAATCGCCCATGGCCGCTACGGTAATGGCCAGACGCTGGTCCCAGACGGCGGTGTCTCCGCCGACAATCGGACAATCAAATGCTGCCGCGGCAGATTCACAACCCCGAAATAATTCCTGAACCATTTCCGTCGAAGCGGCCTGGGGCAACGCCACCGCAATGAGAAGCGCCTGCGGCCGGCAGGCCATGGCCGCACAATCGGAAAGGCACCGATTCACCGCTTTAACCCCGGCCTGGCGCGGTGTATGTTCTCGCAGATCAAAATGCACCTGGTCCAAGGCTTGATCTATTTTCAGCAGGGCCAGGGCTGCGCCGGACTGGTCGACCGTGCCAGGCAAAACCACGCCCGCCATGTCATCGCCAATACCGACCGGTACGTGGGAATAGCGACGGGCATTGGCGGCAAACCAGGCGATTAAATCATTTTCGCGCATGTTGGTTATTCTAATCAATAGACTAGCGAGAGCCACCAGCCTGGACCACGTGTTCCACCTTCAGGTCGGAAAACCGAGGCGTAGTGAACGCAAAACGCGGGGGTACGCGCAGAGTTAATGAAGCGTGGGCCAGCTTTAAGGTTAAGTGCGCCCGGGCTGCGGGATACCAGATATCCACGCGAAATGGCACCTTGGGCGCACCGGCTACGGGGCGTTGGCCGCGGATGGCCACCGGACGATAATAGCTCAAACTTGCCGCCGCCACACTGCGACCCTGTCTATCAAAACGAATCACGGCGGTGATTTCCCCGCGACGGCGATTAAAAAATAACATCCGCTGAATCCACGTATGCCCGTTTTTACCCAGATGGATCACATAAATGCGATTGAGCGAAGAACGGCTGGCCGCAGTCATGGCCAGCCGCCGCCGGGCGGTCTGGTACAACCCGGTAATTGCCAGCATCTGCAATACGCGCCGCGGATCAATGGGCATAACCTCCGGCGACGCAGTTGGTCCCGTGGCATGCAAAGATGGCTCAACCCAGGCCTGTTTGCTGTGATGATTGATCATCCAGGCATGGGTCTGATTCATTCCCAGTTCAAAGGCATTCTGCCCCAGATACGTACCAACCAGCAGCATATCCGCTGGCGCACGATGCAAAGCATCAGTCAAGGTCGGCGTCTGATCCACCATAAGTGTGCCATTGGCCTGAAATTGATGCCGGTGGCCATGCCGGCCACGATAGGCCAGAGTGATGGAACCCGTGGCCCGCAATGTGGCCAAAGCAGCGGCACGGGAGTTGATGATGGCTAATTGCTGCCCCAGGGTCAAAAATGGTGCCGGTACCAGCGGCTTATGGAGCAGAACCTGCTGCTGTGAACAGCCCACCGGCACCATCAACAGCACCGCCAGAAGAACAAAGAAGCGGTGGTCTGGGCGAACGCGAATGCTCATCATACCCTTTCATTGGCGAAACAGCCGGCCCGTGCATCGGCTTCATGCGGCAACAAACCCAAATACCAAGCGTGCAACAGCACCGGATTGGCGGCAAGAGCCACTGAAAACATTTTACGTCTATTCATGGAACCCGCCAAGCCGTTGGCCGACACGATTGATGAAATGGTTCAGATTGTCCGGCGAATTGCATTTACTTTCCCAGCCGCTCCATCATCGGGGCTGGATAACGCAGGCCGGCGGTGGTGCCCTTGGGGATGGCAACGTCCAGACTGTGGATATCTTGCGAGGTTAATTGAATCTTGATCGCCTCCAGATTTTCACGCAGGTATTGAAGCCGCCGCGTTCCAGGAATAACCAATACATCGTTACCGCGTGATAACACCCACGCCAGTGCCAGTTGGGCTGGAGTACAATGTTTCTGCTCCGCCATTTTCTCAACCTGCTGAACAATTTGCAGGTTTTGCTTGAGGTTGTCTTGCTGGAATCGCGGAGAATGTCGCCGATGATCGTTTACCGCCAAATCCTGCGTTGATTTTATCCGCCCCGTAAGAAAACCACGGCCCAGTGGACTATAAGCGACGAAGGCGATGCCAAGCTCTCGGCATACATCCAGCACGCCATCTTCCGGATCACGTGTCCATAAGGAATATTCACTTTGCAAAGCACTGATGCGGTGTACTTTGGCAGCCCGACGAATTGTGGCGATGCCGGCCTCCGAAAGCCCCAGATACCTTACCTTACCGGCCTGCACCAATTCGGCCATGGCACCCACAGTATCTTCAATGGGGGTATGGGTATCCACACGATGCTGGTAGTAAAGATCAATATAATCCACCCCCAACCGTCTGAGACTCGCTTCGCAGGCCTGTTTCACATACTTTGGTTCCCCGCGCACTGCCAAAAATTCACCGTTGGGTCCGCGTTCATTGCCGAATTTTGTGGCCAGAAAGACCCGATTGCGACGATCGCAAATTGCCTTGCCTACCAGCATCTCATTGCGGCCCACACCGTACATGTCCGCGGTATCAAGAAAGTTTTCGCCGGCATCCAAGTACGCCTGAATAACCGCGATGGACTGGGCATCGTCGGCAGGGCCGTAAAATTCACTCATCCCCATACAGCCCAACCCAATAGATGAAACCTGCGGGCCATTTTTACCTAAGATACGCGTAGACATGCTATTGCTCCTGTTACACACACGCACAATCATAGGCCAGATACACTCATCGCTGCAAAAAACAGGTTCCATCCGATGTAGTTGTGGCATACCCGGCGGGGTGCGGGAGGATGTATTTTGTTTTACTTCAGGTTTAACGACGAGAACGCAAGCCATGATGAGCACCCGGTGGGGATAAAGCGCTATCAGCGGTCAGCGATCAGTCCCGATGTCTGGCTCCTGCCCCATCGAGGATTTCGGCATCCGTGCCTAACCGGGAGCGAAGCGATCAGCTTTTAGCGGTCAGCGGTCAGGGAAAACGACGGGGATTAAACACGAAGGCACGAAGAAATTTAATGAAAACGGGGCGCGGGCGGGGTGCCGTGGCGCGACCAACAGTCGCGGCTTTATGGGCGTGGTGAAGGCGAGCATGTGGCGGCGGCAGGCTATTGTCCTGAAAATCTATGGCCGGAGTGCGGCGGGATAAGCCAAAAGATTTTTCTTGCATTGTCTGCGGCAGTTGTTATACTCAGTGTTGTAGCCACCGCAGGTCGCAATGGCGGGGTTATCGAAAAATGCGCCTGACCAGGGCGCAAGCCGTGAGGCCGAAAACCCGTAGCGACCGCCAAGTGGATTGATCCGTCGCCGAAAGGTGCCTGAACGCAAGTCTCCTCAAAATCTGGCACCCGACAGGACGTGATGAATCTGCTTTCCAGAAAAAGCGGTGGCTTTTTTCGTTTTTGCACCATGCCGCGATTTCTGGTTACAATCTGGCTACGAAAAGTGGAATCTTCCCTGCCCAAGCTGTGGCTGGTGAGGTTTGGATTTAACAGGCAAGGGCTGCGGCACGCTGGCCGGCAAAATTTATGAATATCTCATGCAACGCTCACAATTTACCGCCCGGTGCGGTGTTGTGATGAGCGCTGCTGGTAAAGTTGAACACTGTTATTTTACAGGAGAATTTTTCCATGGCTAAACCAACCCGTAAAGACCTGCTGCGTTACCCCATTGAACACTTCGACATCACCAGAGAACCAGGCATTGTATCCGTGGTGGAGGCGATGAAGTCCATGGCCTTTTCCGCCCGCGATCTGCACCGCGCTTCAGACATTTACGACCGCATGTTACGCGATACTTCGTGCGCGGTTATTTTAACGCTGGCCGGTTCACTTATTTCCGCAGGTCTGAAAAAAATTATTGTAGACCTGGTGGAAAATAACATGGTGGATGCCATTGTTTCGACCGGGGCCAACATTGTCGATCAGGATTTTTTTGAGGCGCTGGGCTTTCGCCATTATCTTGGGTCGCAATACATGGATGATGCCACCCTGCGCGACCTGCATATCGACCGCATTTATGATACGTACATTGATGAAGACCAACTCCGTATATGCGATGACACCACCCGGCTGATCTGTGATTCGCTGCCGGCCCGGCCCCATTCCAGCCGGGAATTTATTCAGGCCATGGGCCGCTACCTGGTAGATCATGCCAAAGACCGCAAGAGCATCGTTTTAAGCTGTTATGAAAAGGGCGTGCCGATTTTCTGCCCGGCGTTTTCGGATTGTTCGGCAGGTTTCGGGTTGATTGTGCATCAACTGGCGCGGCCCAATGGCCACCTGAGTCTGGATTCGGCCAAGGACTTCCGCGAATTAACGCAGATCAAGGTGATGAACCGCGAAACCGGCATAGTGATGATCGGCGGCGGCGTACCGAAGAATTTCACGCAGGATATTGTGGTGGCGGCGGAAATACTGGGTGCGGACGCCCCCATGCACAAGTATGCCATTCAAATTACCGTAGCCGATGTGCGTGATGGTGCGCTTTCCAGTTCTACCCTGCGCGAGGCCAGCAGTTGGGGCAAGGTGGATACAGTTTATGAACAGATGGTGTATGCCGAGGCCACGCTGGCATTTCCGCTGATTGCCGGTTATGCGTACCACAAAAAAGGTTATAAGGCGCGCAAGGGAATGAATTTTGCGGCCCGACTGGATGCGATGGATAAAGCCTCCGGCGGCAAGATAACGGAAATCAACAAGGTTCGCCTGGCCAAGGAAACACGGCGATTGCAGCCTGTCAAGAGGACTCGCCGCCCCGCCACCAGCGGCGCTGTATAGCAGTTTTTTTGCGGGCAACAGGGCTACCCCAAGCCGCCGGGGTATAGGGTGCAGTAGCGGATGCCGCGGCATTTTGGGGTGGTGCGGCGGTGCGGCGGTGGGCGAGAACCGTGGGCGGTGGCGAAGGGTAACAGCATCTGCTACGATAGGGTGATTCAACGGGGCGTAGCTCAGCTTGGCTAGAGCGCTTGGTTCGGGACCAAGAGGTCGCAGGTTCAAATCCTGTCGCCCCGATTTTTTCGGCGGAGCCGAAAAAATAGAGCAGGTGATTTTTGAACAGGTGAGCAGGAGAGCAAATTCGGCTGGAGCAAAAGAGTAGCTATCGCCGAAACACAAAGCCTCACCTGCGGTCACCTGATCTCCTGATCACCTGTTCGAATCGAAATGAAGGGAGAACGTCCTCTTGGCATTCATGTTTGAAAAACTCGATGTTTATCAAAAGTCCATTGACCTTGCCGAGCGGATACTCGTTGCGACCTCCGAATTCCCACGCGGGTTTTATTTTCTGTCCGATCAATTAAACCGGGCATGCGTTTCCATCGCCACGAATCTGGCGGAAGGAAATGGCCGATTCACCAAGGCTGACCGCAAAAACTTTTTCACAATTGCTCGCGGCTCGGCCCAGGAGTGCGTCCCATTAATCGAGCTTGCCCGCCGTCGGAATCTGATAACCGAGGTCGAACATTCACAGTTCCGCTCGGAGCTTGAAATTATTGGAAAGATGCTCTCCGGCCTGATCAATGGCTTGGAAAACCGGAAAGCATAACGCGAGCTCTTCGACAGGCATTCCGCGTAGCCGCCGCCGTATATGACCATCGCCTTGCTCGCTTGGCGGTCAATCCACTGCTGAATCGGTAACTTGTCCATACATTGAAATCATACTCGCCACGACGCGGGGGATTAACTCTCATCCCCCGAACCCCCTGCTCTCTCTTTCCCTCCAAAGGATTCGGCCTAACGCAACCGCTCACTCCGAGGTATCATAGCGATCTGTGAGTAACGCCCAGCCCAACGAAAAGCCGCCAAAGACACCGAAATTATGCTTTCCGACAGAATTTACTCCCGGAAATGAGCAACTACCGACCCACATGACCTTTGTTGCCAAACTTCCCTTCCGCATGGCTATCAACCGACCCACGGTGAGAGCCGGTTGCGTTGCAGGCTTTGGCGAAGGCATAACATGGATGGGTGTTATTGTGTTTAACTCTCAACTCTGCAAATTCATACCTTTGCCAGCCGGTCAGAGCCAATTCCAGCAGGTTTTTCCCTGTTTGGGCGCAGCGGCAACCGAGGGCGGGGTTTTCCGTCACTGTTTACATCCTGGTCAGGCTGGCAGGTCGGACCTTAGGCCTCGCTATGGACCTTGTGGTCAGGGTGTAACGCCAGAGCGATGCGGGAGAGCTTTACAATACTGCCATCATGCCGCTGGGCATAAGCCCGCAGGGCATCTTCCTGCACATCCAGTGAAAAGCCTTCACGTTCCTGTTCCCGACTGCTGACCCGGGCCAGAGCGACAAAGCTTCTCATGGTTCAAATCCCCCCGAATATAACATTCATCAACGGCGCATAAGTACGCATCAGCGATTTTACCAAGATCGCACCAGTCCAGTCTAACAGTATAAACAGGCCCATTCGGCACATCCCCAATGACCAGTTGATCAGAAATTAAAAAATAATTCTCCCCTATTTCCACACGTGCATGGGCTATCCCATTTCTAACCAGACGTAGAATTTCCTTTGGTTGCGACAAATCCCGTTCGTTATTGTTTTTTTTTGTCACCCGTCTTTGCCCCGCCCCGCTGATCGTAATTGACATTCTCATCGACACGTGAAACGGGTACAACATTTTTAAAACAATGGCAATATTTTGAATTCGTCGTCATCGTATTGATAATCATAGCATCACAATTCTTCAAGGTCTGTTCAACAATTTCCTTTCTCTCTTTTTACGCAA
>JAJZNX010000079.1 GCA_021852275.1 Planctomycetota bacterium | reverse complement strand
CAGGACGATACTTTCATAGACTGAAAATGCCAGATTCCATGCCATGGAGGTAAAGATCAGGACCACCGCCGCAAATTCAAAGCCCAGCCGCCCCCCGCCAAGAACGTCCACCGCCACCGCCAAGGCCGCGGGGAAAAATGTCACAATGGGGATGGACTGTAAAATATCGAGAATTGGCAGAATGATACGCTCCGCCCGGGGGTGACGGGTCGCATAGGTGCCAACCACCAGCGCAAAGATCAGCGACAGGAGATAAGCCGCTATCATACGCAGCAGCGATTCTGCCACATCCAGCGGCAACCAGAAAAGCGAAACGAGAATATGAATTCGCCGGTGGTAGAAGGGATGAATTAAACCGGCAAGAATGGCGGTAAAAAGCACGACCAGTAAAAGCCCGCCCAGCCAGTAATCATTACGGGAACGGTGTAATAACATTTTTCTATTGAGCATAGTCGTCGCCGGCTTTGCGGGTACCGCAAGGGTGTTCTTCCATCAGCGTCAGAAATTATACGGGCCACCGAGGTGATGTCACGCCTGATTGTTTGCGATCTGTAAATAAGGGAGTGGCGCAGCGGCCTTTGCCGCGTTCAAGTCCCGATGGAATTGGTGATGGCGGCTAGCGCGATGGGTATACCGCTTTCGGTGGGGACTGGCATTGGCACAACTAACGTCAACCGATACGAACCACCTCAAGCGCGGTTTTGAGTTCGAGGTGGCCAACCACTCTGGCTAGCAGATTGGAGGAACGAAACGATCTGGCTGTGGCAAGGAGACACCAGAGGGACCAGTATTTTTTTAATAAAAATAAACAAGCCCGGCATGTGGCCGGGCTGGGGTTTTGGAGGATTCTCAGAATTGTATCGGCTGCTATTTTAGTTTCCCGGAGGAGGCGGACCATGCCTGCGGCCATGCCCATGATGGGGCTTGCCCATGTGCAGGGTGATGGTTCCCGCGCTAACCGGCGTTGATCCGTTGGAAACCTTAATCGGCCGACGCAAATGCCCAAAGCCGACACCGCGCTTCATGGCAAAAATACGGTAACGGCCAGGACGGGCATTGTTCACGGTGAAGGTGCCATCATCAGCCGTTTTGGTAACACCAAAAACACTCGTGTGCCACACGGTTTGACCAGGCTCAATGCGGCCGGGGCGTTGACCATGATGTTTCCAATGGTGGTTCATTCGCGGCGGCAACATCGCAATGCGTACAAATGCGCCGGCCACCGGTTGACCGCTGCTGTCCACCACTTTGCCGGTGATGGTTCCAGAACCGGCATGCGGGCGCGCCGCAGCGCTGCCGGCCAAGGCCAGTGAGAACGCCAAAGCCAGCACGCCGGCCATGGCCAGAGACCAGGAAGGTAGTCTTTTCATAACAGTAACTCCTTTCAAAAGTGCCAGGCGGATTTTTTAAACGTACCCCTCCGAATGAACGCCACCCGGATGGATCACGCCAAGTCCGCCCCCGTTTGGACTACGCAAGCTACACGCGCCGCCCGGTCCAAAGTTGCAGATAACTGTAACGACTACGCTTTTGCTTTTACAGCAGTGATATTTTTGATGATGGCATCGCCAAAGGCACTGCATTTCACTTCCGTCGCTCCGCTCATAAGTCGGGCAAAATCATAGGTAACGACGCGCTGGCCAATGGTTTGCTCCAGCCCGCGGACAATAGCATCCGCCGCTTCCTGCCAGCCAAGGTATTCCAGCATCATCACGCCGGAGAGAATAACACTGCCGGGATTCACCTTATCCTGGTTGGCATACTTGGGAGCGGTGCCGTGAGTGGCTTCAAAAATAGCGTGGCCGCTTTGGTAATTGATGTTACCACCCGGCGCGATGCCAATGCCCCCTACCTGTGCGGCCAAAGCGTCGCTAAGATAATCGCCGTTGAGGTTCAACGTGGCAATCACATCAAAGTCTTCCGGACGGGTCAACACCTGCTGCAGGGTGATATCGGCGATTGCATCTTTGATGATGATGCCGCCGGGCAACTTGCACCACGGGCCACCGTCAATTTCCATGGCACCGTATTTTTCCTTAGCGATCTGGTAACCCCAGTCGCGAAACGCCCCGGAGGTGTATTTCATGATGTTGCCTTTATGGACCAGCGTAACACTTTTGCGTTTGTGCTGGAGGGCATAATCAATGGCTGAAGCCACCAGACGCTGCGAACCTTCTTTGCTGACGGGCTTTATACCCACGCCGCAATGGTCCGGGAAACGGATTTTGCCGTACGATTTGGGAAACTCGGTCTTGAGAAACGCCAGCAGCTTTTTAGCTTCCGCGGAATCGGCAGCCCATTCGATGCCGGCATAAATATCTTCGGTGTTTTCACGAAAAATGACCATGTCCACGGCTTCCGGGCGTTTGACCGGGCTGGGCACCCCGCGGAAGTACCGCACCGGGCGCAGGCACACGTACAAATCGAGCAATTGCCGCAAGGCAACGTTGAGCGAACGAATGCCGCCACCGACTGGTGTGGTCAGCGGACCTTTGATGCCCACCAGGAAGTGACGGAAGGCGGAAACGGTTTCATCCGGAAGCCAGGCCTGGGCATCGCCTTCGGGCGTGCCGGTTTTGAACTTATTGAACGATTTTTCACCGGCATACACTTCCATCCAGTGAATACGGCGTCGGCCGGCGTATACCGCGTTGACCGCCGCATCAAAAACCCGCACACTGGCGCGCCAAATATCGGCCCCGGTGCCATCGCCTTCAATAAAGGGAATAATCGGATGATCGGGCACTTGGAGTTTGTTCTGCTGTCCCATGGTAATGGGCCGGCCATCGGTGGGAACGCGGACATGGGTAAAGCTGGGGGTAGCAATGCTCATCATGGTTATTTCCTATATTTCTTTAACGCAATTCGTCAACCACACCACTAACATGGTAATTTAATGCACAGAGAAGGCGGGCA
>JAJZNX010000093.1 GCA_021852275.1 Planctomycetota bacterium | reverse complement strand
CATCAGGACGGCCACCATGGGCTGAATTTCAAGGGTGTGGCCACACCGGAAACGCTGACCCTGGAATTGCCGGTGCAACGGCCCCAGGTTACGGTACCGGTGATTGAACTGTTTATGAAATAAGAGGCAAACTCCATGGCAATCGGACATCAGGCGAAACTGGTTCTCGAAGACGGCAGTGTGTATACGGGTACGGCGTTCGGTGCCAGTACCATGCGCGTCGGTGAGACTGTCTTTAATACTTCGCTTAGCGGTTATCAGGAAATTCTTACCGATCCATCCTACACGGGCCAGATTGTTACCATGACCTATCCGCAGATCGGCAACTACGGCATTGCGGACTCTGCCGACGAAGAAGCTCCCGGTCCGCAGGTGGAAGGATTTATCATCAAAGAGCTTTCAGGGCTGGTGAGTAATTTTCGCTCGGTGGAAACACTGGATGCGTACCTGCAGCGGCATGGCATTCCAGGTCTGGCCGGCATAGATACGCGGGCGCTGGTGCGCAAGCTGCGTACGCAGGGGGCACTCAAGGGTGTTATCTGTACTGATCCTGCACGCATAGAAGACGAAGCCGGCCTGCTGCGTGCGGCCCAGGGCTGGTCGGGTTTGACCGGTCTGGACCTGGTGAAAAAGGTAACACCGGATCAGGTGCGGCATTGGGAGCAAAACAAGGGGCTTTGGGCGCAGCCGAAGGACCACCGCGGGTCTTCAACTTTTTCCGTGGTGGCCATTGATTGCGGGGCTAAGCGGAATATTCTGCGTAACCTGGTGCAAAGCGGATGCCGGGTAACGGTGGTGCCGGCCGCGATGGGAGCCGATGAAATCCTGGCGCTGAAGCCGGACGGCATATTTGTAAGTAACGGACCGGGCGATCCGGAACCGATTACGTATACGCAAGATACGTTGCGGAAATTGATCGGCAAAAAGCCGATTTTTGGAATCTGCCTGGGGCATCAACTGCTGGGCCTGGCGCTGGGGGCCAGCACCTACAAACTCAAGTTCGGCCATCGCGGGGGCAATCAACCGGTGCAGAATACCGGTACCGGCAAGGTGGAAATTACCGCGCAAAACCATGGCTTTGCGGTAGATGAGGCCTCGCTGCGTAAAAAAGGGGGCGAGCCAACCCATATCAATCTTAATGACCAGACGCTGGAAGGCTTTCGCATGGCCGCCGAGCCGGTGTTCGCGGTGCAATACCATCCGGAGGCCAGCCCCGGCCCGCATGATTCTACGTACCTTTTTGATTGCTTTGTGCAGATGATGCGTACCGGAAAAAGTCCAACCGCGGAGGAAATGAACCAGCAGCAGCAGCGGCGCAACAGCGTCGCATTATCCGAAGGAGCACCCGATGCGGCGGGGGTGGTGCGTTAAGGGGTTCAGGGGCGGGGAATTAATTCGTTCGAGGACACAGAGTGGTGATTGATCTGCAAAAGGCGGATATGGGTAATCTGCCAGTTGCCGGGTTTTTTGTGGTCGCGCCAACTCAACCGCCAGCAGGTCAGTACGGGGGTGCCATATTCGCGGCTATAGCTAAGGACATTTAATCGTACGTGTGCGTAGCGGCCGCGCAGTTGGATGCCCAGATAACGAATGTCATTGGATGATAGATTCGCCTGCCGGAGTCGGTCGGTTATCAGCGCCTCGATTTGCGGGCGGTTGAGCGTGCCGAAACTGGCCTGGGGAGCGATGTAGCGCATGATGCCTGCAACATTGCGATGCGTTGCCGCGGCGACAATGGCCTGATTGGCGTGGATCAGCCGTTCCTGTGGTGTTACCACCAGCCACGCCGCGAGAATCCAAGCCGCTGTCAGCAGTAGAATACCCAGGCTGGACCATTGCATTTTGATGTTGTGGGTGGTCATGCTGCGCCAGCCAATGGCAACCGCGATGAGGACCAGGCCGGCCGCATAAAGCCAATGCGTCTCAAAAAGCCAGCAGGCCACTGACGAAGGAAAGGAACTCGGCAGACGAAAAAATGCCGGTCCGGGCACGAGGATAAAACAACACTGGATCATATTCATGATCGGCCTATGGCGGAATACACTGGCGCCGCGAATTTACTGCAGCCACGCCGGTTGATACGTGCCCCAGCCTGCAATTTAAGGCTGCGTGGCCGGCGCGGGCGTGGTACCGGTGAGGTTGGCAGATGGGGTGGCGTTGGCGGCATATTTGGCGGCCAGGGCGCTTTGATCTTTGAGGATACTCAAATTCACCGGCGGCAAGGCAATTCCAGTCAGGCCATCATATCGCGGATTGTATGCAGTGGATGAACTTCGGCTTTTACATCCGGGCAGGACAGCTATGGCTACAATTACCGGAGCAAACCAACCAATTTTCATAGCAAACTCCTTACCTGCATCGAAGAACTCACGCCAACCGGTAACAGCCCAGCGGCTGGCTGCTTAATATAGTATAGAGTATCCCTGAATCTGCTGCGCGCCAAGTTTTTGGTTTTGCCACAAACCGCGAAAAACGCCAATGGAATTTGCAGCTCATTTCGGTGAAAATGCGTCTGGTCGAGGCCCTTTCGCCTTTGAGCGTTTGGGCAGTATCAGATTTTGCCCAGGAGTTCAATATGATTACCACAGACTTGGCAACGAGTTCGGGACGTGTGTATCCCGCCAGGCGCCGAACCGTCAACCTTGCAGGCGGCGCTTCTGCCATTCAAGCTAAAAACTTTGCCATGGGGTTTGTAACTCTGGAGCCGAATGGCGGGCAGGTTCCCTGGCACAACCAGCAGCAGGAAGAAATTTACCTGGTGCTGGAGGGGGAAGCGGAAATGTGTTTGGGAACAGAGCGGCAGGTGCTCAAATCAGGACAGGCGGTTTTTATTCCGCCGGGCGTATTTCACCAGATAACCAACATCGGCTCTGCGCCGATGAAAATGATCTACTGCTACGGCCCGGCGGGTGATGTGGCCCATTGGCGGCAGGAATTAGATGGCACACTGCCGCGAGCCGGAATCGAAGCTCCGCCGTTACCGCAGGGCGCACAGGCACAATGTACGGCCAAAGCGAAGTAGCCGATGGCGACGAATGAGAATGCAGGGTGTAAGCGATTAAGATCTAGACAAGGCCGAGCTTTAAGGTGAAACGATGGCCTGTGGATTGGTCGCGGCAATTCTTTGGCGCGCCGCCAGGGCATCGGCATAAGTCTGGTATTGACCGGACTGAACCACGAACAGCCGCCGCCCTTTGGAAACCTGCATCAACACCACTGCGGCAATGCCCTGGCTTTTCAAGGCGTTGGCTTCGGCCCAGGCGGGCTGGGAATAAATATAGGCACCATACTGAATGGCGAAGTGAGTCAAGGCCATTCGGCTTAAAGCCACGGCGGCCAGAGGACTTTGCGAAAAACCACCGGCAAGCTGGGCGTAATAGGTACGTGCCTGATTCCAATGGCCGATATTCTGCAAAGCTGTGGCGACGCGAAACAGCATCAATGGGCCGGGTGCGGCCACAGGATCCAGGTGCAGGGAGTTAAGATAATCTGTGGCGGCTGCGGCGTAATTGCTTTTTACAAAGGCCATATCGCCCAGGGCCTTGTAACTTTTACCCAACAGATCGGGCCGATGGCTTAGCGCAATGGCCTGGCGGTAATCCGCGGCGGCACCGACCAGATTGCCGCGGGCCTCGCGGGAAATGGCACGCAGGTAATAGGCCTCATCCAGGGCGGAACTGCCGGGGTTTTGCATGATGAATTGATTGGCCACACTGGATGCGGCGGAATAATCATTGGTACGATAATCCTGGTAGCCGGTATTAAGATTGAGCCTGGATGAAGGGGCAGCACAACCGCTGAAAAAAAACATCCCGCTCAACAGGCTTAGAGTCAAAATGTGTTGTGGAAATTTCATAGGCACACCTCCATGTACGCCGGAACCGCGGTTCAGGTTTGCAAATGAACCCCGGGGCTTAATTTTAAGCTCCGGCTGGTGCGGCCGGTGCAGCCACAGTTGGTGCAGCGGCAGCCACGGTTCCTGATGCGGCGGGGGAATCTGATGGCACAATCGGGGCACCTTCCTTGAGTCGGGTGGCTTTACCGGTCAGGCCGCGGAGATAATTGAGTTTAGCGCGGCGGACCTTGCTCTTGCGCTTCACTTCCAGTTTTTCAATTTTGGGCGAATGTAACGGGAAAATCCGTTCCACGCCTTCATTGTTGACAATTCGGCGCACAGTAAAGGTGCTGTTAATGCCGGTGCCTTTGCGCAGAATAACGGTACCGGAGAACACCTGGATGCGCTCCTTATCGCCTTCAACGATTTTGCAATGCACATCCACCAGATCACCGATGGAAAACTGCGGGGGCGTGGCCTGCAGATGTTTGGACTCGACATGGGTTAAAAGCGCGTTTCGCATATCCATACTCCAATAAATAAGACCATTCGGCGATACCCGCCGGGTCGATTGCCTTATACTACGGCTTTTGAAGGCCTATGGCCAGCCTCCTGGCCGGTCCATCGGTCAGATTTCCGGACCGAGCAAATCAGGCCGGCGCTGCCGCGTTCTGCGGCGGGATTCCGCAGTCCGCCAGCGAAGAATTTCCGCATGATCTCCGGACAGCAGCACTTCGGGTACGCTGCGTCCGGCGAACTCCCGCGGCCGGGTGTATTGCGGATATTCCAGCCCGCCGGCAATAGCCGGATCGTTATTCGCGAACGATTCGCCATCCGCGCTGGTCTGATCCCCTAAAACCCCCGGAATCAGCCGCACCACCGCGTCCATCACCGCCATGGCCGGGATTTCTCCCCCGGAGAGCACATAATCTCCGATGCTCAGTTCCAAGGGGTTGAGCGCCTCGCGGATGCGTTCGTCAAACCCTTCGTAATGACCGGCGATGAGCATTAGTCGCGGCAAAGCGGCCAGTTCTTTGGCCAGGGCCTGATTGAAAGCGCGTCCTTGCGGGCACAAAAGCACTTGCCGCGATGGCCGGCCATCCAAGGCCTCAATACCGGCTACTGCATCGAGGACGGGCTGACACATCAGGACCATCCCCGGCCCTCCACCGAAAGGGCGATCATCGACTCGATGGTGGGGATCTTTGCTGTAATCCCGCAGTTGGTGCAGGTGGTAGGCGACGAGGTTTTTTTCTGCCGCCCTTTTGATAATACTGTTTTGCAACACCCCCGCGAACATTTCCGGGAAAAGCGTAAGTATATCGATACGCATGACCTAAGTGCCGGAATTAGTCTACCCAAAAGACCCGCCGTATCAGAGCGTCGACGCCGGTGGCTCGGAGGAAGCCGCTGCAACCTCGGGTGCAGCGGGTACAGCGGGTACAGCGGTTGCCGCAGCATCGGTAGTCGCATTCTCCGGCTGGGCCGGCGAGGCAGTTGGTCCTTCCACGGCGTCAGCCGACTTTTCCTGCTTGTGCGCCGGACGGCCCTTGGGTTTGGCTTTTACCGGTGGTTGCGACTGCGCTCGGGCTTGGGCTTCGAGCTGGGCCTGGGCCAGTGCTTGCGCCTTGACTTTAGCATCCGCACGCCCTTGAGCCAGGGCTGCTGCGGCATCGGCGGAATCCGTGGCGCGCTTGAGCAGACCGGCCACGCTGGGGCTGGGCAATGCCCCGCGCTGAATCCAATGAGTTACCCGGGCTTTATTGACTACCACCGCAGTGGCGGGATCCTGGGAAAGCGGATCATAAAAACCGAGTTCTTCCAGCACTTTTCCGTCCCGTGGAGACCGACTATCAATCGCGTTGATACGCCAAAAGGCGCGATTCTTACGACCAAAGCGTTTCAGGCGAATTTTTACTGCCACACCAAACCTCGCTGTTACCGACATCCAACTCCGCTTAAGATTCCCAGCAGGCGAACCGCGCCGCCAACACAAGGGGAATCCTTGCGAAAACACAAGCCAATAAGTTTAACCGGAAGGATTGGGCAATGCAAATGGCCTACAAAAGAAAAACGAACGGGGGTGGCAATAAATCCGGGCAGGCCTCTGCGGTACGGGTTTCCGAGACAACCCATTCTCATACCGGCGGCGTTTACGCCGTTGATTTTGCCGGCTGCCCGGAAAAATTGCCACGCCCAATCCTCCGGATCCACAGCAACCCGGTGGTAATACATACTGCTGGCCGACAGACCCAGCAGCTCATCCCGATTCATCGGGACCAACGAACCGACAAGCCGAGATGGCCGGCATCCACCGCCTAACACTTCCGATCAGTCGTCCAGACTGGACATTTTTAGCTACGATTATTCCATCTAAAATCCCGATATCCATCCAATACTGTCCGGAAAATTCGCGTGAGTGAAAGCTTCAAGATGATTTTGTTCGATGCCAGGGCCTGCTGCGGAGGCCGGTCCGAGGTTAGGCGAGCGGTATGTAAGAACCGGCAAGTGAAGCGCATGCAGCGGCGTGGCGGGCGAGGGGGTAAATAAAATCTCCCCGGAACCGCTTAGGGTAATTTTTTCAGCGCCTTTTTTCTGGTATACCGTTGGCGTGCCAGTTCCTTCTCTAGCTCCAACCGGGCCAGCTCCACCACCTTGCGTATACGGTGGTTCTGACTGGCCAATTCAAAGCTGCGCAGACTGCGCATCATCGGGTTGTAGAATCCCAACAGGTGCAACACCAGAACATGGTGCGACTCCAACAGCCGATGACCATGCTTGGTTTCCTGCCTTCGCTGCTGGCGATTGACAAAGTGGTTTTGTTGTTCGATAGACGGTGACGGGCCGGATGCGAGGCCGGAGCGAGATGAAACAATGGGGAGAGGCTCAAAGGCAGCTACAGGGCCTCTTTTATTACTTGGGCCTGGTATATGGACCACTGCTGTATCGGGCGGTTATTTCGGCCCTGTTCCTCATGGATGGATAGGGCTACCGGACCAGTATTGCCAGTGGGCTGATAGCGGGGGCGTTAGCCTTGCCCGATACCACATTCCCGGTAATAACCAGATAGTGGTCAGGCACTATTCCTGCGGGATTTCTGAGGTGCCACTGAACCAGTACATGTCCGTGGGCCGGTATTTGCCGCCGAATGCTCCACCCGACAGGCGTCCAGCCCGCTACCGGATGGTCGCTGCGGAGGAAAAGCTTCACCGTGATGGCGTGATCGGCAAGGTTCCACACCCGCACGGCCAGGGACACCTGGGAAGTATGGACAAGCGCATAGGCTTGGCCCGACCAGCGGCCCGGTGCTTGGGCCAATTGCAAAATAATCGGCGAATAATGCTGCGGTGGGGGAGGCGGCCGACGTGAGATTGCGTAAAGCCGCGCGGCTCGCGTGTTGCTGTTTATCATGTCGGCAAATGATGCGGCAGGGCCGCGCAGATACACCAAACCGTCGGGCACCGGTATGGACCCGTTGGCATTACGGTGGAGCACACGCCCATCAATACCCCGAATGGTGATGCCGTGCAGTGCTAAATTAATCGTGGCCAGAGGAGCGGCTCGCCCAGTATACACAACTGCAATTCGCTGATTGCCGCGCGCAAAGACTCGGGCCAGGATAACTTCATGATTCGCGATTTTTAGGTTGCCCAGATAAGACCAACCCGAAAGTTCCGCCACGCAGTTGAGGTATGCTACCATGCTGCGTAATGGCGTAAGATCCTTTCCCATCATGCCATAGTTACTGCCGAAGCGGTTAAAATAAGGAACACAAAAAGCGAAGTACCGCGCAACGCCGCAGGCGCGAGCTTCCACAGCTTTCATGGTGATCCAATTGGCTGATTGCATATCCGACTGTTGGCTTGGTCGGGGCTGGTTGGGGCGGCATGGCCAGGGTCGGCCGCTTTCCCCAAGCCAGAGCGGCATGGACGGTTTGCCAAACGCGCCCAGCCATTTACGATAAGATGCCACAGCCGGCAAAATATCGGTTGGCGGATTGTAGTCATGGAACGAAATGGCATTGCATTGCACCAGTAAGCCATTTCTGGCGCAAGCATCTTGAAAGAATCCGACTCTGTCGTCTCCGAACGCACCACCGATCAGGGGAACGTCAATATGTGCGTGATGAAAACTATAGGCGATGGTTTTGACCATCGGAAGCAATTGGTCAGGTGGCAAACCCGCTATATCTGGCTCATTCCAAACTTCCAAAGCTTTCCAGATGCGCTGAAAGTGCTGCCCGATGACCACCCAACTTTTCGCCGTCTGGTCCAGGTTCATTGGATAGGGACCGGAGCTGCCGTTCCATGTCCACGGCGGCGCGTCCCGAAACATCTGCATTATCCGCAATCCGCCCTGGAGATAGTCGTTGGCCAATCGGCCAGTGCGGCTGTACCTCCCCGGAACCGTGGCGAATTTCTTAAGCCCGGCATAAAACTTAAATGCGGCAGAACCGTTCCAATTATATTTTTCTGGGGCCGGGTTGATCTGGCTCCAGCTAAAATACTCGCGGGCCATGCCGATTCCCGAGCGATGGATGATGTTAATCATTCCCACTCGTTCGCTCTGTGATTCGGGTAGTTGGACCAGCGAACCCATTTCGCTGTCAATGGCAAAAAAATGAACCTTAGGCCCGTGATAGGCCGCAATGGCTGCCACACCAAACTGCTGTCCGGTGGCGGGGAAATCCACCTGGTAAAATCCGCGTGGCAGACGAACCGGCAGTCTGATGCGGTTATGGATGACTAAGGTGCTTCCCGTCGCAATCGGCTTGCCCCAATAGTTGCTGATGTTCCAATGTAACGTCGGTGGTTCCATAACACCGTGTAGCTTCCACGACAGCACCGCCGGTCGATTCGGCGTAACAAAAAATCGCGTCATGTTAATCACCTCCAGACGCGGCGATGGTATGGCGTGAAGAGCCGCAATAGCTTGGCTGGCATGGGAAGAAGCAAAAGCAACAATAAAGAATGTCACACGAATCGCAACCGCACAGCGTGATCTCATGCATTGACTCCAAGAATTATTGGAACGGCCAAACCTGCGAAAGAGTGTCCAGCCCCCAATTGGGCCGTGTCCTGTGCCGCTGGCAGGGATGCTGATGAACTCCCCGTGCTCGGGGAAACGGTGAGGGTGTCGTTGAAACCTGCATCGACAGATCCAGGATTCACTTCCAAGCTGCCAGCAGTGGGTACTCCCTCGGCCAAACTTCCGCTGGGGGCGGTGCCCACAATACCGCTCCCGGCGACCGAATAATTGCCGCCCGCACCTTGCACTTCGGCGGAAAAGCCCACATCGATGTTTCCGGAGGCACCGTAGGACCCGTCGTTCACGGCCGAAGCGGCACCCCAAGTAGCGCTGCATTGAACACCAGTCAGATTTTGACTCGTATCTGAACTTCCGCAACTCGCCGTGGCCACGTTGTCACCAAGCTGCAATTTGGAATTTGGCGACATCGAGAACGCCACTAAATAGGTCGACGTTCCGGGAATTATGTAATCGCCGTAGCCAGCCGGCGTGGTGGTAATGGTGAAGTCGTTACGGGTCAACGTCTGGCCGATCTTGTAATTATAGGTAGCAGTATTATCGCCGGTGGTCTGTGTAGTCTGGTCCGGGATCAGCGAGATCGAATCAACCGTAACCGTTACCGATTGCAAATCCTCCGGCCCGGCGCTGCTGCTGCCGCTCCAGTATTGGTTGGTTGTGGTATCCGTTACCGTCACGCTGCAACTCGTTGAAATCTGCCAATAGCCTACGATCAGTGGCGTAAATGTCAATGTCGCACCTGAGCTTGCCGAAGGCTGATTCGGACTTATGGAATCACTATAGCTATTCGCGGGTGGAGCACCAAATGTGTCAGCTTGGGCGGTCTTAAACTGTACCTGCGAAACCGACCAATCGTACGATGCTGAAAGCTGACCCTCTGGGGTGCCGCAGCCTCAGTTGTGGCACTGCGGCAACCACCTTCCAAGATGGCGGACCGCCGCTCTGCCATGCCGCTTTTTCTTCAGTTATCGCAGCGATTGCCACTGTTGCCAACGGGCTTTGATTTGTTTATCCAGAGGGCTGGGCTGGGCGATGATTTTCGCGTACCAGTCCCCCAGCCAATTACCCTGGGTCAATATCCCGGCCTTGGCTGCCGGAGTTGGCAACACCTGGTGAACCAGGTAAAGCTGGTTCAACGTGTTATAAAACACATTGGCCGAATACCGCCCCGTGGCCCCGTAGGCGGCAAAATACCTCTGCCCATCCCGGCAAAGATCGGTTATGGTCAACCCCTCGGTGTCGTTCATCACCGCCAAAAATCGTAGTGTTTCTAAATTCCGTTTGCATAGGTAATACTTCGGCGGATAGCCCATCACCACTCGCCCCGGCCCGGCTCCGCCATGCGCGGCGTTAAACACCCGCACCTGCACTACCTTTTTTGCCGATTGTTCGGCAATGAGGGCTTGGCCGATGGAAGTTTGAATCAACTGCCGTTTGGCCATGGGGCTGCGCATTGCACCGAGCCGTTGGTTGAGCAGGTACATATACAGCTTGCCCGGTGCCGGGCCGGCGGCACGTTGGATGAGATCGCGCCGAGAGAATCAGGTTATCGCCGGTAATGTCAGTGGAGATTGCGGTTTTGGAACCGGGCAAAAATAACTTCGCACCTTCCGGCTGGCCCTTTTGGCCGCCAGCTTCGTTGTTCGCTCGTTCCAGACCCACTGCCGGGGTATGCGCCTCGCTCACGCCTCGCCAGCGGCCAAAATTTCTGCGCCGTAAAACACGAATTTATTTTTGCGCGGTCCCTTAGCTAAAAAACGCCAAAATCGTGTCGGCAACGTAGTGAATTTGCGTTGCGGTTAATTCTGGATAAATGGGCAGGGCCAGCGATTGGTCTGCGGCCGCTTCAGAAATGGGAAAATCACCGCGACGGTAGCCCAGGCTTTTGAAACAAGGTTGTTCATGCAGGCTTAACGGATAGTAAATTTCCGTACTGACCCCATGAGCGGCCAAATGGGCTTTCAATTGGTCGCGACGGGGTGATCGAATCACGAATTGATTGAAAATGGTCTGGTTGGCCGGACTGGTATATGGGCAGGTAACGCCATTACAACCAGCCAGCCGCTGGAGATATAAATCGGCATTAGTGCGGCGGCGTGCGGACCACTCCTCCAGATGTTTTAATTTTACTAAAAGGTAAGCAGCTTGGAGGGTATCGAGACGAAAATTTCCGCCAATCCATTGGTAGTGATATTTGGGTTCCATGCCATGGTTTCGCAAAATAGCCAGCCGATGGGCCAAGGTAGCGTCGGACGTAACCATCATACCGCCGTCGCCGGCACCGCCCAAGTTTTTGGTTGGGAAAAAGCTTAAGGCCCCCACGGTACCGATGGAACCAGAAGGTCTGCCTTTATATTTGGCCCCGATGGACTGGGCCGCATCTTCAATAACGGCCAGGCCGTGGCGGGCCGCAATGGCCATGATGGGGTCCATATCTGCCATCTGGCCAAACAGATGCACCGGCATAATGGCCCTGGTGTGCGAGGTTACTGCCGCAGAGATACGCTCGGGATCGATATTAAATGTTCTGGGTTCAATATCGACAAACACCGGCTTGGCACCGGCTCTCATGATGGAACCCGCCGTGGCAAAAAAGGTGTAGGGGGTGGTAATTACCTCCGCACCCGGGCCGATATCCAGACCCATGAGAGCGCACAATAAGGCGTCGGTTCCGCTGCTGACCCCCACACCATGGGCACAGCCACAATAGGCGGCCACAGCCGCTTCAAGCTGGCCTACCGCCGGTCCGCCGATGAGTTGCTGGCTGTCAAGAACAGCCTCAATGGCCGGCAAAATTTCATTGCGTAACGCGGCGTATTGCGGCTTAAGGTCCAGCAGTGGTACCTTCATGGCAATGGGCGACGCGATGGTTTTATCAGGCATATTCACACATTGGCTTTCCTGGCCGCTTTCGGCCATTTTTTTTCATAGGCGGAACCATTATATGCGTTTATGCAAAACCAAGCACGGGATGGGGCTGATATGGTTTGGCCAAGGTTGCAATTTCTTCCGGAGAAACAGAAAGTTCCACCGCCGCTACGGCCTCTTCAAGGTGTCGCATGGTGGAAGCCCCGATGATCGGAGCGGTAACGCCCGGCTGGGCCAACAACCATGCCAGGGCTATCTGGGCGTTGGATACGTTGCGGGCGCGGGCAATTTGGGTAATGGCCTCCACCACAGCAAAATCGGTTTCCTGATAATAAAGCTTGTGGGCGAAATCATCGGTCTTGGCGCGGATGGTTTCACCCTTGTCGCGGAGATTTCGGTTGCCGGCTAAAAATCCGCGGGCCAGCGGGCTCCAGGGGATAACCGCAATGCCTTCCTGCCGGCACAGCGGCATCATTTCCCGTTCTTCCTCGCGGTAAATGAGATTGTAGTGGTTCTGCATCGATACGAAACGATTTTTCCCCAGGCGGTCGGCAGTGTAAAGATATTGACCGAACTGCCATGCAGCCATGGAAGAAGCTCCCAGGTAGAGCACCTTTCCTGCATGCACCAGATCATTCAAAGCATCGACGGTTTCCTCGATAGGTGTGGAGGAATCGAAGCGATGGATCTGGTAAAGATCAACATAGTCCATATTGAGACGGCGCAGGCTGTTGTCAATGGCGTGGTGAATATGCTTGCGTGAGAGGCCGCGCTGATTGGGCGAAGACCCCATCGGCCCATGGAGTTTGGTGGCGATGACCAGTTCTTCCCGGGAACGGCCGGACTGTTTCACGGCGCGGCCGAGAATTTCTTCGCTCACGCCCAGCGAATAAATATCGGCGGTATCGAAAAAATTGATGCCTGCTTCCATGGCCTTGGCGATCAATGGTAACCCCTGGGATTCTTCCAAGACCCAGGGTCTCCACTTTTTGCTGCCGTAAGTCATCATACCCAGGCAAATGCGCGATACTTTCAGGCCGGTATGGCCAAGATTAACATACTGCATCAGTGCTGATCCAAAATACTCATGGCGGCTGGTCCACACCGACCAAGGCCTCAACCACCGCTGCTCCATTCTATGAGTGAAATGGAATTCTGTCCTGCGCTGTTGATGTTGGCACGCGGTGCCCGGCAGCCCGCTACGCGGACGCGGGATTGGCTCCAGGTTGATGGAGATGCTCGGCCTTGGGCCGGCGACTCATCAACATGCTGATGCCTTCACGCGGACTGCAATTCTCAAACAAAACGGTATAAAGTGTTTCGCTGATGGGCATCTCCACATTGTACCGACGGGCCAATGCCACTACGCTGCGCGTGGTGGGCAAACCCTCCACCACGCCGGAAATTTCTATCCGGGCCTGCTCTACCGAAAGTCCTGTACCAATCCGCTGGCCGAAACTGCGATTGCGGCTGGATGGTGAAAAGCAGGTAGTCACCAAATCTCCCAGCCCGGCCAAGCCGCTGAAGGTTTCGGGCGAAGCTCCCAGGGCTACACCCAACCGGGTGATTTCCGCCAGACCGCGCGTCACCAGCGAGGCTTTGGCGTTAACCCCTGCGGCCAGACCATCGAGGATTCCTGCGGCAATGGCGATGATATTTTTGGAGGCACCGGCAATTTCCACTCCGATAACATCGGCATTGCGATACACCCGCAAGAAGGAGCAACTCAAGAGGTCCTGAACCTTGCGGCTGAGTTCTTCATCGGAAGACGCCGCCACTACGGTGGCAGGCAGGCCCTGGGCCACTTCATCGGCAATGCTGGGACCGGAAATGACGGCCAGCAAACGCGGACCGAGGATGCTGGCGCAAATTTCGGTGGGGCGCAACAGCGTGTCATTTTCAATGCCTTTGGCCAAGCTGATCACCGGAGCCGATACCGGAATATGCGTAGCCAGCCGCGTAAGCACCGAACGGATGTGTTGCGACGGCACGGCGAGAAAAACAAGATCGGCTTGGGAAATGGCAGCGTCCTGGCCGGTAACTTCCACGGACGCCGGCAGTTTCACGGTCGGCAGATGCCGGATATTCACGCGGGATTGAGCCAGATCGGCGGCATGCTGGCTGTGGCGGCACCACAAGAGAGTCTCTCGTCCGCTCTGCGCCAAAATCCAAGCACACAGGGTTCCCATGGCCCCGTCACCGATGATTGCAATCTTTTGCCGCATGAATCTCCACCTGCGTTTTGTCCCTGGACCGTGGCTTCGAGCCGACCGGAAAGGGGCGATATTTTGATTCTACCATAGAGGCGATCCACTTGCAGTTGCGGGAAAAGTGGGAAGGACTGGCCGACTGCAGACGGGGACGTGTTGTCCGCCGGTGCCAAAATGCGGGGCCTTATGCCGCGGTTATGGGGCATCGTCGGCCCGGATAAATGCGGTTAGGAACCTGGCAAAAATAACTTCGCACTTTCCGGCTGGCCCTTTTGGCCTCCAGCTTCGTTGTTCGCTCGTTTCAGACCCACTGCCGGGGTATGCGCCTCACTCACGCCTCGCTGGCGGCCAAAATTTCTGCGCCGTAAACCACGAATATATTTTTGCGCGGTCCCTTATTGACCGGCAGAGGGTGGCAGGCACAAAATTTGACCAGGCTCGACGGGCCGCGCAGGGTTGATTTTTAACTGCAGCATCCCTAAGGTACATAATGTGGAGAGCAATCGGTACATGCGGTATTGGGCCGGTTCGTGATGCCGGTAGCGGGCAAATGGACAGCGGGAAGGTCGAAGGCAAGAAAGAAAGATTTGGGCATGATAAATGCGGTACTTTTTGATCTGGCCAACACATTGCTGAATTTCAGGGAGCTGCGACTCAAGCCGCTCTATGCTGAAGGTTCGAAAGATTCCTATCGCCATTTGCAAACGCTGGGTGTGGCACTGCCGGATTTCAAGCTGTATTCGAAGGCTCATCTGCGGGCTTTTCAACGGCGTTTTCTCTGGTCGCGCATATGCCGGCGGGATTTTGACTGCATGGTGGTGATGGTGGAGGTGCTCAAGCGGTTGAATATTCAGGTGCCGGAAAGCGAATATTCCACCTTGGCCTGGATGTGGTATGGCCCGGCGGCGCGGCGTTCGCACGTGGACCGCGGCACGTCGGAAGTGCTGGGGCACCTGCGGCGGCAGGGCATCAAACTGGCGATTATTTCCAATACCCTGGCACCGGCATGCTGCCTGGACCGACATCTGAAAGATGAAGGTTTGCTCGAATATTTTCCCGTTCGCATTTATTCTTCCACTACGCGTTATCGCAAGCCGCATCGCGAAATTTTTCGCATGGCCCTGGAAGAATTGCAGGTGCAGCCCGAAGAGGCTGTTTTCGTCGGTGATTTACTCAAGATCGACATCCGCGGCGCGCAGCGTGCGGGGATGACCGCAATATGGAAACCTGCGGATAACCGGTCTGCGGTGGAAATTGATGGCGGCGTGGCGGATTATGTCATCCGGCATATTACCGACTTGCAGGGTATTTTGCCGGAGTTTGGTGTGCGGGAATGGGCGGTGGCCTGACATAATCCTTGCCGTCCGTTCGGGTTCGCCCATGGCATGGCGGCTTCACCAGGCCCGGACTATAATCAGGTCGTTGCCTGATCGGCTGATATTGCCCGGAGGTTTGTTTTGATTATTGACAGCACCGTTGACCCTGTTTTACCGTTGCTTAAGGCGGTGGGAAAAATTGCCACGGGACTTTTTGTATTAACCGCAGGCAGCGGTGAGGCGGCATCGGCAACACTGGTTTCGTTTGTGCAGCAGTTAAGTTTTGAGCCGCTGTGCATCGGCGTCAGCTTGCATAACGGGCGATCCATTGGGCCGTTGATTGAAGAAAATCGGGGCTTCGTCATCAATGTCTGTCACGCCGGCGACAAGAACCTGCTGCGGCGGTTTGCCCGGCACACCTTGCGCGGTGCGGAAGCGTTTGACGGCCTGGCCACGCGTCGGCTGGATAATGGAGGGGTGATCCTGCTGGATGCGTGCGCCTATTTCTGGTGCGATTTTTCCCACAAGGTGGATCTGCAAGCCGACCATGATTTGTATATCGGCATTGCCACCCTGGGTGATATTCTCGGTCCGGATGGAGCCAAGCCGGTGGTGCATATCCGCCACGACGGGTCCCGATATTAGGCTGGAGAGGGACCTGTGCGGCCGGTCCCGGATGCAACTTTGGGCCGCGAGAAGAACTCCAAGATGTGAGACCATCAGATGAAACTGGCCAGTATTCCTGTGGCAATTGAAGATAAGATCAACGCCGGAATTCTGGCTGTTTCAGAGGATCGCATTGAAGGCTTCCAGCGCGATCCGCTGGGTAAAATTGCGGCGCTTAGCGGGGTACCGGTTCAAACCGTCATCGAACGTCTGTCGGCCATGCTGCGTGCAGGAGTCATCCGCCGAATCCGTCAAACGTTGCTGGCCACCAATTTAGCCAGGGGAGCACTGGTGGCGTGGCAGATACCGCCGGAGCAACTCAACGCGGCATTTGAATATATGTACCGGGAAGATCCTTTTTCCGGCCATGTGGTGATACGTTCCACCGATGGAGAAACGGCAGGGTCTAAATTCAAGCTTTGGACCACGCTGAAAGTGCCGCAGGGCTTTGACCTGGCGAAACACTGTGATTATCTCCTGGGTCGGGTGGGCGGTACGTCGTATAAAATAATGCCTGCCTGTCGCCTTTTTGCCCTGGGGGTGGGCCATGTGCGCCGCAAAGGTTTGATCCCGGGCAGCATGGCTGAGGTGCCTGCAGAGGTGCTGGATACGGAAATCGTGAAACTCAATGATCTCCAATGGAAAATTTTGGTTGCACTCAAACGGGAATTTACCCCGGAGGAATTATCGTGCGATTTATGGCAACCCCGCGCCCTCCAGGCCGGTGTGGATTTCAACACTTTTTGTGAAGTGGCTGAAGAACTGTCCCGGCTAGGTGTGATCGGCAGATTTTCAACGTTTCTGGAACACGTAAAGCCTCTGGCCACCGGCGAACGGGTTACACAATACAACGCGCTTTTTCACTGGGCAGCTCCGGCGGGCCGGGAAATTGAAACGGGGCAGCAGGTGGGGCGGTTCCACATTATGACCCATGCCTACTGGCGTGAAGGCGGTCCGGATTTCGGCAATGTCAACATTATGGGTGTGGCCCACGGCAAGGACAAAAACCTGCTGCTGGAACACAAAGCGGCCATTGATCGCCATCTGGCGGCGATGGGAATACCGATTCGATATACCAACGTATTCTGGGGCGGGCGGAGTGAAATCAAGCCGAGCGAAATAGCACCGCAGGCCTACCGCGACTGGTGTGTAAAGGCAGGGCTGGATCCGCGGGCGATGGGCGAGAGCCATTAGCCGCAGTTTGCCGGTGCGCTGCATGGAGGCGTCAAAATATGACGGATTATTCCCAGTCCTTTGTACATCTGCACGGTCACAGCCATTATTCTCTGCTGGACGGCGGGGCCACCATAGGCGACTTGTGCGAAAAAGCCGCGGAAATGAAGATGCCAGCTCTGGGCTTGACCGATCACGGCAATTTATTTGGCCTGGTGGAATTTTATAAAACGGCCAGAGCCGCGGGTATCAAGCCGCTGCTCGGGTGCGAATTTTACGTGGCACCAGGTTCGCGTTTTGACAAAGAAGCTCACGGTATCAGCGAGGCCGCGTATCACCTGGTGGTACTGGCCCGCAATGAGGCGGGCTACCGGAACTTGCTGAAACTTGCCAGTCTGGCCTATCTGGAAGGATTTTATTACCGCCCGCGGGTGGATAAGGAAACGCTGGCGAAATACCGCGATGGTCTGGTGGTGATCAACGGCCATTTCGGCACGGAGATATCCGCCTGCCTGGAGCGCAATGACTGTCAGGCTGCAGTGGCCGCCGCCGGTCAATACAAGGATATTTTCGGCGAGCACTTTTTTGTAGAATTGCAGAACCATGATGATCCGGCGCAGATAGCGATGATTCCGCAACTGATGGAAGTGGCGCGGCGATCAGGCACACCTGTGGTAGCCACCAACGATCATCATTACCTGCTGGAAAAAGATTACGACGCCCACGACGTTTTATGCTGTATCAGCATGGGCAAGACGCTCGATGACCCGGATCGACTGCGCTACTCCCGGCACTTGTATCTGAAAAGCCCCGCGGAAATGCGCCGCATCTTCAAGGATATTCCGGAAGCGTGCGACGCCACGCTGAAAATTGCAGAAATGTGCGATGTTACACTGGACTTTTCCAAGCGGCACGCCCCGGTCTATCACCCACCGGTGGATGATGCTGCCGGTCGGGCACCCACACCCAATGAGTACCTGCGTCAACTTTGTCGGCGCGGGGTGGTGGAACGCTACGGCCAGGCTGTCGAAGCGATAAACCAGCGGCTGGATCAGGAGCTTGCCGTCATTGAGAGCAAAGGTTTTTCCAGTTATTTTCTGATTGTGTGGGATTTCTGCAATTACGCCCGGCAGAATAAGATACCGGTCGGGGCGAGAGGTTCCGGTGTAGGTACGCTGGTAGGTTACGTACTGGGCCTGTGCAATGTGGATCCAATCCGGTACGATCTGCTCTTTGAGCGATTCATGGATCCCAGCCGATCAGAGATGCCAGATATAGACATTGATATATGCCAAAATGGGCGGGACAAGGTCATTGATTATGTGCGCAAAAAATACGGCAATGTGTCGCAGATCATCACCTTTTCCACTCTGGGTGCGAAGGCTGCCGTCAAAGATGTGGGGCGTGTGCTGGGGGTGCCCTTGCCGGAGGTGGATAAGATAACCAAACTGATTCCGACGGGGGTGAATGTCAAGCTGGAAAACGCCATGCAGGTTTCGGATTTCAAGAAGCTTTATCAAAGCGATCCGACCGTGGCGCGGGTGATTGATATTGCCCGCCGTCTGGAAGGCCTGTGCCGCAATGCCGGCATGCACGCGGCCGGGGTCATTGTTTGCGACAAGCCCCTGGATGAAGTGGTGCCGCTGTATAAAAACGGTACGGAGGTGATGACCCAGTGGGATGGCCCCACCTGCGAGTCGGTCGGTTTGCTGAAGATGGACTTCCTGGGTTTGCGCACCCTTACCATCATCGAACGGGCGCTGGACCTGATTGAACACGATTATGGCAACGGATTGCCCGCGCGGGTGCCCATGCAGCCAGACGGCGCGGCGCTTCAGACTGCTCATCCGGCGCTGCCGGGCCGGCCGGGTCGGCTGGATATTGAAGCCGTGGACCTTGCGGACCAGCGTGTGTACACGCAGATATTTCAGAAGGGACGCACCCAGGCGGTGTTTCAGTTTGAATCGCCGGGCATGCGTGAACTGCTCATCAAAATGAAGCCGGATCGCATTGAAGACCTTATTGCTGCCAATGCCCTGTTTCGTCCCGGACCGATGGACCTGATTCCGGATTATTGCGCCCGTAAGCATCGCCAGAAACCAGTGCCGAAGGTGCATCCGGTGATGGACCGGATTCTGGAGGAAACTTATGGCATCATGGTGTATCAGGAACAGGTGATGCGCATTTTCAACCAGTTGGGTGGCATACCGCTGGCGAAGGCTTATAAGGTGATCAAGGCGATCAGCAAAAAGCACGTGGAGGTGATTGCTTCGGAAAAGGTCAATTTCATCAAGGGGGCCAGTGCCAATGGTGTGGATGAAAAGCAGGCGGGAGAGATTTTTGAACTCATTGAAGAGTTCGGCAAGTACGGCTTTAACAAAAGCCACTCAACGCGTTATGCGATTATTGCTTTTCAAACGGCTTACCTGAAAACCTATTTTCCGCTGCAATTCATGGCCGCCCAACTCACTTTTGAAATGGCCGATCAATCCAAGTTGACGGAAAATATCGACGAGTGCCGCTTTTTGACTCGCCCTGACGGCAAAATGGGTATTGCCGTGCTGCCGCCGGATATCAATTCCAGTGTGGCGGATTTCTGCGTGGTGGACGGTACGATTCGTTTCGGCCTGGCAGCGGTGAAAGGGGTGGGCAGTAAAGCGGTGGAATCTATTGTGGCTGCGCGTGGAGATGGTAAGGGTCTGCCTATACGTCCGTTCACCAGTATTTATGATTTCTGTGAACGTGTGGACCTGCGGCTGGTGAATAAATCGGTGTTGGAGGCCCTGGTCAAATGCGGGGCCTTTGACACACTGCACAACAATCGAGCCGCCGCCACCGCTGCCATTGAAAGTGCCATGCAAAGCGGAGCGGCGGCCCAGGATGCCAAGCGCTCGGGTCAAGAATCGTTATTTGGCGGCGGCAGCAATTCACCGATGCCCACTCCGGTGTCAATGAAGTTGCCCACCGTGCCCGAATGGAGCCAGGGACAGAAAATGGCTTTTGAAAAGGCTTCCCTTGGTTTTTACGTGAGCAGCCATCCCTTGCGCGATCTGGAAGAACTCCTGGCCGGTTATACCACCCTGAACAGCCGCACCATTCAAAACGCCGACGACCGGCGGGAAGGTATTATTGGCGGGTTGCTTTCGAAAATTGATACGCGGATTGCCCGCAGCGGCCGCAGTGCCGGACAGAAATGGGCTACCGTTACGTTGGAAGATTTAAGCGGCAGCGTGAAAGTTTTGGTGTTCAGCGGAGAATATCAGAAGTATGTATCTTTGCTGGTGCCGGAAACGGTGGTGTTTTTCCGCGGGCGGGTGGACCGTTCCCGCGAAGAGCCTAACTTCCAGTGCAGCGAAGTGCTGACGGTAAAACAGGTGGTGGAAAAACTGACCCGTGAAGCCACCATTCGCCTTGGGGCCATGGCCGTTGAACCGGGCCTGCTGTCTGAACTCGATGCGTTTATCACCTCGCGCAAAGGCAATATTCCTGTCAAGCTGGAAATTATGGACCAAAGCCAGGAACCGTCGGCCAAGGTCTGCATAGCCCTTCGGCGAGCCATCAATGTGGTGGACTTGGCCACTGAAACCGGCAAAACCTTCTGGCACCAATGCCCGGTAGTCCTGCGCGGGCCGGGCCGGGGCATGGTGGCGGAGCGCACTGCGGCTTCTCCGGAGGCGGCAGTGGATTCGTCCCGGAAGATTTTTGACGGGGATACTATTCCGGCTTGAGCGCCAGGTTCAAAACCGGGCTATGGGCCACGAAGCGGATGGGGTCGGGTCCCGCATATTTTTTGGCCGATGGACCGCCCCTGGCTTCCACCCTTGACGATTCACCACCACTGGTTGGGCACGCGCCACCATGGGACGATCCGGGAGTTTAAGGTAGTTCATCTTCTGTCCCTGATAACGCATCCATTGCTTCCCGCTGGCCAGTTGCTTGAACGATGCCTTCTTGCCAGTTCAGGGGCTATCAGAAAATAAAGTGCAAGAATACGGCGGAGGAGCTTTGGCCGCGTGGTAAACACTCCTGCAATGGACCATGCCGCAGTCGTATTTCGCAGGCCCCAAAGGTAAGATATTACCATTCAGCGGGTGAATAACATGGCTATCGCGTTTCTTTCTCCCTGGTGGTTGATCGCGGCGGTGATCGTTACCGGCTTGGCGCTGATGGCGGTATGGTCTTTGGGCCTTACGCCAAAGCCCGCTTCCACTTTGCAATTCTGGCATTCAGCGGCGAGTTCCACGGGTCGTGAGGATTCCAGAAGAATAGATCCGCTTTGGCTGCTGGTGGCGATGGCCACCACGCTGGCCGCCCTGGCTTTGTTACAACCTATCCTCAAAACTATACCACATCGATCTGCCGTGCCGGCCTCACCCACCATCATTGCCGCTGGAGCCGCCATTCCTCAAGCCAAAACAGGATCCGTTTTTGTGCGTTCGCGGACGCTGCTAACCGGCCCCGGTCCGTTGCATCTCGATATTGCGTGGCCCGGTGGACGAACAACTGAGCATCTCTCCGCACACCAGCTTTACGCCGGAAGCACATTCGCTGGTATCCCCACTTCCGCCAAAGTCTGGAACATAGCCCTGACTGCTGCGGGAAACACCCTTTGGCGACAAAATTTGAAACGCCAAACCCCGCCGACCGTGGCCGTTAATTTTCTTGGCCCACCTCCACGGCCACTGGTGCGTTTGTGCCGCCTGGTAAAAGGGGCGGTTATAAACAGGCCTGGGCTTCACCCTGCTTTGTGGATACTCAATACCGCTCATGCCAGCCTTGGCCGGGCCTCCGTCGCCCATGGTGATACAGTGCTGGCCATAGCTCCCGCGGTTTTGCCCGGTATTGCCCTGCACTCACCGGATGCCATCATTCTGGCACGGGGCCGGGCCATGGCCTACTTGCATCTGGAGAAGACTGTTTCTGATCGGCTGTTGGATCATGTCCGATTGAATCAAATTGGATGCAGAGTTTTTTATAAGGCGCATCTTCTTGCCCATTGGAAAATAGTGGTAACTGCCGCCGGTCAGGATTTGGGTAGTCACCCATGGCCTTTCCTGGCCAGGCGCTATGAAAAAAACGGGGATGTCTCGGAATTCTGGATGGCGGTCCCGCTGAATTTTCGTTATACGCACTGGCCCCGACATGGGTCCTTTGTGATTTTCTTCGCCAATCTGCTGCAACGCCTGCGTGCCCACAGCACTGCGGATACGTCTATCACGCGATGGGTGGCTCGGACTTTACCGCCCGCGCCCGGTACCGCCGCACCACAGCCATCCAGCCCCAACATCATTGGGTTGGCAAGCTGGCTGGCCCTGCTGGCAGCCTGCCTGGTACTGGTGGCGATGGTCGGCTTTGCGGGGCGCTTCTGGCCGATTCGAACTACACTATAACATTATCAATCAGCCGGGTTGAACCGAGCCGTGCCGCCGCCAGCAGCACGCACGGGTCTGTAATTTCCTGTACGTAAGGCTCCAGAGTTGTCGGATCATACGCTGCGGCGTAGTCTACAGTCAGCCCCGCGGCCGTGATGGTTTTCTGCAGTTGCCATGCCACCGCCTCGGCCGACCTGCTGCCGGTGCGAATGCCCGTGGCCGCCTGGCTAAGCGCAGCATAAATGGCCGCCGCCCTGGGGCGTTCATGAGCGCTAAGGTAACGGTTGCGACTGCTCATCGCCAGCCCATCGGCTTCACGCAGCGTGGGTGCCGTGATCACCTGGACCGGCAGGTTCAAATCGGCCATCATTTTTTTCAGGATAAACTGCTGCTGAAAATCCTTTTGTCCCAGCAGCAGGTGTGTGGGGGCGATGATGTGCAGCAGTTTGGCCACCACCGTACAAACGCCCCGGAAATGTCCCGGTCGAGAAGCCCCTTCCAACACATCACCATAGGGTCCGGGATCAATGGTAACCGCAGGCCCGCTGCGTGGATACATTTCTTCCGGCTCCGGGGCAAACAGGCTCTGTGCACCCCATTGCGTCAGCAATTCCACATCCGTGGCAAAAGGCCGCGGATAGCGTGCAAAATCTTCTCTCGGCCCGAACTGAGTTGGGTTCACAAAAATCGAGGTACACACGTGCCCACCGCCACCTGCGATTTCTCCAGCCAATTTCACCAGACTACCATGTCCTTCGTGCAAAGCCCCCATGGTGGGCACAAAAGCCAACGGCTGGTCGGGCGGCAAAGTCCTGCGAAAATCCCGCCATTGCACAATCGTGCGGAAAATCTTCAGTGGTGATGGCGATACGGGTTTCAACATGGTGTGCATTGAAAGAGAGAAACGCCTGAATGTAAAGCGCCCGCAGGTTTCTGACATCCGGCTTTTCTGTGGTAGAATAACTTGCTGCACCAGCGTGGACAGCACGACCAGGGTCAAAAGTACAGGATGAAAGCGCCATGGCTCGAAAATTTACCGATCTGACTGAAAAGGAAATCCTTGCTCTGGCGATCACCCAGGAAGAAGAAGATGGTCGGATTTATGGCGAATTTGCCCTGACCTTACGCCCCACATTCCCGGAATCCGCCAAGGTCTTTGATGAAATGCAAAAAGAGGAAGTGGACCATCGGCACAGGCTTATCGAGTTGTACCGGCAGCATTTTGGTGAGCATATTCCCCTGATTAAACGGGACGAAATACGCGGGTTTGTGAAACGCAGTCCGCTTTGGCTGGTGCTGAAAAAAGGCCCCCAAGCCATGCGTGAGCAGGCCGAAATTATGGAACTGGAAACGCGGCGCTTCTATGAAAAGGCTGCCGCCCGTACCACCGATGCCTCCATCCGCAAATTGCTTATTGATCTGGCTGAGGCGGAGCAAAAACATTCCGATGTTGCCGCCCATCTGGGGGAAACCAGAATTACCGCTGATGTGCAGAAACAGGAAGATGAAGCGCGAAAAAGATTGTTTGTGCTGCAGATTGTGCAACCCGGCCTTGTGGGCCTCATGGATGGTTCCGTTTCCACCCTGGCACCCATTTTTGCCGTGGCGTTTTTCAGCCATGATCCCTGGGCCGCCTTTCTGGCAGGTCTGGCTACATCGGTGGGTGCTGGTATCTCCATGGGTTTTGCGGAGGCTCTTTCCGACGATGGTGCCCTGACCGGCCGCGGACACCCCTTCGTTCGTGGCCTGGTCTGCGGCTTGATGACTGCGGCGGGTGGCCTGGGCCACACGGTGCCGTTTCTCATTCCCCATTTTGTAACCGCCACCACCGTGGCTGCCGTGGTGGTGTTTTTTGAACTGCTGGGAATCAGTTGGATTCGCTACCGGTTCATGGATACGCCGCTGTGGCAATCATTTCGCACGGTCTTCATCGGAGGCCTGCTGGTTTTTCTCTCCGGCGTGGCCATCGGCTATTTCGGTCATGGGGCGGGAGGTTAAGGGGCAACAAGAGCGTCTTACACATCGCCTTTGCATCATTCAGTTGGGCTGCATAATCCTTGAACAAAATAGCCCGATGGAATTATGACCGCAGCCTTACTCATCCGCCACCGATCGCCATACGCTGGCAATCAGGCTGAATATTGTAGTAAAGGTCAAAACCATCCACCGGCCAAAGGTCATCGGCCAGCCAAGCAGGGCATGCATGATCTGGTTGAGCAGCCAATCGGTAAACCAAACGGGTATCCAGCAGGCCAATACCAGTAAAATGGTAAGCACGATGCCGCCAAACCCCGCCTCGGCCACGGCATCATCGGCGACGTACCATCCAATCACACCGCCGGCTACCGCTCCGATGAACGGGGCAAACATCATCGGCACTCCGCTGGCGGTGAGTTGGGTAATAAAAAAAATGATGACCCACGCACCGGCAATCCACAGGTCCTTTTTCCCCAGAAAAATCAGAAGCCGCCGCAATTCTTCCAATCCTGCCGGTATGCGTGAAGTTCGTTTGGGCATGGCCTGAATCCCGCGCAAAGCTCGCGACACCGCCGGCCCGCAGAATATCGGGTTGAGGTTCGCCGCCGCACACTTATTATACCTCAGCCCGGCTTGCTGGTGGGCGCAATTTGGCCGCAATGCCAGATCTCCAGGCCCGCAACTGAGCCCTCAACCGGCCGGCCGCTTTAAGCCTTAGGAACCGGGCAAAAATAACTTCGCACTTTCCGGCTGGCCCTTTTGGCCTCCAGCTTCGTTGTTCGCTCGTTTCAGACCCACTGCCGGGGTATGCGCCTCACTCACGCCTCGCTGGCGGCCAAAATTTCTGCGCCGTAAAACACGAATTTATTTTTGCGCGGTCCCTTACCAGGTGCAACCATAAATTGCGGTGATTGTCCTGCAAATAATGGCACATCCGCACGATTATTTCTGGAGTCTGGGGCGTCTTCGCCCGCCGTAGCCAGACCCCGCCGGCACCGGCTTGACTTGCCGCCGGCCCGGCGGTTATAATTCGTTAGTTGACGAAGTGTGGAAGTGTTTTCCACCGGTTCAAGTTATTTGGAGCTGCCATGAAAATGCGGGAATTTATCCAGGTTACCCAGGCCCTGGCAGACCCCGCGCGGGTGCGGGCGCTTTTGGCCCTGCGCGATGGGGAACTGTGCCTGTGCCAGATTATTGAACTGCTGGGCCTGGCGCCGTCCACCGTTTCACGTCATCTGAATCTGCTTTATCAGGCTCAACTGGTGCAGCGACGCAAGCAGGGGCGGTGGATGTATTTTACCCTCGCCGGTAAAACCGCCACGCCCTCCGTGCAGCAGGCCATTGCCTGGGCCGCTGCCGCACTGGCCGCGGACCCGTTGATAAAACAAGATGCCCGGCGCATTAAAACCCTGTGCCGGCAGGACCTTGTGGAGCTTTGCGCATGTTATCGCCCAAATTAAAAATCCTCTTTTTATGCACCGGCAATTCCTGCCGCAGCCAGATGGCCGAAGGCTGGGCCAGGGCCTTACAAGGTGATGTTCTGGAACCCTATTCGGCGGGCCTTGAAACCCATGGGCTGAATCCACATGCCGTCGAGGTCATGGCCGAAGCTGGTGTGGATATCAGCGGCCACCGGTCCAAAAATGTCAGTGAACTCATCCATGTCCCTTTCGACGCGGTGATTACCGTATGTTCCCACGCCCACGAAACCTGCCCCGCCTGGCTGGGCCAAAAAACTACGCTCCTGCATGTGGGCTTTGATGACCCGCCCCGGTTGGCCAAAACCGCCTCAACCCCGCAAGAGGCCATGGGCCATTACCGGCGGGTACGCGATGAAATGCGGGCGTTTGTGCAAACGCTGCCGAAATTACTGGCAAAAAATGCAGTACCAATACACGCCCACACGAATGAAAGGAGCCAATCATGAAAATTCTGGTAGAAGTCTTCGATCCTGCCATGTGTTGTTCCACCGGCGTATGCGGGCCGGATGTGGACCCCAGGCTGGTGCATTTTGCCGCCGATCTGGACTATCTCAAAAGTCAGGGCGTGGATGTGCAGCGGCACAACCTGGCCCACGAGCCGGGCCATTTTGTTCGTGTTGCCGCAATTAAAAACCTGTTGGCCAGTAAGGGCACTGCTGCTTTGCCCGCCATTGTGGTCAATGGCAAACTGGTCAGATCCGGGTGCTATCCCAACCGTAGCGAGCTTGCTGTCGCAGCCGGATTGGCTGTTCCTGCATCCGCATCCGGCCCGGCAGCCACGGCGGGATCATCGCCGGGAGGTTGTGGCTGCAGCGCAGCTTCCAAACCCGTTACCATCAGTGTGGCCGCGGCCAGAGAGAATTCATGTTGTGGCGGTTCATAAAAATCCGCCGTGGATACTTTTTTAATAAAGGAGTTGCTTATGTCCGTGGTATCACGTCCAAGTTTAGAGCAGATTTTTACCGGCATGCGTAAAGCCATGGGCGGCGTTCCATCCGCAGTGGAAAAACTTTCCCGCGTGGATCCGGAAATGGTTTACGAGCATCTGCGTTCTCGTGCATACGCCATGCCAGACCAATCCCCGGCTTTGGATGACCAGACCCGCACACTTAGGAACCAGGCAAAAATAACTTCGCACTTTCCGGCTGGCCCTTTTGGCCTCCAGCTTCGTTGTTCGCTCGTTTCAGACCCACTGCCGGGGTATGCGCCTCACTCACGCCTCGCTGGCGGCCAAAATTTCTGCGCCGTAAAACACGAATTTATTTTTGCGCGGTCCCTTATTTACCTGGCTGCCGCTCTGGCCGCTTCCAGTTCCGCGTGTGTGCGGGCGATGGCGGACAAGGCCAAAACCCAGGGCATACCCCGGGAAAAGGTGCTTGAAACCCTGCGGATCGTGCGGTTTGCCATGGCTACCAAAATCATCGGTGAAGCCGAACCGGTTTTTGATGCACTGGAAAAGTCCGTCAGGTAGTCGGTCAAGCTGGTACGTGCTCACCGCTGGAATACGTACCGCAACCCGGGTACGCGCACAGGAGGTTATATGAAAAACGCATTAAATCAAGATGATTGGATCCGCTGCGCCACACAGTACATGTTTTTTACAGGTAAGGGCGGCGTAGGCAAAACCTCGCTGGCCTGCGCCACCGCTTTGGCCCTGGCAGATGCCGGCCGGCGCGTGCTGCTGGTAAGTACAGATCCGGCATCAAACCTTGGCCACGTATTTGAAACCTCCATTGACCAGCAGCAGGCTTCTACAATTCCCGGTGTGCCCGGGTTGCAGGCTTTGGATATTCGGCCCGCAGCCGCTGCTGCAGCCTACCGGGAACGAGCCATCGGTCCTATGCGCGGGATATTACCTGAAGAAGTCATTAAAAGTATGACCGAAGAGCTTTCAGGTTCGTGCACCACCGAAATTGCCGCATTCGATCAGTTCACGGCACTGCTGACAGCCCCGGCTACCGCGGCCAATTATGACCATATCATTTTTGATACCGCCCCAACCGGCCATACGCTTCGGCTTTTGAGCCTGCCGGCGGCGTGGACGGAATTTTTTGATGGCAATAAACATGGGGCTTCGTGTATGGGGCCAGTATCCGCCCTGCAGACCCAGCGGCAACAGTACGCCCAGGCGGTGGCCCGGCTAAGTGACCCGGCCCACACCACGCTGTTGCTGGTCAGCAGACCCGAAACGCTGGCTTTGGCTGAAGCAGACCGCACCAGCCGCGAATTGCGCAGCCTGGGCCTTTCCAACCAACGCCTGATTATCAATGGCGTATTTCAGGCTACAGACCAGCATGATGCTTTGGCCCTGGCAATGCAGCAGCGCGGGCAAAACGCTCTGGCCCAGATGCCCGCCGGTTTGAAAACGCTGCCCCTCGATCAGATGCCCCTGCGGTCGTTTAATCTTATTGGCGCAGCATCGTTGCGGCAATTTTTTGGCCCCATCCAGCCGGAAACTCATGCCGCCACACCTGCACTGCCTCTTAACTATCTGGCCCTGACCGACCTGATTTTGCCGATTGAAGCCGCCGGCCACGGAGCCGTGCTGGTGCTGGGCAAAGGTGGCGTGGGTAAAACCACCATGGCCTCCGCCATCGCCATGGCGTTGGCCGATCGCGGCCACGATGTGCATCTAACCACCACTGATCCGGCGGCGCATATCAGTTCTACCGTGCAGGCCTCCGGCGGCCATCTGGTCATCAGTCGCATTGATCCGGAAAAGGAAACGCAGCATTACCGGCAGCAGGTCCTGGCCCTGCGCGGTCAGGACCTTGATGAACAAGGCAAGGCTTTGCTGGAAGAAGATTTGCGTTCTCCCTGCACCGAAGAGGTGGCGGTGTTCCACGCCTTTTCCCAGCGCCTCGATGAGGCCGCCGGCAAATTCGTGATTATTGATACCGCACCCACCGGCCATTCCCTGCTGCTGCTCGATGCCACCGGTTCTTACCATCGGGATGTAATGCGCAATATGACCGGCAAAGCCCAAATGCAGATCAACACCGCCCTGACCAAATTGCAGGATAAAACTTACACCCGCACCATTCTGGTTACGCTGCCCGAAACCACACCCATTTTAGAAGCTGCCGAACTGCAGGCAGACCTGCAGCGGGCCGGCATACAGCCGTTTGCCTGGGTGGTCAATGCCAGCCTGCTTGCAGCGCAGCCGGTGGATGCAGTGTTGGCCGCGCGGGCCAGGGCCGAGACAGACAAAATTCAGCGCGTCATCGGGTCTCTGGCGCCCCAGGTGGCCGTGGTGCCGTGGTTGCCGCGCGAACCGGTGGGGCCGGATGGTCTGCGGCAACTCTTCGCTGCGCCGAAATCGGCCCGCGCCCACCCATTGGCCCGGCAGCCTGTGTGAAGCCATAACATCCATGCGGAGCGCGAATATGTCTCAAGTGTTCAAAAAACTTTCCATTCTCGACCGTTTCCTCACCTTGTGGATTTTCGTAGCCATGGGTACAGGCATCGGCCTGGGATATCTATGGCCCGGCTTGCCGCGGCTGATGGGCCATTTTGAATTCGGCACTACCAACCTGCTGCTGGCGGCAGGCCTGATTCTGATGATGTATCCACCATTGGCCAAGGTCCGCTACGAAGAACTCGGCAGGGTATTTGCCAACCTCCCGGTGTTGGGGCTTTCTTTGCTGCAGAATTGGGTTATCGGGCCGCTGTTGATGTTTGCCCTGGCGGCCCTGTTTTTACATGGCCATCCGCTGTTTATGATCGGGCTGATCTTAATCGGTCTGGCCCGCTGCATAGCCATGGTCATTGTGTGGAATGAACTGGCCCATGGCGATACCGATTATGCCGCCGGGCTGGTGGCATTTAACAGCGTCTTTCAGGTCATGTTTTACAGTGTTTACGCCTGGCTGTTTATCAAGGTGCTGCCGCCGCTGGTGGGCCTGCACTTTCCGGCGGTGAATCTGGCGGGAATTTCCATCGCCAGCATCGCCCGCAGCGTCTTTATTTATCTGGGCATTCCTTTCATCGCCGGCCTGCTCACACGCATGGCCTTTATACGTATACGCGACATAACCTGGTATGAACACCACTTTATTCCGCGCATCAGCCCCCTTACTCTGGCGGCACTGCTGTTGACCATTGTGGTGATGTTTGCCTACCAGGGCCGCCAGATTGTCGCAGAGCCTGCTTCAGTGGTATTGATTGCCATACCGCTGCTGATTTATTTTGTGCTGATGTTTCTAATCAGTTTTTGGATGGGCCGGCGGGTACGGGCCAGCTACGCCCAGACCACCACCATTGCCTTTACCGCCGCCAGCAATAATTTTGAACTGGCCATTGCCGTGGCTGTAGCCTTGTTTGGCGTAGCCAGCCCGGTGGCATTTACGGCCGTCATCGGCCCCTTGGTGGAAGTGCCGGTGATGATTGGCCTGGTCAATGTAGCCCTGTCTTTTGGCCGGCGCTATTTCGGCACCACCGTTACGGACGGGCCGATGACGGCGCACAACCCGGATATCAAGGAGTCCCAACATGTCTGATTCCATTGTGGACAAGAAAAACCCGCAAAATCCCTTGGTTTTCCCCAGCTTTTTCCAGCCGTGGAGCGCGCTCTAATGCGCTTACCGCTGGTGCCACTTGCACCAGCCATGCCAACATGCTATACTATCGTATCGAGACTGTCAAGTGCATGAATTATTTTCTCTGGTGCCACCATGGCCGCACTTTGCAAAAAAAAGAATTCTCGCTGGCGCATAGCGTTTTTCCTCGCTGGAAAGCGTCGGTATCTCTCACTGCCCGCGTGCAAACGCCGGGTCGCCGAGCGTGTTCGCTACGAAATAGAAGAAATCCTGGCCTCGATAGCCTTGGGCTTAACGCCCCCAGCTCTCTCTGTCGCCTGGGTCGCCGGCTGCGATGCCACGATGCGGTCCCGCATGGCGGCCTGTGGGCTGCCCGCGCAGGCCATTCAGACCGATCTGGCCAACGCCTGCCGGTCGGCCTTTGCCGGCCGAGCCATCAAGGCAAGCACAACAACCTCGTACCACTATGGTACTGCTGGACTTTTGGACTTTTTCGGCCCTGATCGGGATGTCCGGGCCATCACCGAACAAGACGCCCTGGGCTATCGCGACCACTTGCGCGGTCTTGGCCTGGCGGAGGCGACCGTTCGCCGGCGGTGCGGCGTGGCCCGCGACGTGCTGGGCTGGGCGGTAAAATCGGGCATTGTGGCCAAAAACCCGTTTTCCGGGCTGCCGACCTCCGTGCGTGGCAACGCTTCTCGCAGCCGCCTGGTGCCGGCTCAAGAGGCTCTTCGCCTCATGGCCGCAGCCCCGGATGGCCAGTGGCGGCTCTTAATCGCCCTGGCTCGCTGGGGCGGCTTGCGGATCCCGTCCGAGCCGGCAGAGCTTACCTGGGCTATGGTCGAATGGGGTGACGGCCAGTCCTCCGGGCGGATCCGCGTGCCTTCGCCCAAGACTGAAGGTTACGCCGGACACGGCAGCCGGGTTATACCGATGTTTCCAGAGATCCGTGGGCCGGCGGAGGAACTTTTCGCCGCTGCCCAACCTCTGGCGACTGACTGGGTTTTGCCAATCTGTCGGCGGGGTGGTGCGTTGCTGCGCTTCAAGCTCCGGCGTATAGCCCAACTTGCTGGCATAACCATCGGCCCGAAATTCTTTACCAATTGCCGGGCGACTCGCGATGCGGAACTCCGGCGCAGCTTTCCTGCGCACGTGGTGTGCCAATGGATTGGGCACACGGAGAGGGTCGCCCAGGAACATTATTTGCTGGCCAGCGACGAAAGTTATTTCCGCCAGGCTATGGCCGAAAATAAAGGAGAAACCGATGCCCAGGAAGTTTCCCGATGACGACTGGCCGGATCTGCTCAAGCCGTGGCCTCTGTGGCAGGTCTGGATGTTTTTTATTTTGCTCGCGGTTGCCGTCCTCGTCGCCATCGTGGCCGCGGCTGTGAATTAAAAAAGGGGGTTTTTATGCCCAGTGTCAAGTCCGAACCCGCAGTGGAGAATTGCTACAATTGCGGCCGCATCATTGGCCGTCTGGAAACGCCCATGGTCTTCCAGCCGTCCGCCAATCGCTGGCACATCGTCTGCAAAGAGTGCCATCAGCGGCTCACACCAGCCACGCCACCGCAAGAACTTTCGCCAGGTCAGCCATCCCCGGCGGCAACCCCCGCCGTCGCAGACCTTTACGGAAACCTCGTTCCGGCTGGATTTCTCCCGCCGGCAGAAACACCCGCGAGCACGTCGCCCGGCCGTGCGGCAATCGAGGCGCGGGTGCGGGCCATCCAGAACGAAGAGGACTATTCATTCGCCGCCAACATGGCCTTCTGGGCCGTCATTGCTCTGGCTCTGGGGGGCATCATAATGGGTTCATTGTCCTCAGGGCGGCACGGCGTCCACAATTCCGGGGCAGAAGCGTTTGGCATCGGATTTTTAACCATCGGATCTTTCCTCCTGCTGGGCGCGTTTTTATCCTGGATCATCCGGGCTTCGACGCGGGCAAAATAAAAAACATGTCAGCCCGTCGTCGCGCCGCCTTGGTTAGTCCCGGAGGCGTAGGTTATCAGCGTCATCGTTGGAACCTCCCCGGCATCCCACAGAATGCAGGTGCTTGGATTCGTGCCATTCGGCTGTGTAGCCCCGGCTGGAGCGGGCAGGTTTGGAGTTAAAAAGGCGGTCCCGAATCCGGCCGTCTGGTATGTGGTGTGGCATTTCGGTCGGGGCTTTTTTGGCTGCACGCCCGAAGCCAGCAAATACTGACCTTGGGCCGGCTCACCGAAGCTGCCTGCTCCCAATGTGTAAACGTCGTAGGCGTAAGTCGGCGCAGAAGTTCCCGCAGCCCCGTCGCTTCCCGATGCGTATACCACCCAGACGGGCGAGAGCTGGGGCGGCGGTGCGTAAACCGCCACAATCGCCCTCGGCGCTGTCTCTGTGGTCATCCCCAGGAACACGCCTGGTAGCATCCGCACGTAGGAGGGGTCCATCGTCGAGACGGAAACGGCGTTTTCAGCCAGATTCAATACCATGGCCCCAAAAGCACCTTGATTCAGCGGAAGGTTCAACGCGGCTCCCACCTCCGCCGGGCTCTTGGGGAATGACCCGTTCAAATAATTTGAGTATGGAAAAAAAGTGCCGTTATACAGTCCTGGAACGGCTGGATTCTGGGGGGTGGTTATCTGCACCATCCCCGCTGAGGTGCCCCCCGATACTATGCAAAGGCTCGCGGGGCGCCCATTTGCGTCCGTGCCGGACCCATAACAGTAGCCGGTAACCCAGGTGAAAGCGGCCAAAGGGGGTCCACCACCAGCCTCGGCGGCATTAATTATCTGGGCGTTGTCGATCCCCGGGTCGGTCAACGTACCTGGCAAACTTTGGGCGGTGAGGCTCATCGTCACCGGCCCGGAAAAAATTCGGCCTATGTAAAGGCCGTTGTTCAACGGTTGCGTGATTTTTATCAAAACCGGACGCGGGCCAAACTGCTGTCTCGGCCCCAGGGCCGTTCCCGCACTGCGTCCCTGCTCGCCGCGTGTGCCCACCCCGGCCACGCCCAGCGACGAATTGATTGCCCGCACCATCTCGTTGAGGTGCGTGGCAATCGGCTGCATCGCGGGTATGCCCGCGGACCATTCTGGAACCTGTTGTGACCCGGCCATGCGGCTGCCTCACTATGTGAATGAAAATGTGCCCAGTGTCAGGGCGGAATACAAGGCCGTGAGCACGGAATTAAAATCCACCCATTTTTGCATCTGAAAAGCCGCGTAGCCGTTGCCCTGCACGCCGCCCGCGGTCGTCCCGGCGGTTGAGCTTACCGATACAGAGTTCATGGGGTTCCCGCTGCTGTCGCGCAGAACTTCGATCACATTCCACCCCGCCGGATCGAGCGAAAATGAATACGTGTTGCGAAACTGTTTAAGATCGTGCGAGCAGCTCCGAATATCGTTGAGCCGAAGCGTTCCCACCGCGGCCCCAAAAAACGCCACCGAATTGACGTTCCCGGCATATTTTGCCCGCAGCGGTGATGGGTTCACCGTCTCGATGAGTGTAAAATCGTGGGTAGAAATTGGGTACGCAGTCGGCACCCCGACCAGGTAGGGAGGCGTGAGCGCAGCCCCGCTGGAATCGTGTTGAATCGCCGTCGGGTTGCCCAGGGCGTCCACGTAAAAATCCTCGCGCCGCAGGCTCGTGGATCCCTCGTAGGCAAACCCGCTGGAAATCACGTCCAAGGTCGCAGTGACTGAGACATACCAGCTCCCAGCCCCGAGGCATTTGCATGACACTTTTGAAATGATGTAATTCGTTCCGGGGAGTGCCGTGGCCATCTGGGGAATGCTCACCCCGGTAACAGAGTCTGTCGCGTTGGCCGCAGCCAGGCATTCCTGCTGATACGCCCCGCTGGGGATACCGGAAACAAAATACCTCAAAGGTATTTCATTGTGCTCCCAGGTGAAGGTGGAGGGTGGCGTGTTGTTGAGGTCAGGTTTTACGGTGATGGCCATTTATGCGGTTCCCAGTATGAGTTGCACCCCGGTCGCGTGGGTGGTCAGGATGTTATGGATGCTTTTAAGCGTCGCCGCCGCATCTGAAAGCGGCGCCGCCCAACGCGGGCTGGCGTGGGCATTGTGCCAAACGGCACCTTCAAAATCTCTGCCCGCTTTCCCTTTTTTACCGTATGGACCCCAGCCAATCGCAGCCTCCGCGCTCATCTCCAGAGCTGATCGTTGGTGGTGATGGTGTATCTTTAACGCCTTGGCCGCCAGGAGTTGTTTGGCCGCCAGCTCCTGGGCCGCGGCGATGTGGCGCTCCTCGGCCTCGCGGGCCTTTTTCTGGACGTCCGTGAGGTTTTTGCTCGCGGCAATATGGGCCAGAGAGGCTTTTTCCGCGGCCTTTATCGCCGCGAGTTCGCGTTGCAACGGGGGCAATAAGCGGGCCTTAGCGTCGGCAAGTTGCCTGTCTTGTTGGGCTTTGAGCGCGGCGTTGGTTGCAGCGTCGCGGGCCGCAGCCGCAGCCGCCTTAGCCGCGGCCTTTTCCGCCGGAGTCTGGGGCGGCTTGTGCGGGTGCGGAGGGTGCGCGGGCCGTTTAATCGCCGCAGCCTCAATCGCCGCTAAGTGGGCCGCAGCCGCCTGGAGTACGACTTGGTTGGCCATTACAGCCTTCTTAAGCGCCTCCGCCTGCTGGGGCGTTTTGGCCGCAGCCAGCTCGCCGGCGAGTTTATTGGCCGCCGCAGCCGCCGCTCTCGTCGCCGCCAGTGCCGCCTGGTCCTGGGTAATTTTTGATTTTTGGGCAGCCAGGGCGTGAGCGTGCAAGCTCTGAGCCTGGAGAAGCTTTCCAAAATTATACAGCGTTTCGTAGGCTTTGGGGCCACCTGAAATGAATCCACTCCCAAAACCGTATAGACGGCGGGAGTCGTACCCTGGATGAGTAAGCCTTTGCTCAAAGGTGGCATGAGCCCATTTCTGCCATAAAGATTTATTTTGAACCGCCCACGCGGCCGCCGCACCCACGTCCTTAGCACGGTAGTCGTGATGGCCATAAGGCGTCAACAGGTCTACGCCGAGCGCCCTTTTAATCAGGTGTGCTCTTTGGGGTGTGTCGGCGACGTGAACACTACCGTCAAACGCCTTGTACGTCGCCGGTCCGATGGACACCTGGGCCGCTTGCAGTGCCGCTTTGGCCGCTCGCACTCTTCCCTGTTCCGCGTCCGCGACGTGGGCCACAAGGGTTTTTCCCGTGTCGGACAGGGCCATGCCCAGCTCCGCCTGGTGTATCTGGGCCGGAGTTTTGCCGGCCGCGAGCATCGCCAGCACGCGGAACTGGTCCGAGCCCTTGAGCCGCGTCTTGAGCAGACCCAGTTGGGCCTGGGCTTTGGCTGCGGCCACCTCTTCTTTTTCCGCAGCCAGGAGTTGCCGCTGGGCGGTGAGCTGCTGGCGTAAGATTTCGCCCTTCTGATATTCGTCAGTCGCATTAGCTTCCATGTTGCGGTAAGTGGTGTTCAGGGCGTCGAGTTGCTGCCGGTAGGCGGCCGCAATGGCCTTTTGCGTGTCCAGGTCCGCCCCAGCAGCGTCCCCAACCGCTTTATCCCACCCCAATGCCGCTTTAGCCGCCGCAACCCGCTCCCGGTCGATCTGGGCCACACCCTTGGCCGCGATAACCTGGTCTTCCATGGCCCGTTGCAGTCGCCGCTGCTCACTTTGAATGCTCATGGTGGTCGGCAACGCCAGAAGTTCGCCAACCATGGGAATGTTGCGCAGGAGGTTGTTTAAGCCTTTTTCATCGGCCATTTGCAGCTTTTTAGCCGCAATGGATCCCATCTTGGCCTCGCGGGCCTGGTCTTTGAACATCTGGGCGAGTTCCATCGCCCCGCCGATCGCCGCACCCGCAACGTGTCCGGCAATCGTGCCCATAAAGTACTGATGCCATCCAAAACGAAATCGGTGATGGGGCTGTTCGCCTTCGCCGCCCGCACCGCCGCCGGCTGCCTCGCCCGGCGGTGGGCGGGAAGCTCGCCAGCGTTGGAGGGCCGCACGCTGGTCGCGTACCCATTGCGGCTCGCGGTTGCGATAAGCGTCCGGGTAGGCCGCAGCTCCCATTTCAGCGTTAAACGCCGCCTGGGCGTTCCCCTCAGTATTTTCAAAGTTAGGACTACCGCCCCCCGCCCGGTTAGGCCAGCGTACGGGTATCTGTTCGAGCTCTTGATCTGTAAATGCCACGCCCGCAGCCTGCTCCAGATCCGGGGCCTGTGGCTCCGGCATCACCAGCGGCATGGGTGCTTCCTGGGGTGCCGCGGTCCCCAGCTTGCTGTAGCCCGGCATCTGGGCTTCCATTAAGGCCGCCCACTCGGGCGAGCGCATCAGGGCAGCCTTGTTGGCTTTCCACTGGGCCGAGTTCTCTACCGCCGCCGGCATTGAAGCGGTCAAAGCGTCTACCGCCGCCCGGGCCCGGGCCACTACGGCTTCGTTAATCTGGTCTGCGGCCGCGGCGGCGTTGGGGATGCCGCCGAGCTCGGTGATCTGGGCCGCAGCCTGTCCGGGCGTCAAGGTCGCAGCGCGTATTTCTGTGGTCACGCCGCGGGCCGCGTCGGATCGCAGGCGGTCCAGGGCTGCCTGAGCGTCCAGCAGCGACTGGTAATTGAGGTCGAACGTCCCGACGACCGCGCCTGCGCTTTGTGCCCCGTCAGCCATCCTTTACAATCCCTTTTCTAAACCGCTCCACAAACTGTTCCACCCGCGGATCCCGTTCCCGCGGACGCTTTACCTTTTGGGCTTCCCGGAGCATTTTGGATTCCTTCCAGCCGTCCGGGTCATTGCGGCGCAGCAACTCATCGAGCAGGATCACGAGCTGCCCGTAGCTGTAGCCGCGGGGGTCGATTCCGAGCTCGCCGAGGTTCCAGAAGGTGCTAAGGCCGGCGACGCCGCGGAGGCTGCGCCGGCCGCTGTAGGGTCTGCCGGGGCCAGATGCAGGATGTCGCGGGCCGCGGCCTGCAATTCCAGCACGCTCGCCGCCGCCACGTCGGCCCAGGTCTTTCCGGCCGCCGCCAGGGCCCAGCCGACAATCGCGGATGTCCCCGCGGGGGTTGTGCCCCACGCCGCGGCAATGGACAGATCAGGGTCAAGCGTCTCTTCCTCGGCAATGAGCCGCGCGGCCCATTCGGCCACTTCCTGGCACTTTTGTTCGACGCGGGTGAGGTGAAGCCGCGCCGCCGCCTGTTCGGACGGCACGGGCTCTGCTCGCAGACGGGCTTGCTCAGAGGCCGCTGAGCGTTCCACGCTGGCCCGCATAGCCGCATCCCGCCGGGCCTTGAGGCCGGAAAGCAGCTCGCAGAGCTGCGGTAAGGGCATACGCGGCAGCGCGAGAGTGCATATTTTAACCTGTGAGAATTCTGAGCTTCCCTGCATGGTGACGACTCCGAAAAAAATACCACCAGAGCCAGGTTACGACTTAGGCCCGCAGGTCACGTTCTGGCTTACAAAATTCGCAGTGAACTTGGTGATGGTGGAATTGCCGCGGTTGGTTACCGCAGTTTTGCAATGCTGCAAATTCCAGGTGCCCTGGTATTGGCCAAACGGACTCGCCGGGTCCACAATAAGCAGCATACCGACATTCATAAAATAACCCGGCAGCGCCGGCCCGAGCACATTGCCCCCCCCCGACCAATTCGCCCTGCACTTCGCCATGGTAGCGAAACGTCGTCTGGGCTGAGTTTTGCTGCGTTTCCTGCACCGCGGTAGTGTCTTCCTCGGCGTCCGTGCGCTGGAGCGAAAACGATTCCACATTCACTTCCATCCCGCTGGGCAGCACGATGATACCTTCCGTCCCGGTCACTAGGTTTGCTGAAGACATGAAAAAACTCCTAAAGAGCCGTCTGTGGCATCTTTAAGACGTGATGGCAGTTTGGGGGTCTACCAGGGCGCATCCACCTGGGCCTGGAGAAAGTCGTGGGCAGCGCCGGCGACCCAATCGAGCAAGGGTCCCATGAACGGGCGTGGCGCGACCCAATGGGGTTTGCAGATCCATACCCATTTGTAGCCGTCCTCAAAGTCCTGGGCCCAGCCATCCCAAAAGTGGCCAAATTCTTCAGCCGCGGCGATATTGCCGGGGTGGGCATCACGCGGGTCCTGGGCCGCACCGGTGACCATGATCGTCCAGCCCAGCCATCCGGAAGATTCGCGAGGTTCGATGGAGATGGTGTTGAGCAACCGGCCATCCCAGTTTTTTGGAGGCTGGCCCGGCGCCGAGACGATGAACGGTCGGACGTGACCTTCTTCAGAGAGGTCGTAGCGCAGGTTAACCTTGGACTCTTCGGCGAGTTTTTGGACTGCGGCCCGCAGCCGCGGCAAAAACGCTTCAATCAGGTCTGTGGCCACACCCACCTCCTCACTGGGGCCATGCGGTAACGCTGATCTGGCTCCATGCGGAATAGACTTCGCGGCCCTGAGCGTCCTTGCCGCGTTCTCCGCGGAACCCCTGTTCCTGGGCAAAAATCTGGGCAATCGACCAGCCCGGCACGACCAGGGCACCCGGCTGTTGTTCGAACATGCCGTTGCCCGCGGGCGGCTGGGGTCCGCCGATCCGTGCGGATGCCTGGCGGAGCGCGATCGCGGAGTTTCCCACAATCGCCAAGGTGTAATCTTCCGTGCGTCGGCCCGCGACTCCGCCGGTGTAGCGGGCCATATTTCCGGGCGGCAGCGTGACCACGATGAACGGCATTGATTGGGTTTCGGGCACGGGTGAGAGCCACACTCCATACGTGCCCAGGATGGATGCCAGTTCGGCGTCATTTTGCAGGGCCGCAACCAGTGCGGCTGCGACCGTGGAACCGCCGCCGGCCAGGAGGGGAGCAAGCGTTAAATTTATTTTGCTCATAAACGTCCCTTAGTAGCCAGGAGTTAGGATTTAGCAGTTTGCGTGCGCCCCTCCTAACTCCTAACTCCTAACTTCTAGCCCGATATATTCACCGTTCCGCCCGGCACCGGCAGCGTCACGGATCCTGAATAGCCGCCAAAGCCCGGCACCGCGGTGGCCACCAGCGTATAAGTTCCATTCGGCGCGGCCAGTGTCACCTGTCCGTTGGCCGAGGTGATTCCGCGGGCGAGCGTCTGGCCCGCGGCCTGAAGGCTCAGCAGCGAATTTTGAATCGCCGCCCCCGACGCCTGCGAGGTAACATTGAAAAGCACACTCGCGTTGCCGGGCACGCCCACCCCGGTCAGGGCCGTTACCGCAGCCGCCCCGATCGCCGGCTCCGCCGCCGTAATCGCCGCAGCCGCCGCCGTCTGCGTCTGGGCGCTCGTCAATGGCGTCAGACCAACTTCATATCCGAATTCCGCTGGCTGCCCGACGCCACCAACTGTGGTGGTCACGATTTCTTTCGCCTGCGCTCCCACGGGCCACGTCAGCGGGAGGGGGTAGGCGTATTGCCAGTAGCCCGTTGATAAATTTGTCCATACGGCCCCGACGTTGATCGCACTACCGATCCCTTGAAACACCCGCAGCGTGGGCGATGGCCCCATGGCGATCTGGGTATTGGTGACAAGCGGCACGGATTGATAATACGGCTGGGCAGTCTGGTTGGACGCCTGCAAATACATTGCCGCTGGCGAAGTCCCAACGAACACGTTATAGGTGCTGCTCCAGCCCGCAGCACCACCATAAGGTGAATTCGCCTGTCTGGTCGTAAGCTCAAGCTCACCCGCCGAAGCAAGCGTCAACGTTACCGTTGGCGTCTGGTAAATAGTCCCATCTGAGCCCGTCCACTGAATGCACGCGTAATAAGTACCGGCAGGTAGTGTGCCGGTGCCAGCGACAAAAGAATATGATATGCTCGGCACACTCGCATCACATTGCGTGGGCGTAACCGTACCCGCCTGGACGATCATCACGGTGTTGGTTCTGATTGTACCCGCTGGAAGGCTCATAGCTTACCCCGTTACCACAGTAGAAAAAGCATTTTGCAGTTGGCTCGCTGTCGGGGCCGTTCCCGTGCTCGGGCCGTTCTGGTAGGCCGAAACTAAAGCCATCGCAGCGGCAAATCCCTGCTGCACCTGGCTTTGAAGCCGCGTGGCCGTGGCCGCCTGGGCAATCGCCGCCCGTGCGGTCGTCACGTCGGTGGTCTGCACTTCCTGGCCGAATTGATAATTTTTCTGCTGCGTCATGCCGATCAGCGTTGCCGCCTGAGCCGCCGTCAGCACCGGTGGGTTGGTGGTCGTCAGCTCATTGAGCATATCCACGCCCACGCCAGAATTCGCGGGAATTCCACCGGCAGTCAACAGAGGTAAGAAATCACTCCATGGCGGCGTCGTGGCAATCGTGCGGAAATTCGCCAGTATCGTCGCCGCAGCAGCGCCAAAGGTCGCGTACAAAAATGGTATCGTCAGCGTCAGCGGGTTATACGTGGTCGTTGTCGTCGCCGTGTTAATCGCTGTAGCCGCGTCGGCGTCGGATAGTGTTCCAAGTGTCGCGGCGTTCGCTGTGATATACGCTTGCAGTTGCTGTTGATTGAGCATAAAGACTCCTTAAATAATTACCCGTCTGTTGGATGAAAGGTTTCCCTGCAACCCCATGCCAAAGCTGACACCGGAAGCTACTTGATTGGGGGCGGGTACCTGAAAATGTGCTCCGGGCTGCGTAATCTGCGATGGCAACGGTCCCACGTGAACCAATAACCCACCGAGGTTTGAATACGTACTGGTATTGTCCATGACTAAGGGATTATTGATTACGAGAACCCCATTGATAGTAAAGACCAAGACGCCGCCCGAAGAAATGTTGACAACCCCATTCACCAAAGTGAAGGGGCCATACCCGAAAGGGTTACTGTTAATGCTTGCCCCGGCACTCGCGGTCAAATTGCCGTTGATCGTTACAGGTGCGGTGTTTGTCATGATCTGCGTACATGCTGACCCAGTTCCACTGGCTGATATATTTCCCGTCCACGTCGATGTCGCCACGCCGCCGTCATTGTTCGACTGTTGACGGAAAATACAGGCTCCCGCGGTTGCAGTTCCATTCCCGGAATACCTAAACGCTCCAGCAGTATCGAAGTTTGGGTTATAATACGCAACCGCAATCGTGCCGGGCCCGGACGCGGTAATTCCGCCCGCACCTACCGTCAATGAAATGTTATAGCCAAACGAAAATTTAATGCCGTAGCCGCCCCCACTCACGTTGAGCGCGTTGCAAGAGATGGTGGGGTTACTATTTCCCCCACCTGAAATAAATGCGCTACCGTACCCAGCGGTGGACTTAACTGTGTTGGAAATATACCCAGCCACCGAAAGCGTGGACGTTCCGCTTATCTGAACGCCGCTGGTGGCAAGGCCGCCATCCGTCAAATTTCCCGGAGACCAACTTGCGGACGCAAGCGTTCCAACGAAACCGCCCATGCTGGCGGTATCGGCTGGCCCAGGTACAGCACCGGTACTCCACGCCGATGGCGTGAGCACACTGGTATTATTCGGCCCTAAAAAAGTTGCGTCCACGTATCACCGCCAAAACCAATGACCGATTAAAATTCCCGCAAGCATCGCAATCCACGGGTTATGCGAAGCCGTATCAAATATCACCTGCGAAATCGTCGCCTGCGTGCCGAATTTCATTTCGACAACAATGTCATACACCACAAGCGCGATCACCAGTGCAACGATCACGACCTCCGTCATTTTTCTCGCAGTATCAGTCGTCATACCCACCTCGCACATCATCATATCGTTCCGCAACACGTGCAGCCCAGAATATCACGATCACCGTCGCCGCCAGCGCACCTATCAAAAATCCTGCAATCGCTACCAGCCAAATCATCTTAGTTTTCTCCACCGCCTGGGCCAGATCATGATCGCCGCTCCCAGCCCCCCGACAAACAGCAGCAGCGAATTCGGCTCCGGCGTCACCGGGCTAGTTTGTGGCCCCGTCGCCACGGGCGGATTCTCACTGCGTGCCGCCTGCGAATCCTGATCGTGACACCCCGCCGCCACAGTAGCAAATACCACCGTGGCCGCCAGAAACGCCGCCAGCAGGCACGTCCCATTGGGCCGTTTTGGTCCCAGCAGCAGCTTGCGAAGCTGCTCCAAAATCCGCAGCCCCAGCGTTGCCGCGGCCACGTCCCGCTCGTGCCCGGCAGAGTCAATGTGCTTTCGGCAGCGGGCAATCATGTCGCCAAGGCGCTGCTGCAATAATTTCCGGCTCGCGGGATGCGTGATCTGTTTTTTTGCCCGGTCATAACATCCCAGCGGCAGCACGCCGTCCGGGCGTTTACCGGCCTCCAGCTTGCCGGACCCGGACCGGCAGGCGGCAGTAGCCCGCGAATTTTTCCGCTGCCACTTCCACATAAACCTATCCGCGACGCGGCTAAAGTACGCCTCCGCACCGCCGCGGCCAGAGCGCCCCGGCTGAAATTTCGCCGCAGCTTCCACCAGAAACACCGTCGCGTCGGCGATGGCATCGGCCCGCTGATCGGGAAACAAAAACCGGCAGCGTGCGGCGGATTTTTCCGCCACCAGCTTAAGCGCCAGCCAGAGATCCAGATCGCTGCGTGCCGGTGCAGTGGGAAAATTAGTTTTCACGTTCGCCATATCACCGCCAAAACCAATGGCCGACCAGAATGCCCGCAGCCAGGGCAATCCACGGATTGTGCGAGGCCGTATCAAAAATCACCTGGGAAATTGTGGCATTCACGCCGAATTTCATCTCAATCGCCACGTCATAGATCACCAGCGCCACCACCAGCGACACGATGATGATCTCGGTCATTTTTCTCGCCGATTCTGTCGTCATTCGCCCGGCTCCAGCACGTCCACATCGAGAAGAAAAAGCGTTTTTACCGGTGATGCCGGGGCGGTCATGGACCGTTGACCCGCTACCCTGAATGTCTGGCCGGCTCCGGAAACGCGATCACCCACCTCTGCCGTCGGGTTGACATACGAGAGAATCTGCCCCGCACCCTGGTTGCCGGATCTCTGAAAAACCGTGGTCATACGCTCATCCCCATGCGCCACGAGCATCCCGGCAAAACTGGTAACATCGCTCCAAGTCCGCACGGAGCCACCCAGGGCGTCCTGGCTCACGGTTGCACGCTGGAGTACAAAGGTGTCGCGAAACAGCGTCTGCATGCTCATGCGGCAAACCCCCGGCTTCGGTATGGCGCCAGCAGGGTGCATACTTCCGGCGTCAAAAACACGCCCAAACCACCCAAACGCAACTGCTGCTGGTAGCCCACCGCCCGCCCGACGCCTTCCGCTTTTTTTGTCAGATCTGGCGCGGATAAAATGTTCCCGGCGACGATCACCGCCGCGATCTGCACGCTCGCGGGCGCCAAAGGCCCGGCAACCGAGGCCGCAGCCGCGTGGTTGAGCATCGGGCTACCGACCAGGGCGGCCAGCGAGCTGTTCCAACTCACAGAGATCTCTTCCCGGTTTTCTGTGTTGTCGTCAAGCACAATCGTCGTCGCCTGGCTGGCGTTCCACGCTCCCTGTTCGGGCACGAGCCCAGAAGTGTTTGCCAGGGGGATTGTCACATTGGAGCCGGCAACGATGGGCGACGCTAAAGCAGTCACCCAGCCATAACCGGCAAAATAGTCCACCTGAATGGAATTAGCGCCCGCTTGCGGCCATGGCCATCGTCCGCCCGCAGCGTCCGCGGAATCGCCCCATGGAAACGATCCCATCGCGCTGGCCTTGAATGTGATGCGCCCGAGGCCGTAACGCAGGTCAAAATCCGCCGCGGTAAACACCTCGTCGGCGTCATCCGGCCACAACGTTACGCTGTTGAGCTGCACCAGCGGCACCTGGCGCAGCACCAGGGCACCCGAAGATGCGGCCGTGGAATCATAACTGTCCTGGTAACGGGCGGCGTAAAATTTGCGCCCGCAATAAGTTTCGATCATCTGGGAGGCCGCGGTAATCACGGCGGCAAGTTGCGGGGCACTCGCCGCAGCGCACGCGGGCGAGAGGCTCTGGGCATAAGTACTGGTGATGAGGTCCATTTTTTCTCCACGGCGGCCTCATTTCGCGCCGCGTTTCCACCCGTTAAGACGGGCTAAGTGCGCGGCGGCAAACTCCCGTTTCAGCTCCGGTACCGTCGCGGCCACGTTGTGCGGGCCCTGGGTGGCCGAGTGTGCCGGCGAAAAGTCGTAAAAATAAAGGATTTTCTTTTTTCCCGCCTCGTCGCGGCAGACGGCCTGGTTTTTCAGCAGCGGTAAAAGCCGCTGGGCATAGGCCGTATCTTCCGACCGGTTGGCCAGGGGAAACTGGGCATCCAGGGCCAGATCGCGACGTACCGGGCACAAATGGTTGACCATCCGGTCCATCACGCCGCCGGGCCGATTGATGTGGGCCTTATGCGCTAAGTCAAAGTCAAAGAGCGACGCCGGGCCACCATCCTGGCGGAATTCGCCCGCAAACGTGACACAATCCACCCCAGGCGTGGCATCAATGGCCGCGAGAATTGAGGAAAGGTAGTCCGGGGCTACGCGATCGTCATCGTCCACGAAGGCGACATATCGCCCGTTTGAATGCAGCAGCATGGCGTTGCGTTTTGCTCCCACGGGCTGCGCACCCCTCTGGTCGCGCCGCACGCAGATTTCCACCGCGGCGCCCCGTGGAAGGGCCCAAACCTGGCGATAAAGCTCCTCGACCAGGCGTTGGCATGATTCCATCCGCTCCCAGATCGTCGGGACCAGCACGCTCAATATCGGCTGCACGAGGCCAAAACTGCCTTGGCTGCGGGCATGAAAAAGGTTCTGATCGTGCATCCAGGACGGCTTGGCCCGTTGGTAGGTGGCGTCCGCGTCCCGGTCCGAGCCGCGAAAATCGTGCCGGGCAAGCACCAGGTCAATATATTGATGCCGCCGGAGTCGCACAGCACACTCCATGAGCTCGTCATCGCAGAAAAATGACTGATACTGCGGAAAATATGCGTGTCCAAGTCTGCGAAAGAGATTATTGCCCACCGCCGGGAGCGTGCAGAGCCTGTCTCCTACGCGGCCGTCGGAGAAATGCAAAAGTCCGTCCCGACCCGGAAAATGCTGCTCCATGGCCCGGCGGATCACCTGGTCCCAACCCGGCACCGGGTCCACAAAATCATCGGCACCCAGCACCAGCACATCCCACTCACCGGGATTCAGGCCGGTGGCATAGGCTCCAATTTTAGTGGGCGTGCGCGACTCAATAGCTGTGGCTCGCAGCCGATCGAGCGACGATCTATGGTTGTGCAACAGCGTTCTGGTCGGGGCATCGTCGGCGTCATAAACGATCTGGTAGGCCACCGAGGCTCTTTGCGATTCAGCCGCGTGCCAGGCGGCGACGCGATCCAGTATCTTTTCGTGTCGCCCGCGGGTGGGCCATTGGACGAGGATCTTCAAGGTGACGCTCCATTAAAACAAACCGGCTTCGGGCGATACCGCACGCCGGCGGCGCGGTCGGAGATTTACGGCCCGGAGGCGTGTCGGCCCGCTCCACATTGCCCGCGGGCCGGTGCGTGATCACGTGGACGTTTTGGCCGGCGGCGTGGCAGCCTTTTGGGACGCAGCGGCGCTCATTGGGTTCGGTGCCTGCGTCGGCGTCGCCGTCTGTCCGAGCTTGAGTTTAATGCCGACTTTGGCCGCAATCGTGTCGGCCCACTCTTCCATGAGTGCCTCATCGGCTGCCAGTTGGGATTGCGGTGTGTTTTTGTTTTTTGCAGCCTGCACCAAAAATAAAATTGCCGCGGCGAGCAACAGCACAATGAGCAATAAAAGCACCAGGGCCATTGAAAACTCCTTTGCAAAAAACCTCAAGCCCGTTTAGCCGTACCGAAATGGCACAGCCCTACAATCCATTCCAAGGGGTTAAAACCGATGCCGGTGAACGCGCTCAAAAGCACGTCTGCGATCAGCAGTGTGGATCCAATCCCCACAATCCACCAGATCAGCCGCCAGGCTTTTCCGCCCAGCCACGCATTCTGGTATCTGGCCACCGCGGCATTTTCCGCCGCCGTCGCCTGGGCAATCGTTCCAGCCGCAGCCGTCAGTTGATCCTGCAAGCGCACAGCCTGGCCGTCGAGCACGTTAACCCTGTCTTCTGCAGCCGCTAACGCCAGTTGGGCTTCATGGAGATTTAAGGCTTGAGCACCGAGCGAATTGATCGCCGCAGCCCGCGGGTCAATGTTTCCCTGCGGTACCCCGATTTCCCGAATTTGTTTGACCTGGCTCGTGGCCACGCGATTGAGTTGCATCGCCTGATCGAGCGGGAGTGCCACTAATTTGAGCTTGGGCAGCGCCGCCGTCGGGGCCAGCGTCTGCACCGGCAGCAGCCTTGTCGGCGGGTGCAGCCATGCGCATGCACTCAGGCCCGCGGCCATTGCGGCGAGCATAAGAGGAAAAATAACTCGCGAAGCCCACACGGTATCTCCGGCGCTCGCAGGTGATAAAAAAACAGACCGGGTGCGACGCCAGTTTTAAGACGCTTTGCCAGCGTCCATGCCGCGGGATGCGGCCTGGTTTCTGGATTTTTCGGTCAGATAAAGCTTGCGAAACTCCCCCGCGGCCTTGGCTGTATAGTGGAACCGGGCCTCGAAGCGATCCGCACGCCGGCGATGGAAGAGTGCCCGCCGCCAATTCCAGAGGGTCATCGCGGTCCCGGCCACGGTGCCGATCCAGCCGATTATGGTGACAGTTGTATGAATGTGGTTCATGGTCGCATCCTCGGCGGCAGACTCAGGCCCTGCGCGGCCAAAGCGGCTGAAAGGGAATCCACTTTGGACTCGATGCGGTCCAGTCGCTCCCAGATCTGGGACTGGCGCGTCCGCAAACCCGCCAGCCACACAGCGCTGGCTCCAAGCATACCAGCCGTCATCACCGCAGCCATGATCCAGTCTGGCATAACACCCACCACGGCTCCGAACATAAGCACCCCGCAAAAAGAACCGACCGCGGCGAACGCGGCTTGCGCCACGCCCTGCCCGCGGCCGGCGCGTCACCTTAAAGAAAAGCCTTAGCTCGTGCCACCACGCGGCATCAGGGCCACAAATCCGCTGCGGGTGGCGGCGGAATTCGGCACAGCCAGCGGCGCCGTTCTGGCCGTCTTGCCATCGATGCGGAAGATCAGCCGATAAGCCATCTCTGCCGAGGCGAAGTACAGGTGCATGGACGTCGCTTGCCGCACGCCTTCGCCCTGCTTGAGTCCCACCAGGTACTGGCTCAGGTCGCAGAGCACGACATCGCCGGAGGAGCCGACCGGGGAGCACTGGTAGCTGTAGACCACGGGCAGCCCGAAGAGCTTGGCCTCCTGGCTTTGCTGGATGGTGCCCGTCGCATAGTAGAGGTTGCGTCCGGCGGCGTCGGTGAGCTGCTCAAACTGGGCTTCGCAATCCGGGTGCGCCAGCCAGATGCAGGTTTTGAAATTCCCCACCAGCGGCGTCCAGAGCCTCGACTTCATGCTCACCAGGTTGTCATACACGATGGTATAGTTCGTCTGGCCGCTGACAATCGCCGAATATACGAGTGCCGGCGAGTTCAGAATTCCCTGCGGCTGGGAATTGGTTTCCAAGCCGTTGACCAACACATTGTTTAAGTCGTAAGCTAACGCGATCCGCCCCTCCTCACCGATCCATTGGCCCAGTCCCACGTTGTTATCCAAGAGCAATTCTTCCGTCACCGGCAGGAGGGCCGCCCACCGGTTCAGGAGGAGTTGCACGCGGTTGTACGCGGGCTTCGTCGGCGTGATCGCCGAGCCATCCGGCCCAAGCCACGCACCCAAAGAGCCGCCAGTAGACGGGTCCGTCTGGCCGTAAGTCGTGGTCGTGCGGACGGGCACGTAAATGCTGTTGCCATTGTTGATGAGCACTTTGCGGCAGCGTTTGAGCAGAGAGTCTTCTTCCAGAACATCGCGGTAGAGCCAGTTAGCGTATTCAACCGGAACCAAAGCTCCGCCGTCGCCCAACACGCCTTCGCTCATCCCATCCGCTTTGCTCACCACACCGTTGGCGTCCACGTGCTTGGCGATCAAGCGTTCGTCAGTACCCAAACCGCGGTAGTGTTTGGACACAGCGCCAAAAAAGTGGCCGATACTTTCAAAGCCGCGGGTCGGCGAAAGAGCCGATTTTTCACCCAGCACCTCTACATTGCCGTTGGTGGAAAAGCCTTTATTCACGGCGTCGAGAACTTTCCGGGTGATACGGGCTTCGCTGGCCGTCAGGCCGGCTTGAGCGGCCTTGACCACCTGGTCAATGGCTTCCTTTTCGGCCGCGGTCTGCTCTTCACCGTCGTCCACGTGGATTTCGCCGAACCCATTTTCGTGCATCATTTTAGCGGCGTCGGGCTCGACTTCCGTGATCTCGCCCTTTCTTTCGCCGACCAGGTGTTTGACTTTGACTTTCTTTTTGTCGCGGCGGGCGTTTTCCAGGTGCTTTTTCAGTTCATCCGTTAATTCACGGGCCATGTGAGACTCCTCTAAAATAATAAATCTTTGGACCTGCCTGCCGCGCCACACCTTGCGCTGGGGTGGTTCTGCCCCGCCAGTCGCCGCCGATCGGGCCTGCACGTCTAAGACGAGAAGCCAGTGTTAAGATGGATGTTAAATCTGGTTGGCCAGTCGCCGCGCAGCCCCGCGCGCCACGACGGCCGCGAACTGCTTCGAGCGTTTTTCCGCCAGCTCGAGCAGTCGCCGGGCCGCGGCTTCGATGTCCGCAGATCCCGTCTGGCCCGCACGGGCGATCGCGGCCCGCAGCCCGTGGATGAAAACCTTTCCCCCCTCAACAACCGGGAAATGCCAATGGGCCAGCGTGTCTCTGGGCTGCGTTGGATCTTCAGCCAGGAACCGGAGGGAAAATTCTTTCCACGCCGCGGAACTGGCGTCCTGTCCGGGTGACGATACGTCGGGGTTCCACGTCCCGCCGCGGTCGATATCGCCGCGGGCGATGAGCCGCTCGGCCTGGGCTACGCCAGCCTTGTGGACTTGGTATTTAGGATCCTTGTTCACGCCGGCGGAAAGCTCCCGCCGGAGCTCATCTCCGAGCACCAAGCCTTTGCTGACCGCCAGGGCGACGGCATCCGCGTTGGCCGGGATCGGCACAAGAGAAGATTCGAGCATTTCCCACTTGCGGTAGATGCGTGAAGCCTCTTTGAACTGCGGCTCGTCCGCACGTGGCTCGGACGCTTCCAGCGGCCGAAATGACACCGAAAATGTGCGGAGCGTCCCCTCCTGCACCAGTGGAAACAGTTCCTTGGCTTTCTCGCTCACAGAGCTGAACCGGTGTTTGGCCACGATCTTGTCGCCGACTTGCTTAGCCCAGAGCACCTGGCCGAGAATATTTTCAGGCTCCTTGGAATGTCTCCACAGGAACGGTGAGCCGCCGTAATGCTTTTTCACGAGGCCCGACGCCAGCACCACTTCCCCGTCGCGATCCAGTGATGAGCTGCTCACGCACGCGACCACCTCTCGTTTCCCTTCGTCCGCTTCGAGCAGCTCGGATTCAAAACTCTTCGTTACAATTTCCATAAAGCACCTCATGGTTGCGGCTCGGGCCCAACGCCCGGGCCTGTGTCCGGGTCGCCCTCGCCAAAAATCAGCTTTCCGTCAGTGGTCGAATAAATAAGCCAGCACCGGCAATTCACATGGGCCGGCGGTCCCTCGATATCGCCAGCGACCATGTGGAATGCGCCGCCCAGCGGCGCACTGGTTCCATCCAGCGACTGGCAGATCGGGCACACCTTTTCGTCTCCCGCAGTGACCCAGTAAACCGTGGTCACATCCCCGCGCTGTTCGGCGGCTCCGATTTGCGCGCTGACTTTGGCGCGGTACACCTGGTCATCGGCAATCGTGCCGGGCCGCGTTTTGGCCCAGGCGTCAAAGAGCGCCTGAATGGCTTTTTCCGCAGCCGCCCGGCCCACATCGCCAGGACCCGCACCAGCGGCCCGAGCTTCCTGCAACGCTTTGAGCTCTGACACCACTCGCTGGCGGCTGGATTCATTGATTTCTGCGGCATATTTGGCTGATGCCGTCGCGGCGTCAGCGGCGAATTTTTTTTCCGCGGCCGTGGCTTGCGACGGCGAGAGCCCAAAACGTTTGCCGGCGTCGGTGAGCACGCTTTTGCCCGCTCCCTGCCACCCCAGCAAAAGCAGGGCCGCCAGCGTGCGGTTGTCCTGTCCCAGCGAGCCTGGTCCCAGGGCGCTCCCGTCCAGCGCACCGCCGAGGACGTCGCCGCGCGTCCAGGCTTTGGCCTGGGTGGCAAAGTATTTTTCCAGCCGCGGCTTTAAGTCCGCAACCTCCGGCACAACTCCGGAAAGAATCTTGTCCGCGTTTTTTACTGCCGGCGCCCCCTCCGGCGTTTTCGTGGCCGGGTGAATATGCCCGACCAGCGACTTGCACACCGTCTCATCGTCGCCCGTTCGGCGGCGCACGAGCTCAATGGCTGTGGCTCGTTCCAGTGTGCCGCTGGCCACCATTTTGTTGACCTCGAGCAGAAAATCAGCTTCTTTCGCCTGGGCTTCCTCGATTCTCGCTGGTGCCTCGCACAGCTCTTTGGCCAGCGGCGGGGCGTGGGCACTTTCCACTTGTGGCTTGGGGTCAGCAGGCGGCGGATTGGAAGGCTCTGGTTCCGTCACGCCGGCCGTGGTGGCTTGTGTCGCCGCAGCCGCAGGTTGAGCGGGTAATTTCGAGGCCCATTCTTCCTCCAGCACGTCAAAGCCCAGCGCCGCGCGCTGCTCATTGACGGTCAGAACACCCGCAGCGATGGCGATCTGGGCCCGTTGGGTTTCCACAGCTTCATCCCGCGGCACCGGGTTTTCCGCAGCCAGGAAAAGCCCTTCCCCGAACCGCGGCACAAGATACGTATTCCAGGCTTCCTCTGCGATCATCACCCGCGGTAAAACGCAGCCTTTGGCAAACGCCGCCCCACCCTCCGCGGCGTTGTCGTATTTTGCGCCGGCGGACAGGTACGATTCGGGCAGACCAAAAGCCAAGCACACGCGACCGACGGCGTCGCCACTCACTTTCAGTTCGCCGATGTCTTGTGCGTACCGCGGAACCTGCAGGGCCCCAGCCTGCTCCGCCACCAGCACACGACCGTTGCGCGATCCGTGCAGGTAGGATCGCCATTCCGCGGCCATGCGCCTGGCCGCATCCGCACCAAATGGTGCGTCCTTGTCCGGAGTCCAGATCGCGTCGGGCCGCTCGCGGTTGGAAAACAATGTCGATTGCCACGCCGTATATTGCCGGCACAAACACACCGCATCCCACGCGCTGCGGGCAGGCGCGTTGCGACCGGCATAAGGGTCGTTGGGCGACGGTCGGCGGATCGGCATCACATCACGCGCGTCCAGAATGTCCACCTGGTCCGGCACCGCGACCACCGGATAGTATTGGTACGCGACCACATCCGATTCATTTTTTCGGTACGCGGCCAGCCGATAGCTTGGAATAATTTTTAGGCCCGACGGCCGGCCCAGCCGTCCGTTTTGGATCCAGTAATAAGCCCCTCCAAAAAGGTCAAAATAAACGCTCGACATGTACCGCAGTTGTGTCGCGGTCAGGCCAAAATTGGCACGGTAAATCATGTCCAAAAGTGGGTGATCGGTGATCTCCACCACGTCGTCATCTTTTGCGACCTCCTGGGCGGACTCGTGCTCGCGACCGAGGGCTTTGCTCACCATGCGCCGCCGCGGCTCGTGGTCGTCCAGGGTGCGGCCAGCGCCGCCGAAGAATTTTTCCGCGGTCCGCTGTCCAGCGTGGCCGCGGAGCGGCTTTTCGCTGTAGCCAGAGGCACCCTCCGATCCCTTGCGCGCAAACAATTTCCACCGGACCTGACACACGCGAGTGGCAATAATGTCGATCACCCTGAAGAGCACGTCGTTGGTCAAGTACTCAGCTAAAAGGTCCCAGTCCGAAGGGACTCTTCGTCCTCCGAGCATGAGCCAGCCGTTTTCCCCGAGCATGATCCA
>JAJZNX010000203.1 GCA_021852275.1 Planctomycetota bacterium | reverse complement strand
GGTGTTCGGCTTCATCCGCGGCGATGATCTGCACGGGCGTGTTATTTGACGTTTCAGAAATAGAAATGCCCTTCTTTTTATATGCGGGAGTCATGGCGGTTAATATTTACCTGTATTATCGTTTCTTCGGGCATGACGGACAAAATGAGGCAGCCGAGCCAGCCGTGGCACGAGGCCCAGCGGAATCCGAACCTCCGCCGAACACCTAACTTTAGCACAACCGTTCATTGCCATACCAGATAGCAGCCGCGTGCCACGTTGAAACTTACATTTCAGGGAAGGGGCCGTCTTGCGGTGCAGACTTCCCGCTGCCCGACTGGATCTCCGTGAATGGTTATCTCCTGACAACGCCGGGGTGGCCCTATGGCTCACAGATTATTGAACACTGCGTTGAGTTCATAAGTGGCAGACGGTTTCACTGACCCATCTGCACAACCTTGTGCAGCGGTTCATCGGCACTGGATGATCCAATGGCAATTTCATAGTTACCGGGAGGAACGCACCAAACTCTTTTAGCCGAGTTGTAATAGGCAAAATCATGCCAATCCAGTTTCATCGTCACGGTTTTGCTTTGCCCCGGCCGCAAATTCACCCGCGCGAATCCTTTCAGCGTCTGCACGCAGCGATTCTTCCGATCCACCAGCGGATGGATGTACAATTGTGCAACTTGCGCTCCGGATATTTTCCCGGTGTTGGTCACTTCAGCCGTCACCCTGGACACGCGCTGCTTACCACTTCCCGTGGCGGTAACTTGCAAGTGGTGCATGGCGAAGGTGGTGTAGGAAAGACCAAAACCAAAGGGGTACCGTGGCGTGATGTTCTTTTTATTAAACCAGCGATAGCCCAAATAGATGCCCTCGGCAAAATGGACGGTGTTGTTATGGCCGGGATAATGGCCGTAAGCCGGTGCATCTTTCCAGCGTTTCTCAAAGGTTTCGGGCAAACGTCCACTGGGATTTATTTTCCCGAATAAAATACCGGCCACCGCCAGGTTACCGTTCTGGCCGGGATACCAGGCATCAAGCAATCCGGCGATCTGATGTATCCATTGGCGCATGGCCACATTGCCGCCACCATTGAGCACGACAATGACGTGGGAATTGAGCTTGCCGGCCTGGGCGACCAGTGCATTTTGCGGTGCAGGCAGCGCATAGGGATGATCACCGCCCTCACCTTCCAAGTTGGAGTTCCAACCGATACAGGCGATAACAGCATCCGCCTGCTGCGCTACCGTTCTGGCTTGCTGGGTTTGCAATGATTTTAGATACACGACGCGCGTGCCGGCCGGGGCCAGTTTCCTGATGGCGGCCAACATGCTTACCGGTTTGACAATGGGAACACCATAGGAACTTCCGCCACCTTCAAAGGGGCTTCCGCCGCCCGGTGCCATGGACCGGGCATTAGGTCCAATGACAACAATTAAATGATGAGGTCCTGCGGATAAGGGAAGAAGATGGTTTTTATTCTTCAGAAGAACCGCCCCCTGCTTTTCGATTTCGTAAGCAACATGATCACTGAATGGATCGTTAAGAGCAATAGATGCATCTTTTTGCGGATATTTCATAAGATCCATCGCTACGATCATCCGCAGCAGGGGCGTAACCAGCGCGTTAAGCCGGGCGACTGGGAAATCACCGCTGCGGATCAGGGGAATGATGCGCTTGGCGGTATAATGTGCGGCAGTGGGCATCTCAAGATTGAGTCCCGCCCGCAACGCGCGTAGCGTGCTGACATGATTGCTTAAACCCCAGTCGCATACGACCAATCCCTTAAAATGCCACCGATGGCGCAGCACATCGGTAAGAAGATATCGATCAGCGGAACACCATTCATAATTCAACCGGTTATAGGAGGACATGAGTGTCCAGACACCGGCCTTCTGAACTGCGGCCTTAAACGGTGGAAAGTAGAGTTCTTCCAAGGCCCGATGGCTCACAATGGAATCGATCATCCTCCGGTTGTTTTCCTGTTCGTAGGCGCAAAAATCGGTCACATCCGCCGCAACGTGCTGAGACTGTATTCCACGAATATAGTTGACGGCAACGCCCGAGGCCAAGTACGGGTCTTCCCCCATGTATTCAAAATTACGCCCGTCCTGCGGCTCACGGTAGAGATTCACCAACGGTGAAAGAATCATATCCACACCCCGTGCGCGGGCATCACGGCCCATCGCGACGCCTTCCTGATAACAGAGTTTTTGATTCCAAGTGGCAACCAATGCCACTGTGGCCGGAAATAAAGTATCTGCACCCCAATCATGCACTCCCACACGTCCGTCACTCATCACCACCGAGGGAATTCCCAGCCGCGGAATCGGACTGGTAAACATATATGGCGAACGGTTGAGGCCGGACAGAAGTCGAATCTTTTCCGTCAGCGTCAGTTGATGAAGCAGACTGTTGACGCGCGTTTCCACCGCTGGATTACTGGCAGCCTGGGCGGGAGTCATCATGGATGGCAGCGTTGCTATGGCTTTAGCCGCAAATGCAACACTGGCTGCCTGCACTAAACCGGCAGTCATCAAGATCACAGCAAAACAGGCTGCGGTCATACTGGCCAAACGTGACGCTTTCATCCACATGCACAACCCCTTTGCTTCCGTTACTGGTAACCGTTCCCGGCCTTTCGGCCTGCCAAGCCCGCGCGGGCTTGAGCACAAAAAAAGATTATACTCCCCGAGAAAAAAACAACTACACTTCCATAAAAATGTTTCGCATAAAATTGGCGTACTGCACGCCATGTGCCCGCCAATAGCATAGCAATTACCGGTGGACAGAAAGGCCATCCGCGCCAGTGGCTTATATCTGAACGGCGTCCAGGGGGCTTATAGAGACAACGTGCTGGCGCTGCACGGCGACAATATCACGGTTGGAATGCACGCCAAGCTCCCGCGTTCGGGCGATATAAAACTCCTTCGTGG
>JAJZNX010000099.1 GCA_021852275.1 Planctomycetota bacterium | reverse complement strand
ACTAAAAAAAGGAATTCGACCCATGCCCATGCTGCGCCTGCAACCAGCACAAAACCGACCTCTAACCCGGAAAATTAAAAATGTGTGGCCATCTTGGCCATCTTGGCCACCTTACCTCAAAACCCCAACAAAACCGCCCATTTTTCAACCTGTCCAAGATGGCCAACCACAATACCTTGGCCATCTTGCCCCTCACCGTCGCCGCCCGCTCTGCGTACCTCTGCGTCCGGAGTTTATCCCGATGCCTATCGGGACGTCTCTGCGTGAGGCCCACCCCTTGTGCCCGGAGTTTATCCCGCTTGCCTTTCATAACATATAGCCATCGGGATGGCCTCTGTGGTGAAAAATCTCCCGGCGCGGCCGGGACAGGCCTCCGCGGCACGGAGTAAGCAATCGGGACCGATCGGATCGGCGTATCGGATTTCCGATAATGCAGGAGCATGCAATCGGGGTTCTATTTTCTCGCGGCGCAGCCGGGTATATAAATAACTCGAGCAACTCGAGCAACTCATCAAAAGTCCCATGAAATCGCATATTTCCGCCCGGCCGCAACTTGAGCAACACATGAGTCGCTCAAGATCAACCTGAGCAACTCCCCCTGGGAAAGCCACCTCATGCCTCCTGCCTTCTGATTTCTGTCTCCTCACGTATTTATCCCCGCTCATGCTGCGCCTATACGTAAATAGACAAGACCCGCACGCACCACAATACCGCGCAGCGATCTTTGACAACCGAATATCCCGCGATCCGTGCGATCCGTGTCATCCGTGGTGGACAATAGAGAAGGCCCGCGGCGCGCCCCTGTCGTCCTCAGCGCTCTCCGCGTCTCTGCGTGAGGCCCGCCCCTTGTGTCCGGAGTTTATCCCGGTTGCCTTTAATAACATTTAGCCATCGGGATGTCCTTGGTGGTTCAATCTTCCCAGTCGTTCTCTGCGCCCGGAGTTTATCCCGCTTGCCTATAACAACATTTAGGCATTGGGACGTCTCTGCGTGAGGCCCGCCCCTTGTGTCCGGAGTTTATCCCGGTTGCCTGTATTAACTCTCCAACCTCGGTAATTCTCCATCGTGCTAATTCTCTCCCCACTACTATCAGATATTGCCCATCTGTTGACGGATGGCAGCGGCGCGGTTTGCCGCTAGAATACCTCCACGGTCCATGGACGCACCATTAACTACTAATAAAGGATGGAAAATACCGCAATGGAAACCGACGCCAAAGTTATTTATCTGGATAATGCCGCTACCAGTTGGCCCAAGCCGCCCGTGATCAGCCAGACCATGAGTGAATTTCTGGCCAAAGATGCCGCCAATCCCGGCCGTGCAGGTCATCGGATGGCCGTGGCTGCGGAAAAAATGCTGGATCAGGCTCGTGGACAACTGACGGAATTCATCGGTGGAACCGATTCCCATCGTCTGATTTTCACGATGAATTGCACTGATGCCCTGAATATCGCTTTCAAGGGTTTGCTGCATGCAGGGGATCATGTCATTACTACAACCTTGGAACACAACAGTGTCAGTCGTCCGTTGCAGGCCATGTCCGATGCCGGTTTTATCTCGCTGACGCGTGTGGAATTTTCGCCGCAGACCGGAGTAATCGATCCCGCAGATATAAAACGCGCAATTGGGGCCAAAACCCGCCTTATCGCCTTAAGCCATGCCGGCAATGTGCTTGGAACCGTGCAGCCGGCCGCCGAGGTTGGCCGCATTGCCCGGGAACACGGCGTAAAATTTCTGCTGGATACCGCCCAGACCATAGGCGTTATTCCCATTGATGTGGTGGGGCAGCATGTGGATATGCTGGCATTTCCCGGCCATAAATCGCTGTTGGGGCCAACCGGTACCGGTGGCTTGTATGTGCATACCAGCGTGGCCGTAACGGACTTGGTGGCATTTCGCGAGGGAGGCACCGGCGGCGATTCCTCAAGCCCGCTGCAGCCCCGCATTTTCCCATATTTTCTCGAAGGCGGTACTCCCAACACTGTAGGGGTGGCCGGCCTGGCGGCCGCAACCCGGTACGTGCACCGTTACGGATCGGACAAAATTCTCGCCCATGAACGCCACCTGGTGCAGCGGTTTGTGGACTCTGTGGCGGATATCGCCGGTCTCACCATTTACGGTCCCACGGGCAGCAATGCCGCGGCCAATCGTGTCGGCACTATCAGCTTCAATGTGGAGGGCCATAGCCCGCATGAAATCGGCGGCATTCTGGATGAAGCATTTTCCATTGCCGTGCGTCCCGGCCTGCATTGTTCGCCCTACGCCCATAAACAAATCGGTTCCTTTCCTGAAGGCACGGTGCGTTTAAGTCCGGGCCATTTTAATACCTCCGATGATATCGACGCTCTGGTAGCAGCCTTGCGGGAAATCACCGCGTAAAATAATGAGTATTTCTACCCTTTAACTGTTTGGAGTCTCCATGGTTATGAATTCTGATCCACAATACAAAGTCCTTATCGGTATGGAAATTCATGTGCAGTTGGCGACCAAATCTAAAATGTTTACGGCCGCGGCCAATGGCTTCGGCGGAGCGCCTAACACCCAGGTGGATCCTGTCGTGCTGGGTTTGCCGGGGGTATTGCCAGTGCTCAATCGGCGGGCAGTGGAAATGGCGATGATGGTCGGCCTGGCTTTGAACTGTGCCATTGCCAGGCAGACCAAGTGGGATCGCAAAAGCTATTACTACCCGGACTTGCCCAAAAATTACCAGATCAGCCAATACGATATGCCCCTGTGCGGTGCAGGTCAGGTGGCAATTTTTCTGCCTGATGGCAGCGCAAAAACCATTCGTATTCGCCGGGCTCACCTGGAAGAAGATGCCGGTAAGCTGCTGCATGAGGGCGCACCAGGCTTTTCGCAGGTGGATTTGAACCGTGCCGGCACGCCGCTGCTGGAAATTGTCACCGAGCCGGATCTGCAAAGCCCCGAGGAGGCGCGAATTTTCGGAGAAGAATTACGACGGATTTGTCGGTATCTGGGTGTGTCTCATGGTATTATGCAGCAGGGTCATATACGTTTCGAACCTAATATCAATTTGCACATTTTTCATCAGGGTAAGGTGTTTAAAACGGCCATTACAGAGGTAAAAAACCTCAACAGTTTTCGGGCGGTGGAACGAGCCTGCGCTTATGAAATTCAGCGGCAATATGCCCAATGGCTGGCCGATCCGACCACGATTCCCTCGCAAGGTAAATCTACTCGTGGATGGGATGATGATAAGGGTGTAACGGTGCTTCAGCGGGAAAAGGAAGAGGCTTCGGATTACCGCTATTTTCCCGATCCGGACCTGGTACCGCTGACGGTTGCGCCGGAGTGGTTATCCCGTGTGCGCAAGGAAGTGGTGGAATTGCCCATGCAGCGTCGCCACCGCTACCAGCAGGATTATGCCATTGGTGCTAAAGAGGCTTTGACTATTACCGAAGAACGTGCAGTTGCCGATTTATTTGATGCTGCCATTAAACTTGGTGCACCGCCGCGGCGGCTCACCAATTTGTTGCTTGGTCCGGCGGCCAAAATCGCCAACGAACTAGCGGCCACTCAAGCGAAAACCGTGTTGATCAGTGATTTGCCGGTGCAGGCCGGTCAATATGCCCAACTGGCTTCTATGATTGAAGATGGCCGGGTCAGTGCCACGGCGGCAGCGGCTATTTATGAAGAGTTGGTCCAAGACAATAGTCTGGAACCGATGGTGGTTGCCGAAAAGAAGGGGCTCTTGCAGGTGCGCGACGAAAATCAAACGGCCCGCTGGGTAGACCAGGCTTTGGCTGCGCACCCGCAGGCGGTGGATGATTACCGACATAACCCGAAGAAAAAGCAGGCCTCACTTGGCTTTCTCCGCGGCGCGGTGATGAAAGCCAGCAGCGGCAAGGCAGATCCGCAGATGGTAGGTCGGCTGCTGGAGGAAAAGCTGAAGGGGTAAGCAGAGGGAAATGGGCCTCTTAAGTATGCACGGGAATAGAGTTTGAACTTTGGGCCGGTGGGGCGCATCTGAATTCAGGTAAGGCCGGGCAGATTAGAGTATGGGCATTTTTTGGCGGACGCATCGGTATGCGATGTTGTTGGTAATTCGATTTGGAAATGGGATCGTATGAGCACGCGTGTGACGGTGATAGCAAGGCTTGGCGGATGGTGGCTTTTGCCGGTGGTCTGCATCCTGGCCATCGGCCAGAGAGCTTGGTCTAAGATGGATCTTCCGGCGGATCTTAAAACATATAATCCGCCGGGCTTTTACGTGCTTCATTCCGACGTGCCCCGGCCTATGCTCCAGCAGATCTGGCTTCGCATGAATTTTGCAGCCGGTGCCTATCAACGTCGCTTGCACGATATTTTCGGCGGAGCGGTTACCGCCAAGCAGCCGTTTTATATTTTCAAGAGCTATCCGGAGTATTACGCGGCCGGCGGCTGGCCGGGCAGTGCTGGAGAGTTTCGTGTGGGCTACAGCGGCCAGCGATTGATGGCCATGGCGGGCCAAAAAATTACACACCAGGTGTGGCATATTATTCAACACGAAGGCTTTCACCAGTTTACCTTTGCCTTTCTTGGACGGATGTTGCCGCCCTGGGCCAATGAAGGAACGGCCGAATATTTCGGCGAGGGATTGTTTACGGGCAACAGTTTCGTTACGGGCTGGATTCCACCCTATCGCGAGAAACTGATCAAATGGGAAATTAATCATCACAAATTTTTATCCATTCATAAAATGCGTCTCATGCCATACAGCCAATGGAATGATGTGCTGATGGGCACCAATTATGATGAAGCCTGGTCGATGATTTATTTTCTTGCATGGGCCAATCACCACCGATACGCCAGGCCATTTACAGAGTATCTACGGTTATTCCAGCATGGCGTATCCTCTTCGTTGGCATGGGCCAGGGTGTTCGGCACGAATGATGCTGATTTTGCAAAATTGTGGAAGAAATACTGGCTTTCGTTGCCGCCCAATGCTACGGCGGAATTGTATGCCCGCGTGCAAACCCAAACCTTGACCAACTATCTGGCGCGAGCCTGGTCCTTAAATCAAAAATTCAAAACTGCCGGCGATTTTCTTCATGCTGCCGCCGCCGGTACGTTAAAGCAATACGTATTACCGAATCGTTATTGGCTGCCACCAAGTTTGTTGGCTCGTGCTTTGGCCCAGGCGCCGCATGTGGGTATCTGGACTTTTACGCCCACCCGAATTCCGCGGCTGATTTGCACCATGCCGACAGGGACTGAAATTATCGGTATCTTTCACGCTTCGCGGCAGTGGGTGGGCAGGGTATATGTGCGGGTGGTGCGGGCGGTGCATCATTCGTCCAGCCACGGGGATGCAGAAATGAACGCCGCCATTAAAGCCCTTAATGCCAACACCTACCTTGACACTGTGGCTCAATAAAGAATCAGTTGCCGGTGTGGTTGGGTTCATGGGTTTGTATGGGCACTTGTGTGGTGAGAAAAAAATGATATAATTTATTTTATGGTAAATAAAAAGTTCGGATATATATCCGGGCTTTTTGGAGCGATCTTGCTCTCTCTCCCTCCCCAGGCTGGTGTTCCTTCGGGCCATCAGCCTGGTTTTTTTATCAGAGTGCCAACCACGGCCCTGACCTGCCGGGTGCATCCTGCAGTCGGTTTTATCAAGTTCTGTGTCGTGTATAGGTCGTTTACCGCCATTCATCAGATTGGCGTCTTGCCTGCATCCACTGCTCCAGTTGGACGCCGCTCCGCGTGTTAAGAATGTTGGCTTTTCTTGCCCAGCCGCGGCGGGCGGTTAAAACGCCATAATCAATTTGCGAAAAATCCTCTATGCTGTGGGCATCGGTGTTGATGCACAGCGGTACTCCGGCTTCCACCGCCAGCCGCACATGGGTATCGCGGAGATCCAGCCGCATGTCATTGGCGTTGATTTCCAGAGCCACTCCGCTGCGCAACGCGGCCATCACGACCCGCGGCATATCGGGTTCCAGGCCGCGGCGTTTTCCCACCAATCGCCCGGTGGGGTGGCCGAGCACGTGTACCAGTGGATGTGATGCTGCCCGCACCAGTCGTGTGGTGGCTGCATCTGTTTCCTGGCTCAGGGCGGCATGTGGTGAGGCTATCACCCAGTCGAGCTTTCGCAGCAAATCATCTTCATAATCCAGTGAGCCATCGGCGAGAATGTCCACCTCAGCTCCTGCCAAAACACGTATACCATGCACCTCCCGGGCCACGGCATGGATAGCGGCAATGTGATCCAGCAGGCGTTGCGAACTTAGCCCGTTGGCCTGGAATTGGGATTTGCTATGATCGGTAATGGCGATGTATTCATAGCCGCGATGCTTGGCGGCAGCCACCATTTCAGCTATGGTGCATGTGCCGTCGCTGGCGATGGTATGCGTATGCAGATCGCCACGAATGTCTGCTACCTGCAATGTTTGCCAGGTGGAAGGGGCATCGGCGAGAAAGGGGAAGGCCGCTTTAAGCTGCGCTGGGGCATGGCTTAGCATGTTCTGGGCCAGTGTTACTTCGCCCCGGTCTTCGCGCATTTCGGGCGGAATCCAGGCCAGGCCCAACGCTTCATAGATTCCTTCTTCGGTTTCTCCGGCAATGGCGGTGTCGCCTGCAAAAAGCCCCCATTCATTTAGTTTCAGGGCTTTGACCGTTGCCATTTCGCGGAGTCGCACATTGTGTTCCTTGCTGCCGGTGAAGTATTGCATGGCCGCCCCCCAGCTTGGCGTGGGGACCACACGAATATCCACCTGCATGTCCAGATTGGTGCGAAAGCTGATTTTCGTTTCGCCGACAGCGAGTAATTGGGCCACCTGCGGGTGCCGGCCAACAGCAGTGTGAATTTGCTGGTGTACGGGGGCGTCGGAACATACCAGGATATCAATGTCGCCAATTGTTTCCCGTCCGCGGCGCAGGCTTCCGCAGAAGGTCGTTCGCACGATGCCAGGGATGGCCTGAAGCAACTGGCAAAAATCGCGGGCGATGGGCAGAGCTTCGCCGATTCGGCGACGGTTGGCCTGACCGGTGGAATAAGCCAAATTTTCCTTTATTTTGGCCAGTTTTTTTGCGCCCATGCCAGGCAGGTTCAACAGCGAGCCATCGTCGAGCCGACGGCGAAGTTCGTCCATGGTGGTAATTCCGGCTTCGCGCCAGAACAGGGCGGCAGTTTTTACGCCCAGCCCGGAAATATTCATCATGGCCAGCACGCCGGGGGGAACTTCTCCGGCGAGCTGCTGAAATTCACTGATATTGCCGGTACGCAGATATTCGCGGATTTTTTCCGCGGAATGTTGGCCAATGCCGGGCATATTGTCGAGTTCGCCGCTGCTGGCTAATTCTTCCACGTTGCGTGGGCAATCACGTAGCAGACGGGCCACCTTGCGTGTGGCCAGCACTTTAAAAGAATTGACGCCGAGGACGGCCATCAGATCGGCGCTTTTTTCAAAAAGCTCTGAGATATCGGTATTGGTACTCATAGATGGTGAAGCTCCAATGAGGCCGTGAGCGGTTGTGTTATCCGCGCCAGTGCTTCGGCCAGCAGGAGATCTTCTTTAGTGGTCAGTTTGATATTTACGGGTGAACCGGGCGTAGCTGCCACCGGTAAGCCTGCCAGCTCGAAAACCATGGCATCATCGGTAATGTCCTGTAAGCGGCCCGCGTCCAGCAATGTTTCGTAGGCGGCCAACAGAGCTTCACGCTTAAAGCATTGTGGAGTTTGAGCCTGAAAAACTCCCTGCCGGCTTACGGTGCTGACGATGCGGTTGCTGTCAGTGACCCGCTTAAGTGTGGCTGGCTCGGCCACTACAGGTATACCTGCGCCTGCCAGCCGGGCTGCCGCAAACGCCGCATCGATAACCGCCGCGGGCGTAAGGGGGCGGGCGGCATCGTGCACGGCTACGTATTTAGAGGTCGTTGAGGCGGCGCGTAAGCCATGCAGCACGCTTTCCCAGCGGGCGGTACCACCGGGAACCAGGCGCAGCGGTTTATCGGCCGGAATGTTGGCCAACAGCTTTCTATAGGTATCAAAACGCTCTGTCGCGGTTACAACGAGCACTTCGATCACATCCCTCCGCCCGGTAAACAGGGCTACTGCACGCTGCAGGACGGTTACTCCACCAATATGAGTGAGGAGTTTATCACCGGAGCCAAAACGGCTGCCGGTACCGGCAGCAGGAAATATCACACTAAAACCATCGTTTATCATGGCAGTATAGTATGCCCGAACCATGCCGTGGCAACAATCTGCCCGCACTGGCGAGTTGAAGGAGGTTCTTACACGTCTGCTGACGGGGTAGTGGTATTCGTTGTGCTGGCTGATGGCTAATCCTGCCGGGTTTTTCACTGGAAATTTGCGTGGCTAACCGGTAGGCTGTTCCCACGCGAATGTGTGGGGAACAGCCAGCAATGCGCACTATGGTTTACAACATACTTGAAGGTGGCCTGGGCCGGATTGACCCGATTTGCGAAGTTATTCGCCATGCTGATCCGGATGTTATTATCCTGCCGGAAACCTGGGTTGCCGACGAATTTGAAAAGCTTGCCGACCGTTTAAAAATGGAGATGTTTCAAGCTGAATCTCCGCGTAATCCGCGGGGGCACATTGGGCTGCTTAGCAGGTTGCCGTTGCTGCAGGCGGTCAATTTTGGTCCGCTGGACGAGCGACTGACCCGGTCCGCATTTCAGGCCTTGGTGCAGGATAAGCACGGTCCGATGGGTATTATTGGTGTGCATTTACATGCCAAAGAATCCATGAAGGACGAACAAATCCGCGTGCGCGAACTGGATGCTGTGCTGGCGATGGCAGTACCGTTCAAGAGCGTACCGCATATCATCGCGGGAGATTTTAACGCCCAGCATCCGCAACAGCGGATTGATTTGAATAAAGCGCCCAATTTTATAAAGCAACGGTTGGGCACAGATGCCCAGGGCACGCTGCCGGAGCAATTGCCGCGTGACGCCATAGCCAAAATGCTGACGGCAGGCTACACCGATGCCCACGCCATAGGCCGCCAGCCAGAGGCCTTTGAACCCACGTTTACCACTGCGCATCCGGTATTTCGACTGGATTACATCTTTTTATCGCCGCATTTGCAACATGCGGTGAGTAGTTGCCGCAGCGTTTGCCACCCCATGACCAGATTCGCCAGCGATCATCTGCCGGTATTGGCGGAGGTGAACATGGAGTTTGTGGGGCGGTAGTGGAGATGCCAGGTCGTTCGGTATGGCTACGGAGGCAAAGCCCGGCGCAATTCGTGGGCACAAAAAGCTCGCGTGCCGGATGTCGTTTGAATCAGTGCCTGGCCGAGAGCGTCTACGCCAATGAAACGTCCATCTACTGCGGATTCGCCGGTTTCCGGCCCATAGCGCACAGGCTGTCCCAGCCATGCCAGACGGGCACGAATTTGCGGTAGCAATAGATCTGCAAAATCGCCGCGATCCAGAATGTGCAGATGGTGCTGCAAAATTTCCAGCAAGCCATTTTGCAGGGCTTGTAAATCGATGGGGTGATGCAGCTCATGCTGCAATGTAGTAGCGGGTTGGCGCAAAGGCCCGCCTAACACCTCCGGTTCAAAATTTGCGTTGATCCCCACACCCAGAATGACCGCGGGAGTGGGCCAGGTTGGGTATGCGTGGCATAAAATACCCGCAACTTTTTTGTCGTCAATCAACAAGTCATTAGGCCATTTGATCCATGGGCTGATGTTGATGCAATTCTGTATGGTCTGGGCGGCGGCCAGACCGACCGCCAGCGGAAGTGGCTGATAGCCATCGGGCGCACCACGCATTGGCCAGGCAACACTTAGCCACAATCCACCGCGAGGGCTTTGCCAGTATCGACCGGTGCGGCCCTGGCCGGCAGTCTGGACCTCCGCCACCACCGCAATGGCTTGAGCTGCCGAATCAGGTGCCGGGTAGCTGGTCTGCCAGCGCCGCTGTGCTTCGCTGTTGGTTGAATCAACACTGGGTAAACTCACCAGATACATGTGTTCTCCATTGGGGTGTGGATGCCAAAGCGTTTATTCCACAGCGAGGCGATAACCCACACCTGGTTCGGTAAGCAGGTAACGCGGCTGGGCTGGATGAGCTTCAAGTTTCTGCCGCAGTTGGTTCATATACACCCGCAGATAGTGTGTTTCCTCGGTGGACTGCGGCCCCCATACTTCTTTAAGCAACTGCTGGTGGGTGAGCACCTTGCCCGCATGTGCGACCAAAACCGCCAGCAGCCGGTATTCGTTGGGAGTCAGGTGCAGGGGGCGATTGTTGATGGAAACACTGCGTGTGGCGCGGTCAACGCGCAGTTCGCCAACGGCAAAAACCGGTTTTTCAGTGTTGCTTTGCAGCACGCGGCGGCGCAGCGCCGCCCGAAGTCGGGCCGTGAGTTCGCCAATGCCGAAAGGCTTGGTGAGATAGTCGTCGGCTCCGGCATCCAAAGCTATTACCTTGTCCTGCTCCTTACCACGAGCGGAAATCACAATAACAGGCATGGTGGACCAGGATCGGATCTGTCGCACCAGTTCAACGCCATCCATATCGGGCAGACCGAGATCAAGAATAATCACATCCGGCGATTGCGCGGTAGCCGCCACAAGGCCGTCGTGGGCGGTTGGTGCCTCCGTATAGCGATAACCCTGGGTTTGCAGGCTGATGCGCAAAAAATGGCGGATTGGAGGATCATCTTCAATCACTAAAACCAGCGGCGTAGATTCAACCATGCGTTCAATCTCACGCCAATTTGTCGCTGCCGTCAAGCATGGGTTTGGAAGTATGAGCACCGTTAGACGGAATCGCCACTCTTTTCCGTCAAGCTTAATTGCGGCACGGCTGCCATGATTGATGAGCCAGATACGTTCCACTCATGTCTGCGCTGCGATTATAATGGCCCATGATGAGTGGACAACAAATTTCACGACAAGATGTCAAGGTGGTGGGTGCAACCTATGCGCAGGTCGCGGTTGATCAGGCGCTGGATGCGGTGCTGACTTACCACATTCCCCAGGATTTAGTACCAGTTGCTGTGGCCGGGGCTCGCGTGACCGTGCCGCTGGGACGCGGGGACCGACCGGTAGCTGGGGTTTTGCTGGAAGCAGGTACAATGGCCAACATGGCGGTGTCGGCCGAAAATTCGGGTCATACAACCGCCAGTATACTGGGGGAAGATAACGGTTTGCTGTGGCCGTCGAACACGGAAAGGCAATCTCGAAAACTGCGGCTGAAAGATATTCTGATGGTGCACACGGAAGTTGCGGTGGTGCCACAGGATATATTGGCGTTGGCACGGTGGATTTCACGTTATTATTGTGCGCCATTAGGCTTGGTCTTAAGTACGATTGTGCCGGCGGGAGTAAAGACCAATGCCCGCCTGCCGAAACAGCGGCTGGTAACGGTGGGGCCATCATGGGTGGCTGTGGATGGAGGCACGTTGCCAGGGACGGGTCGAATTCTGCGGCGCGATCGGGAATTACTGGAGCGGCTGATTCCGTGGCTGGAGCAGCAACCGCGGACGGACACAGCCGTGTTGGAATACGCCGGCATTTCAGTGGTTACGCTCAAGCGACTGGCCCAACGTGGTTTTCTGGCGATCAAGCAGCAGATGTTACTACCCGATGAAGGCACGGCGGACGGTCGCCACGATCAGGAGGCACTCTCGGCGGTTGGGGCGGCGATGAATTCAGAAAGGCGTCTGATCTTGAGTTCAGAACAGCAGGCGGTGCTTGCAAATCTACAGCCCCTGCTGGAGCGGCCGACGTTTGCGGTCAGATTGATTCAAGGTGTGACCGGATCGGGCAAAACCGAGGTGTATTTGCGGGCGGCGGAACAGGTGGTAGCGGCGGGGCGGCGAGTGATTGTACTGGTGCCGGAAATCGCCCTGACGCCCCAGACGGTGCAGCGTTTCACCAGCCGTTTTGATCGCGTGGCGATTATGCACAGCGGGCTTACTGATTCGCAGCGGCACCAGCACTGGCGGGCGATAGCCAACGGCTGGGCGCAAGTGATAGTGGGCGTGCGCTCGGCGATATTTGCTCCGGCAACCAATTTAGGATTGATTGTGGTGGATGAAGAGCATGACTCATCTTACAAACAGGACAGCACACCGCGGTATAACGGTCGGGATGTGGCGGTGCGGCGCGGTCAGATGCTCAACATTCCGGTGATTCTGGGTTCAGCAACGCCATCGCTGGAAAGCTGGCAAAACAGTCAGACCAACCCGCATTATACGCTGCTGCAATTAACCAGCCGTCCGTTAGGTACGGCGATGCCGCGGGTTGTACGTGTGGATATGAAGGTGGACCGGCGCCAGCGTCCGGGGCTGCATATTTTGTCCATGGTGCTGGAGCATCAGATAAAAGAAACTTTGGGTGAGAAGGGGCAGGTGATACTGCTTTTAAACCGGCGGGGTTATGCCCACTACGTAGCCTGTGCCCGATGCGATTGGGTGCTGCTATGTGATAATTGCGACGCCACGATGGTGGTACACCGGCTGGATGAAACCGGGGCTTCGGTGTCCGGAGAATCCAGCGTAGTGCGGTGCCATTATTGTCTGACCAGTCGATTGCTGCCGAAAACTTGTCCGCAATGCCAGTCTAAAGTGGTGTCGCTGGGCCAGGGCACGCAGCGTGCGGAAGATGAAGTGAAAAGAAAGTTTCCCCAGGCTCGATTGCTGCGGATGGACAGCGATACCATGCGGCAGGGACGGGACTACCAGCGGGTGCTGGCGGAATTTGGTGCAGGAGAAGTGGATATTCTGCTGGGTACCCAGATGATTGCGAAAGGATTGGATTTTCCGAATGTTCGATTGGTGGGAGTACTCAATGCGGACCTGGCGATGAGTACGCCGGATTTCCGGGCTGCTGAACGCACGTTTGATCTGATTTGCCAGGTGGCTGGACGCAGCGGCCGGGCGCACCAGCAGGGCACTGTGGTGGTACAGAGTTTTGGACCAGACGAGCCGGCCATCGCGTATGCAGCTCAGCACGATTATGCAGGGTTCATCGGGCAGGAATTGCCGCACCGGCAGGCGTTGGGCTACCCGCCTTACGGCCGAATGGTCAGATTCGTGGCCAGTGATAAAAGCCATGATCTGGCGCAGGGACAGGCCGCGCTGCTGGCCGGGCACATTGAGAGAGTGCTGCAGCAGTTAAAATTAAAGGATGCGGTGCGTGTAGCTGGGCCGCAAGCGGCTCCGTTGGCGCGGGTGGCGGAAGAGTTTCGATGGGAAATTCTGTTATTTTCGCGTGCGGCGACTCATGTACAGCAGGTGCTGGCGGTGCTTCGTGAGCAAAAGGTTTTCGCCTCTCTTAAAGTTGCGCTGGTGATAGACGTAGACCCATTACAGATGCAATGACAAACTCTGCATGAGGCAGCAGAGAGAGTATAATTGGCAACGGCGTGGTGAATGTTCATTCTTACGGAGAAAATCATGGCCGCGTACAAAAGACTCCAGCATGTGCCGTTTGTTGAGGAGGCTCCATGAGCAAAATTCTACTGGCAATTTCCGATCAATGGGTGGTGGATGAGCGCATTGCTGCGATTGGCCGGTGGGCGTTAAAGCTTGAGGCCTCGATTCTGGTGGTTCACGTGGAAAGCGGCTCGGGAGAGGGGCATCAGCAGGGAACATCTGGTGAAAAAACATTGCGGGAGATAACCCAGAAGCTTAAGGAAATTACACCGCAGGTGGAATCATTACTGCTGTTCGCCAATGATGTGGTGGGCGGTTTGTTGAAGACAGCGGAGGATCACCAGGTAACGATAATTATGCTGGGGCTTTCACGGCAAGGGGTGTTAGAACGGTTGATTGAGGGCAATGTGCAGCGGGCGATATTGAATGCCAGTCGCTGGCCTGTGCTGGCGCTGCCGCCGGTCTGGGATGGTAATTTGTAAGGGTTCTGGTGGGTATTGCCTGGTGGGACGTGGTGCTGATATACCGTTGGCGGGGGAAAACTGAATCTTGTGTAGATGAACGCTGAGCCAATCCGATAAGAAATAGTAACCGGACGATGGATCGCCCCGGAGTAATGAGTCTTTACCAGGCAAGGAGGCTTTGATGACTCGGCCCCGCTAAAGCGATGCACAATTGAAAAGTCTGGACGAGGCGCGATTTTGCCAAAAGACTGATGCGATCAATCGCCGGGTGAATGCGGTCTACTTCCGAGGGCTGGGGCGTACGCAGAAGGAGGCGGTGCGTCTGGCGAATGTGAGTCTCAATACATTGCGTAAGGCTGTGGTCGCCTTTGAATCCGGGGGTGTGGCTGCGGTAGTAGCCGATGGCCGGGAAGGGCCGCCTTCGGCATTAGACCCGCACGCCGAGGTGATCAAGTCCGACTTCGCCGCGCATCCGCCTGGGAGTTTGGCGCAAGATGCGGATCGGATCGCGCGATTGACCGGGGTGCGACGACAGCCGACCCAAGTGCGAATATTCATGCGTGGCTTAGGGATGGCGCCGCGTCGCCTGTCGCCAATACCTGGGAAAGCCGATCCGCAGCGGCAGGCCGCTTTTAAAAAAACGAGTTGGATCCTTTGTTAAGTAAGGCTCTGGCCGGCCAAGGCCAAGTCTATTTTGTCGATGCCGCGCACTTCGTTTACGGAGCGTCTCTGGCGGTGGTGTGGTGTTTCCGCCGCACCTTCATTAAGACCCCCTCCGGCCGTCAACGTCTCAATGTTCTTGGCGCGATCAATGTCGTCACGCATCAGTTCGTCAGCGTCGTCAATCAAGCTTATATCAATGCCCAGAGTGTTTGCGATTTACTTGATAAACTGCGGGTCCTGCATCCGGGGGACACGCTCACTTTGGTGCTGGACAACGCACGTTATCAACACTGCACAATGGTTCTGGACTACGCTGCCAAACGCGGAATACGATTGCTGCTCCTGCCACCCTATTCTCTTCTAAGAAAGTCAAGTGAGCGAAAACAGGGGGATGCTACGGCCACTATACATCTGCGTCTAATTAAAGGGACATATTGAAGATTGGAGGTATAATGGCATGGGGTGGATGTGTGCAAAGGAGTGTGCCATGGTACCGCGAATGATTCAGATGAATGGACGACAACGGCGAGAGGTGGTTTGTTTACGAAAGGCTGCGGAGC
>JAJZNX010000016.1 GCA_021852275.1 Planctomycetota bacterium | reverse complement strand
ATGGCGTACCTGAAATGGATGGTACTCCGAGGAGCCGCGCCGCAGAGGGGAGCCAAAAAGCATGCCGCCCTGCGGGTGGGCCTGAAATGCCCCGTCTGCTTTGTTGTCGGATCTCGAAGAATCGTATTCAGAGTCGGCTCGAACCTCCGCCGCGCATACGGGACATTTCAGCCCCATCGCAATCCCGGCCATTACTTGGACAGGCTCCTAGGGGAAATTTTCCAGCAGCGGTACGCATCGCAACAGTGTTGTGATACACTTTCAGATCGTCGTGCGTGCATGAACTAACACGCGGGAATCAACACATAAAAGGAATAACACAATGTCTGCTAAAACCGCAACTGCCACCGCAAAAAATAATTCGCCTGGTAGCAAATCCGCCAAAGCAGCCAAGCCCCCTAAGTTGTCGCGGCTTATTCAACCGTCGGACCTGTCATTGGAAGAATGGCAGATTGCGCTGCGGCGGCAGTATGGGCAGGAGCAAAACTTCGCGTTACGAAACATAGGGGATCAAAAGATTTTTTCCGATTTTGAAATCACCAATCCGACCTCCCGCGGCGTATATCGCGTGGCGATCCGTGGTGAGCAGTTGGGAGATAATTTCTGTTCCTGCCCGGATTTTACCACCAACACCCTTGGCACCTGTAAACACATTGAATTCACGCTCCAACAACTGCGGCAGCAAGCCGCCGGGGCCGCGGCCCTGAAGCAAGGTTACAACCCGCCTTATAGTTCCGTGTATTTGCGGTACGGCGCACAACGTGAGGTGCGCTTTCGCGCCGGAGAAGATTGCCCGCCCGCTCTAAAAAAACTGGCGGCGAATTATTTTGATGCACAGGGCGGATTACTTCCGGAAGCCCTGGCGGCATTCGGTCAATTTCTATCCGCCGCTGCCGCAATCCCGCATGACCTGCGATGTTATAATGACGCATTGATGTTTATCGCTGAAAAGCGGGATGCCCTGGAGCGGGAAGCGATTTTAGCCAAGGCCTTTCCGCAAGGCCCCAACAGCCCGGCTATGGACCATCTGGTCAAAGTGCCACTGTATGCTTATCAGCGTGAGGGGGCACTGTTTGCGGCGCGGGCCGGGCGATGCCTGATCGGCGATGAAATGGGATTGGGGAAAACCATTCAGGCCATTGCCGCGGTGGAAATTATGGCCAAACACTTTGGCGTGCAGCGCGTGCTGATTATATGTCCCACGTCACTGAAGCATCAGTGGGCCAGGGAAATCGAGAAATTCGCCAAGCGCACCACACAAGTCATCGGCGGGATGAGAACGCGGCGCGAGCAGGGCTTTGCCACTGAAACTTTTTATAAAATGACCAATTACGATACGGTTCGGCGGGACATGGACCTCATTGAAAAGTGGTCGCCGGATATGGTGATTCTTGATGAAGCCCAGCGAATCAAAAATTGGAACACGATTGCCGCGCGCTGCGTCAAGCAGATCAAATCACCGTATGCGATTGTTTTAACGGGCACGCCGTTGGAAAACCGTCTGGAAGAGCTGGTCTCGGTGGTGCAGTTTGTGGATCGCCATCGGCTGGGGCCGACGTTTCAGTTCCTGCATCAGCATCAAATACACGATCCGGAAACCGGACGGGTGGTGGGGTACCAGAATTTGGATTTGATCGGTCGCACCCTGGCTCCGATCCTGATTCGCCGGAAAAAAGATGCGGTGCTTAAGGATCTGCCCGGCCGGCTTGATAAAAACTTTTTCGTTTCCATGACCGCGGAGCAGCGCAACCACCACGAGGAAAATCGCGATTTGGTGGGCCGCATTGTGAAGCGGTGGCGGCGGACGCACTATCTTTCAGAGGCTGATCGGCAGCGGCTGATGATTGCGCTGCAGAATATGCGCATGAGTTGCGACAGCACCTATTTACTGGACCATCAAACCGATTTTGGCTACAAAGCCGATGAATTGGCCACGCTGCTGGAAGAACTCTTTGAGCGGCCCGGAGAAAAGGTTGTGATTTTCAGCCAGTGGCTGCGGATGCATGAACTTTTGCAGCGACGCATGGAGGGGCGGCCATGGGAACATGTTCTCTTTCACGGCGGCGTACCAGGCACGCAGCGCGGCGCTCTGGTTGACCGATTTCGTGAAGATGACCGGTGCCGGGCATTTCTCGCTACCGATGCCGGAGGCGTGGGGTTGAATTTACAGCATGCGGCCTCGGTGGTGGTCAATGTGGATTTGCCATGGAATCCGGCCGTACTGGAGCAGCGCATCGGAAGAGTGCATCGCCTGGGGCAAAAGCGCCCGGTGCAGGTGATAAATTTTGTCGCCAAAGGCACGATTGAAGAGGGCATGTTGTCGGTATTAAAGTTTAAAAAGTCGCTGTTTTCCGGCGTTCTGGATAACGGGGAATCGGCCGTCATGCTCGGAGGTTCGCGCTTAACTAAGTTTATTGAAACGGTCGAACAGACCACCGGTGCCATTCCTCCGGCCATGGTGGAAGAACCAGTGGACTTGTCAGGTGGGGCGTCGCTAACAACCGCAGTGTTAAGCGACGCCACAACCGGGGAAAGCACAGATTCCGCATCTGCGGCCCCGGAAAGCCCCGCCGTGCGGAGTTCGGCAAGTCCGGTGACGGGTAATGGCGATTCGGCGGCCGGTGGAGTCGGCGCGGGCAATCCTTGGACTGGCTTGCTTCAGGTGGGATTAAACATTCTTGAGCAATTGGCGGCCCAGCAGTCGCCCCGTGCGCAGGCTCGAACTAGCCAAGCGCCATCGCAAAGCCGCGCTTCGGGCATTTCCATCATTCATCGGGATGAACGCACCGGTGAATCGTATATGAAACTCCCCGTTCCCAGCCCCGAAGTTTTGGAGCAGGCACTGGGAGCGATTGGCGCAATTCTCGAAAAATTCAATACCCGCCAATGATCGGGTTCTTATCCGGTGGGGCGGTGGTGTTATGGTGCCTGCGTCATCGCGGCGAGTTTCTGCAGGCCCAATGCGTGAAACAAATCG
>JAJZNX010000202.1 GCA_021852275.1 Planctomycetota bacterium | reverse complement strand
CGCGGCGGGTTTGGCCTTTGGAATAAGTGCCGATTCGCCGCCCCCTTACCGCCGGGTCCAGACCCACAAAATCCAGATAATAATCCACGGCCTGACGCCGCTGCGACCGGTTCATGTTAAAGAGCCGAGCGTAAAAATCCATGGTTTGCCGGGCGTTGAGAAAGCGGTAGAGGTAGCTTTCCTCAGGCAAATAGCCCAACCGTCTGCGGGTATCGTGATCGCCGGCCTGCTGACCCATGACCAAAGCCTCGCCGGAGGTGGCGTTAATCAACCCCAGCAGCAGTTTGATGGCCGTAGTTTTGCCACTGCCGTTGGGGCCAAGCAGGCCAAAAATTTCCCCTTGGCGCACACGCAAATTCAGGTTGGTCAGGGCCTGTACCTGCTGGCTCTTCCAGAAGCCGGGATAGATTTTTGTTAAGTCGCGGGTTTCAATAGCGGCAAATTCGGCGACCATTTTTACACTCCAAGCGGCGCATGTTTTTTACAGGCGCTGGCAAATATCATAACCCCAGTGTGGCGGAAACGCACGGCCACGCCAGACCCGGTCGTCAGCGCGACCCGGCGGTTCCCAGCGGCGAAGTGGGCATAATAATCCGTCGATGCGGTGCGGGCAAAGTCAACACCAGTCGCTGGCGTGGCTGCACGATAAAGACTCTCGCCACCGAACCCATCACCCGGCTTAAGGCGTCACTAAGCAACTTGAGCGAAATAACGCGAGGATTTTTACGGTACTGGGCATATATCGCGGAAAATTCCTGCATCTGGCCGGTGGCTTCCTGCACCACGCGGTTGGCCCGACTCTCCGCCCGGTTGAGAATGGCCTGCGCCTGTCCCTGGGCCACCGTGGTATTATGGTTGGCCTGTTGCAGCGCATTTTGCACCTCCGCCGCCGCTTTCTGGCGAGCCGTAAGCACCTGATTAAAAGCGCTGTCCACCGCCGCCGGCCAATGCACGTATTCCAGCAGCACCTTTTTGACTTGAATGCCCAAGCCCAGTTGGTTCATGGGTGCCTGCATACCGCTGTTGGGCCGCATGCCGCTGTAAAGTCGCCGTTCCAATTCCGCTTTTCCGGAATAGAGGGCCTGATCCACGGTGGCTGAAGCAATTTTACGGATCAACACATGCGCCGCCAAGGCCCGAATCAAGTTGATGCGGCCGGCATTGGGTTGCGCTCCAGGTGCCTGATAGACGGAAGTCAGGTAGTCCACGGGATTATCGATGCGGTACTGAATCGCAATACGTACATGCAGCACATTTTTATCTCCGGTGATGACGTAGGGATCAAAAATCGCGTCAAACACCCGTAGCGAGCGTCCCTCGCGAAGCCATAATTTCTTGATCGCCAGATATGAGGCCGGTGAGGTATCAAAATCCTGCACTTCCAGCAGGTGCTCCTGGCGTAATGGAATAATGTAGTCCTTGTCGATCGGCCACGGCAGATGATAATTGAGACCTGGCTCGAAGAGCCGGGTCTGGCCATGGCCCGTGGTGATGTATTGCCCCAATCTCTCGACCACCGCGACATCTCCCACGCCAACCTCATAAAAGCCGCTAAGCAGCCAGACAATAATCACGCCAATGACAAAATAAGCCAGGACCCGCTGGGCACTAAGCCAGCCCTGCGGCTGGCCCGGCTCATCGTCGGAGAGTATCGGCAGTTCCAACGGCATTGCGGTTTTTTTTAATTCTTCTTCGGAATATGTCTGCGTCATGGGCTATTACCTTTGTGTGTCGTTGTTTTAACGAAGTATCCCGCCGGTTACTTGCCGGCCGGAAGTCCGGCCTTTGCGTGGACCGGCGTTTTACCCTCGATGATTTTCATCTGCGAAAACAAAGGTGCCGTGATAGGGTTATTCGGAGTCAGAACCCAGTAGGTGCTTTGTCCCATCGACGCTTTGAACAACTCCAGCGATTTCCAGAAGCGGTAAAACGCCTGCGCCGCCGGCGTGTTTTGCGCCGCATTCAGAATGGCGTAGGCTTTAGCATCTCCCTGGCCGCGAATTTCCTCCGCCTGTTTATCCGCCGTGCTACGAATTTCCGCAGCTTCCGCTTCGCCTTTGGCCTCAATGGCACGCGACTGGCTTTCGCCTTCGCTGATATATTTATCCGCAATTTTTTCACGCTCCGCGGTCATACGGCGATAAACGGCCACCGCCACCCGCGGCGGAAACGTTACCCGCGAAAATCCTATCTTTACCACTTTCAATCCCAACTTTTGCATGTCCTGGTTCACCCGGGACTGCACACGTTCTTCAGCTTGCGTCATCTTGATCTTAACCGCATCGACATTGAAAAGCTGATCCAGCGAATAACGCCCCATCACCTTGAGCACCTGTCCCTCAATTTTTTGATTTAAGTATCGCTGGGCCTCCAGCGTGCCCTCCGGCAGCCGCCGATAGTACAACACCGGATTTACAATCTTCCAGACTGCAAAGGTGCGCAGGCTGATGGGCTCGCCCTCACGCGTGCTCACCTCGCGGTTATCGCTCTGGTACAAGTGTAGCCGCATATCCATGCGTACAATTCTGTCTGTCGGCCAGCACAGGTACCAGTTGTAGGCAATTCGGGTAGGTTTGGCGATAATTTTCCCGAAACGGTCAATCAACACCGTTTGGTAAGGCCGCGCCACAAAGGTAAACAGTTCCAGAAACAGCACGCCGACCACCGCTACCAGAATAATTCCAATCGTGAGTTTTTTCATGCGTAATCCTCAAGGATACCCTTGAAACCTTCCCTATTTACTTGCCTGCATCCATACTGCAATATCACATTACCGACCGCGTGGAACCGGTGCCATTTCGCCGCTGGTTCCCACGCCACCGGTAATTTGCGTGGGAATTGCCGGTGGCGGACCACTGCCGGACTGGCGGGTTATTTGCCATATCTGTGGTGGTCGGACATCCGGGCCTAGAACCACTTTGTTCACGCGGTTGAAAATTCCCTTGAGCGATTCAAAGAAATCCCACGAAGACACCGCGTTTTCATTCTCGGCAAAGGCTTGGGAACGCGCACCCAGGGCTTGGGCTTTGCCCTGTTGCACGCTGACCCGATCAGTAGCATAGGCCCCGGCATCTGAGAGTATCGATGCTGCGTGCCCCTGCGCCAGTAACGTGTCTTTGGTGGCGGTGGCAGAAGCATTGTCAATCAACATTTCTTTCTTTTCCCTGGCCGAGACCACCGCTTCGTACGCCGCCGCCGGGCCTAATTGTTTACCCTGCGCCGTCATCACGCTGCCCTGGCCCGCTGGCGGATGCAAGTCTTTGATGGATAGAGCCATGACTTCAATGCCCGTCTTCATTGAGTCGAGCTGATTTTGCATGTAGGTTCTTATCTGATTGGCGACCAGACTCGTTTCGGCGGCTCGAATCTGATGAAATGAATGTTGCGCAAACGTGGATGTAATAGCTTCCAACAGAACCTGCTGCACCAGCGCGTCATACATGGAACTCCATACCTTTTTGGTTCCCGTGCCGGTGATGCCGCCGACCGCCACAATTCTGCTGTTGGATACATTTTGGAAAAAATCGCTGGCATTTTTCACCCGCCACCAAGCGCTAAACCAACCATCCATCAATTGCGGAGCCGCATGCCCTTTTTCGTTGACATCTCCAGTCAATAGCTCCCGGTTTGGAATTGATTCATGTTCAGTCCAGAATGAGAAAGCATTAGGCCCCAAGGCGGACCGATGCGGCTGCTCCGTCCCGACCGTGACCACCTTCACCTGTTCCGTCGGAATCAGTTCCAGCCGATCAATCGGCCAGGGCCACATGATGTGCAGGCCCGGCTGCAACGGATGGCTTATTTCCGCCGGGGTGGTGACGCCCAGGTGTTCCCGGATCGCCACATCACCCGTCGGCACGACATGCAACGTGCTCATCAGCAGCACCACGATTACACCGGCTATCACGGCACGCGGCAAGAGTCGCGACAGATGTCCCGGTTCATCGCGCCGGACCACGCCAATTCCCAGCACTTCCGACATCAGCAGCTTAAGCCCGGTAATCCAGCCACTGGTAAGAAGCGGAACCAGAGGCAGACGTTGCAGATCCGACATGTCCTGATCAATTTCGTCCATGCCGCTCTGGCTGCCGATCGAATTAATCAAGAGTTCCAAGGCCTGAAGGGTCAGAATAAGCGCCACCACAATCGCTGCGCCTTGACTCGCGTAGGCGGTGTTGGCCCAGGCTGCCAATACCCCGGCAGCCACCACTACAATCACCGGAACACCCAGCAACACAATGCTGTTGGTGGCCTCCAGGTAGCCTTCGGTCTCGCGGGTGATTCTGGTAGCCGACATCAATATCAAATAAACCAGCAATGACGCGCCAACCGCCACGACGGCACCCGGATCGATGGGGACCGGCGAAATTACGATACTGTGGCCGGGTGTGACCGCCGCAAAGTTGCGGTACACCAGCCACCCGATAATCGCCGCCAGCGCCAGAAACGCTATTCCGCAAAGACCCACGATGACCCGCTGAAAACCCGTATCCAAAGACATGATTTCATCCGGTTCGGTCGCCGGCTTTTCCACCGGTGTGGGTATGGTTGCATCGTCGCTGTAGCTCATGTGAAAAGTGCCCAGCGGGGCGACAGGCGTCAAATGCTTCGGGACGGTAGCCTCCTCCACCAGCGCTGCCTGCTCTCGACTTAACCGCAGGCCCCACCACGCCATGGCGGCAAGTAAGGCCTGTCCAAGAGCCGCCAGCGCACCGGCCCAAAAGCAGACCGGTCCATATTTAATCGCACCAATGACCAGAAAAACCGTTACCGCCAGCAGCGCGATCCAGACCCAAAAAGCAATTAATTCAGATCTCTTCAAGCAATAACCTCAAACACAAACATCATGATGCTCCGGTCATTTTGGTCGCAATATCCATCCGGCGGCATCCTTAGCGTTGACTTCTCGTCGGGTATACACTGTCCATGAGATATATCCACTGGATACATGTTGTTCCATTCCGGGTTTGTCCGCCACCAGACGTTCAGGCCGACGTCGCCGCTACGGCAGCCGGTACCATCGCACTCACAGGATCCGCGGAACGCGTTGTAGGGAGTGGTTTGCGGTTGATACCGACACTGCCGGATTGCCGCGCCGCGTTGGCCGCAATAAGCACCACGGCCAAAACGTGCGCCGCCGCTGCGGTCACCACCGTCAACACGCCAAATGCCGCCAAGGCCGCTCCCGCTATGGCGATGAGCAATGCAATACCCAGATTTTGATAGATGGCCGAGCGTGTCTGCCGAGCCAGGTAAATCAGCAGTGGCACACGGGTCAGGTCATCTTTAAGCAAAATGGCACCTGCCGCTTCGATGGCCGCATCGGTACCGCGAACGCCCAGAGCAATGCCCACTGTGGCCGCGGCCAGCGATGGGGCATCGTTGATCCCATCCCCGACCATCGCCACACAATGGTGGCCGCGCTGCAACTGCCGCACCAGTTCCACTTTTTGGGCTGGCAGCAGTTCCGCGTAGATATCGTCGCAACCCACGGCTTGACCTACCATTTGGGCCGTTCTTCGCCGATCACCGGTCATCATCACGATCTTCTTCACACCCAGCGCCCGCAATCGGCGGATGGTGCGGCGGGCCTCCGCCCGAATGCCGTCGGTCAGATGAATGGCCCCCATAAGCCTATCACCGCAAGTGACATACACTGGCACTACAGGCACCTCAGAATCGGTGGCGTCATAGTGCGCGGTCTGGCCCGCAAGTTCGGGGGAAATAATTTTTGACGATCCGACCCGCACCGTTTCCCGGTTCACCACGCCCTCCACTCCCAGGCCCTCCAGAATGGTCACATCGGTGTTCCCCGAGAAATCCAATCCGCGATGGCGGGCCTCCCCGGTGATGGCCCGGGCCAGCGGGTGGCTGCTGCGATTTTCCACTCGGGCGGCCAGTATCAGCAATTCATTGGCGCTCACGCCGGCCGCCGGTTTAATGTCGCTTACGCCGAAAATTCCTGTGGTCAGCGTACCCGTTTTGTCAAAAACCACCGTATCGATGCCCACCGAGGCTTCCACCGACGGACCGCCCTTGATCTGAATTCCGCTGCGGCTTGCCCGGGTCATGGCCATGATAATCGCCAACGGTGAAGCCAGCAGCATCGCGCACGGACACCCGACCACCCACATCGCCACCATACGCAGAGGTTGGCCGCTCACCCACCACGCCACCAGCGAAAGTCCAAGGATGATGGGTGTATAAAATTGAAAGAATTTGTCGGCGGCACGCACGATGGGGGGCTGAAATGCCTGAGCTCGCCGCACCAAGGCTATCGTTTGACTTAAAAACGAGCGATCTCCCACCCGCGTCACTCGAACTTCCGCTGAACCGGTCAGGTTGATCGTACCTGCTAATACGGTCGATCCGATACCCTTATCCACCGGAATCGCTTCGCCCGTCACCATCGATTCGTCCACGCTCGTTGAACCCCGGAGGATCTGACCGTCGCCAGCCACCCGCTCGCCGGGTGCCACAATGATGACATCTCCTTCGGCCAGTTCCTCCGCCCGAATGATCTCATCCTTATCCCCGCGGCGCACGCGAGCGTGCACTGGAGCCAGGTTCTGAAGGGCCAAAATCGCTCTCTGTGCGGTTTCGACCACCACTTCCTCAATGGCTGCGGCCACCTGCATAAAAAGCGCCACCAACCCCGCTTCAAACGGCAGACCCAGTACCAGGGCACCGGTGATGCCCAGAGAAGCCAGTTCATTGACGTTGGTTCGCCCACGGGCTAAGCCCTTGATAGCCGACCATATAATCGGTCCACCGCCCACCGCCACCGCCAGAAGCGCCAAGCCTGTGGACAACTCCCGACCATTGGGGATAAAGTAAAATATCGCCGACAAACACAAAAAGACCACAGTCAGCGGCATGATGACTGTCATCTGCATGTTTAAGTTTACGCCCGCATGACTGTGGCCGCCCTTACCGTGTTCGCTGCCGCACGCGCAGGCTATTCCCTCGACCTCTGGTGTCCCATGACTGTGATGATGATCGTGTCCTTCATGGCTATGCCCATGATGAACATCCTTAGACGCTGGAAGCGCGGTTTCCATCCCCGCATCGTTAATATTTTTCATATCACCCACGCTGGCTCCAGTTTACTCGCGGTATCATACCAATAATCTCATGGCCCATGGTCAAACCTTGCGTCTATTATCGGCTCTCTACCACCATCCTCTCCATGCGACCCTTTGCCAATTACGCGTTGCACTTCACCTGTTGTATAGAGGGGCTAAAATCACGAAGGCGATAAGCCACTACCATATCATACGCCCGAGTTATTCCCCGGGTTCGCGCCGCCAGCCTGCACCAAGCAATGCTTTGTGGTAAGAGCCGATCCAGGTTCTTTAGCCGCCAAAATAGCTTTTGAGGATTTTGTCGCGGCAAGTGGGTGCATTTTGTTTAAGAATCGCCGGATTTTTCGTTACGATGATAATGCCTGCCATCGCCCCGGCAAAGCCATGTACCCCGACCCGATGGGCTGGCTGCACCATGTTTTTATAAACTTTTTCCAGTACCGCGTGCATGGTGCAATAGTAATAATAAACCCCCGGTTTGCTGTAACGCACGGTATAGGTATGCACTTTATGGCCCGGGCCAGGAGTACCCAGCAGCATCCCCATCGGATACTGGAGTGCCTTACCCGTGATCGGATTATAGCCCTGTACTGTATGTACGCCCGTATCTTCATTCACGAAAACTACCGGTTGGCCGGGGCGTACTGCCACCACCGACTCCACAAACGCATTAAACCCGTTCATGTGTACATACACGGGCGTAAGTTTGGCTGGCTTGGCTGCAGCCACCACTTTCGCCGGGGTAAAAATACCTGCAAGGCCAAAGCCTGCCGCAATAATAGCCATCAAGAATATGATGCCCCAAACGCTCTTTTGATTGTCCATTTATAAGCTCCTTAAGCAGATCAACTCTTTTACAGATAGACTCATTCAATGCCTGCACAATTTGCGCCACCCACGCTCCACACTCCTATATACGGTGCTGACTGCTTATTGGATCGCCGGAATAACATCCGTCGCCAACGGCAGTCTCGTGTCCGAATCCGTCGGCGGCGAACCTCCGCGCTTAGAAAGCCATTGGCTGTACAGGGACAAAAAGCCTACGTAAAAATAACCGGATGCGAAAATAAAAAGAAACGGCAGGCAAAGAATCGCCCGGTCCAGTACCACCGCCAGCACCATGCACGCTACCAGATACAACCCAAAGATAACCTCCAGATATGCCACCAGGGATCCACGGTGCCTGAAACTCGTGGCCCGTCCCTTCCAATGGTTTTTGTGATCCCCGGCGGAAATGCCATATTTCGGCGTTCTCAAAAATTCGCCGCTTGTTCGACTGAAAAGGCCTCCGATGACGGCAAGGGCGTTAGCCAGAGAAATACCCATACCGATCGCCATTAACAGCGGTACCAGCGGTAGCAGTCGCACCCAATTTTCCCCCAGTTCCTTCTGGGCTACAATATAAAACGTCGCCGCCGAAAAGGTCATGACCGTAAACAAGCTCATCATCAGCGTCCACAGCAGCGGTGAACTGGGCGACAGAAGACTTGGCCCGCCAAAACAAAAAGTTGGAAATACCAGCAGCGCCAATATCACCGCTGACGGATACACCACACCCGAGGTTAAATGAAAAAACGCCTCAATTTTCACGCGCCACGACAAACGCGACCACATCAATCCCGGCAAAATTTTGATAGCCGTCTGGGCGCTCCCCTTGGTCCAGCGGTGCTGCTGCTGTTTAAAAGAAGTAATTTCCGGCGGCAACTCCGCCGGCGAAACCACATCCCGCAGAAATACGATTTTCCATTGTCGCAACTGTGCACGATAGGAAAGGTCCATATCTTCGGTCAGCGTATCGTGCTGCCAGCCGCCGGCATCCGTAATTGCCGTTTTCCTCCATATTCCGCCTGTGCCATTAAAGTTAATGAAGCGGCCCCCGCGGTTACGGGCGGTGTGCTCAATCATAAAATGGCCATCCAGGAAGATCGCCTGGCACAGCGTTAGTAAGGATTGCCGCCGGTTAACGTGTTCCCACCGGGTCTGCACGCAGCCAACTTCAGGGGCCGTAAAGTGATGAATGGCCTGCATCAGCATATCGCGCTCGGGCACAAAATCGGCATCGAAAATCGCTATAAATTCGCCTTTGCACGTTTTGAGCCCGTTTTCCAAGGCCCCTGCCTTATATCCTTGGCGATTAGTTCGATGTATATATTCTACGTCGTGTCCCGCAGATCGCATCTTCCAACACACTGCTTCCGCAATTGCCGCAGAATTGTCCGTCGAATCGTCGAGTACCTGAATCTGGAGTTTATCGGCCGGGTAATCCAGTTGACACGCCGCTTCAATCACTCGCTGGGAAACGTATCTTTCGTTGAACAGTGGAAGTTGCACCGTAATGGTGGGCAACTGGGTGAATTTTTCGGGCGTTGTCAGACGTTTACGCCCATGGCGATAATATAGCATCACCATCCAATAACGGTGTATACCATAAATGGTCAAAATCAGCAGCGCCGTTAAGTAGGCAACTACCATAATATCGTGCATGTTAGCGGTCATGCCGGCAAACAATCCTTAACTCCAAGAGGTTCACCACGGTGAAAACCATCCATGGTACGTCATCCGATAAACCAGGTATTATAGTCTATTGCCGAGGACATAGCTTTGCAAACTGGCTTGTAAACGTAGTTCAAAAAAACACTTAACCGGCCTTATCCGCTCGGACTTAGCGCGATTGATGTATCGTTGCAGCGATTTCTAATGCCATTTGCCTTCCTATCCCTGCGTCCAGTCGTCCTGCCGGCCAAGGAACGCCAAATCCGTCCCCATGCTTTCGCGGAATAATATGGTAGTGCAGATGGTGGACAGATTGCATCGCCTCGACTCCACTGTTGAGCAACACATGGCAGGCCGGTGCCTGCACCACGAAAATCACCGCTCTGGCCAACATCGGCAGACGGCTGCTGATGCTGGAAATCACTTCCGCAGGCACATCCAGCACGTTCCTGTAGTGCTTTTTGGGAATGACAAGGGTATGGCCCAGGACCACCGGTCCAATATCCAGAAAGCTTATCACCAGCTCATCTTCGTAAATTTTGAAACACGGAATTGTTCCCACAGCAATCTTGCAGAAAATACAGCCTTCTTCCATCAATTCTCCTTCAAATTTGGGTCTGGATTCAAGCCTGGCGTTTAACTCCACTTCTGATGGTTGCTGCCCGATTATACATCTGGCCTTCCAACACCACTTTACGTCAATCGCAAGGTCACAACAAGGTCATCCACCCAGCTACGATTTTTATCACAGGCAATTGGTTAGCTTTGCGCTTAGAAAATGTTAAACATTTTTTCCGCATCTTGACACCTTTACTCATTGCGGCCAATGTTATACAGGTGAACAGTTGTAAACGAGGATTTCCCATGACACGTAAGCAGCGAATTCTGGTAATCGATGATGAACGGGACCTGGTGGAGCTGATTCGTCTCAACCTGCAGCGCAACGGTTACGAGGTGCTTTATGCCCACGACGGCAAGGTCGGCCTGGAAATTGCGCGTAAGCACCTGCCGGATTTAATTATTCTTGATCTGATGATGCCGGGATTAACCGGCCAGGAAGTGGCCACGCGACTCAAGGGTGATTCTCAAACCACCGCGATTCCATTGCTCATGCTCACCGCCCGCAGTGAAGAGACGGACATTATTGTCGGCCTGTCTCTTGGTGCTGATGACTACGTGAGCAAACCTTTTTCCATGAAAGTGCTGCTGGCCCGAGTGGCTGCGGTACTCCGACGCAAATCTTCTGTCGAGCAGACCCAACCCATCTTAAACAGCGGTCCCATGGTCATTGATCAGGCCCGCCATGAAATTACCCTCAAAGGAAAACCCATCAATCTCACCCCCACGGAATTTAAGCTGCTCACGGCTCTGGCCAATGCCAGGGGACGCGTACTTTCCCGCGATCAACTGACCGACCGGGTCATGGGTAACGGAGTCTTTGTTACCGATCGCGCTATTGATGTGCATGTTACGGCGGTGCGGCGTAAGCTCGGCGAATTTCAATGGATGGTCCATACGGTACGCGGAGTCGGTTACCGTCTGTTAGAAGCCAAAGACCAGGTGGCTTGAAACTGCGGCGTATGCCCCAATAATAGACTTTATCCGCTATCATGGCTGCCTCGTGCCATGCTGGAAAAAGATATCTGGCGGCCTGGTTGACTCACGCGGATGGTTGGGACTCGCTTTGCTGCATGACGGATTAAATTTAAGCACGGTAGCCACCGCTTTTCCATCCGTGGTCGTCATATTGCTGGCTTTGCTGGTCTTAAGTTTGGTCGGCTTGACCATATTATGGTGGAATCACCGTCGATTCCTCACATCTGTTCTAAGTAAGATCGATGCCCTACAGCCTGCCGCCGGCAAAGCCGTCTCCAGTGCCAACACCGGGGACCTGGAAAAAAAACTTTCCGCCGGCATGGGTGCACTGGTCGATCAAGTCGGTCGCGGCCAGGAAGAGCTTGGCTTGGTTTTCGCCCATTTGCAGACATTGCTGGGCCAGGTTCGTGATCCCGTGATCATCACCGATGAAAAAATGCACGTCACCGTCTGCAACGAAAAAGCCCAGGAGGTCTTTCCCGGCGGCGGTAAAACCCGCACCGGCGATCCCTACACCGATTTTCTGGCCCAAGTTCCGGTGCTGGAATTAATTTCCGCAGCTCGCCGTGAAAATCACCCCATTCGTGATCGGATCAAGCTTATGATTTCCGGGCGGGTTCGCACCGTAGATTTGGGTGTGGCTCCGGTCATGCTCGATCGCAAACGCCAGGGCATGTTGCTGGTTATTCAGGATCAGACGGAAATCATTCAGAATGTCCAGATGAAAACCGATTTCGTCGCCAACGCCAGCCACGAACTCCGCACCCCGCTGGCGAGCATCAAAGCCGCCGTAGATACCATTGCCGATACCAGCATGGACGACGAACCAACTCTGCGCCGCTGCATGGCCATCATCGATGGACATGTTCTGCGCCTGCAGTTGCTGGTCCGTGATTTACTGGATTTATCCCGGGCGGAAGATCCCCGTTCGGTCGTACGGATGGAGCCTATTGATACTGCAGGGCTTCATGACATGATTGTCGAGATGTTCAGCCACCTTGCCCAGCAAAAACATATCGAACTCCGGTTGGGTCCAGTCGAACCGGAAGTGTCCATTCGCGGCGACGAGCGACTGATCATGCTTATTCTCAAAAACCTCGTGGATAACAGCCTTAAGTTCACCACCAGCGGATTTGTAGCGGTGCGCTGGCGCACGGTTGTGACGGGTGCGGCCGCCACCTTGCCTAAATCCGCGCCGGATGTCGCCACTGGCACCTCGATTATCCTGGAAGTGCAGGACACCGGCTGCGGCATCGCCCCGGAGGATCGCGATCGAGTCTTCGAGCGGTTTTACACCGTTAATCGCAGCCGGGGCGGTGCAGACCGTGGTACCGGCCTTGGCTTGGCTATTGTGAAACACGCGGTCGCTGCTATGGGGGGAACCGTTTCTCTGGAAAGCCAGCCTGGCCAGGGCACCACCGTTCGTTGTCAATGGCCGGTATCGCCGCGATAACATCCTAAATAGTGCTCCGTTTCGTTTCGCGGCGATGAGCATCTGTGGTCGGATTCTGTTTATGCCGTAAACATCATCCAAACTTGTCTGTCTGCTGGACGGTTGGAAGAAGCGGGCTGGTTGTTGAGCGTTTCAGCGTTGCCCAGACTTGGCAGGCATTTTGGCAGCCGGCGAGGAGCAAGCGGCACCCGCTGCCAAAAGGATCATCCGTATGGTACAGAGTTTTTTACTGATAGCCCCTTCACCGATCAAAAGTAGATGTGCAATTATCGCGTTCGCACTAATGGGTGCCAGGTGTAGGGTAAACTCTTACGTGTGTTTGCGGTGATTAACCTATGAACAGTCAATAGCTTTTCCTGATACCTGGGAATTTCAACCCGGGGAAAATGATTGCCGGTGTGTTGGTGTTTTTTTTAGGTAATGGAGTTACCATGAAAAGCGTTCAACTACCTGGCAATCACGTGCGAGCAGAATCCAATTCTGTGGTTCGATTGGCTGGCCCATTTATACCACTGGCGCTGGCGGCGTCGCTGTCGCTTTGGGCGTTGGCACCGGCGGCCCGGGCTACGGACGGCTATCAACTCATCGGGATCGGACAATATGAAATTGGGATGGCCGGCGCTGTGGTGGCGGACCCCGGAGATCCGATGACCGCAATTACCAATCCCGCGGGATTGGCGTTTATTCCGCCGCAGGCCGCCTTTTCGGCGGAATGGTTCAACCCCACCAGAAGCAGCAACTTCGGCTTTGGTCAGGTGGGCAGTCACAGTAATCTTTATGGCATTCCGTCGGTGGGATGGTCTGCTCCGGCGTTCGGTCCGAATTTATATTTCGGCGGCGGCATGTTTGCCACTTCCGGCATGGGCGTCAATTATCTGCAACCCAACACCCCCATGGGAACGGTGCAGGTTTACAGCGACATTCAATACTTTTCCATGACACCAGCCTTGGCTTGGAAGCCAACACCGAACTGGTCAGTCGGTCTGGGTGTGAATATCTCTCTGGAACAGATGTCCATGCAGCAGACTTTTAATGGTGTGGGCATTAATTTGGCGAGCCCATCCACGGCCTTTGGAGCTGGCGTGTCGCTGGGGGTGCTGCACAAAATCAACAAATATGTAACTGTGGGATTGATGTATAGAACGCCAACTTTTTTCACTCCCCTGACCTGGCAGGAAACCACAGAAAATTTTAATGGTGTGCAGGGCAACGCCGGCCAATACAGCACTACACTTAATTATCCACAGCAAATCGCTCTCGGTGCAGCCTTTCATCCGACCGGGCGTTGGACGATCAGCCTGGAAGGTCAGTGGATTAACTGGAGTAGCACCCTTAATACCCTTACGCTGCATGGTCCATGGGTGGGCACCAATCAAGTGGTGATGCGCACACATTGGCATGACGAATGGGTTTTCAACATCGGCACTCAATACCAGTTAACGAAGTGGCTGGCGATTCGCGGCGGGTACAGCTACGGAACCAATCCCATCGGTTCCTCCGATACCGCATCCAACCTTCTGCTGCCTGCGGTAGTCCAAAACACCATTACGGTGGGTGCGACGCAGACTTTGGGTATGGGCTGGAGCTTGACCGAGGCCTACATGCACGCATTCAGTAATACGATCAACGGCGGGCCGCTCGCACCCGGATTAGCCGCCACCAGTGCGACATTGGCGGAGAATTCATTTGGTTTTCAGATTGGATATAGATTCTGAGCTTGCAAGACATGTTTTGCTTGCCGCCAAGTCCAGCGTAGCCTAAAATCATAGTGCGATGGCGAAGCCAGTCTGGCAACTGAGAACTCGATTTTCTGCGGTGTTTCGGATGGTCCTGCGTGTCTTTGGACTTTGGTCGTGAAGAAAAAGGTGTTGCGGCTTTTTATTCTGGTTGTGCTCGTTGGGGCTGTTGCCGCCGGCATATACGCTTGGAAGAACACACATCGGAAAACCTCTGACAACAACATAGTGCTTTACGGAAATGTAGACATCCGCCAGGTGCAACTGGCGTTTGATGGCAGTCAACGGATAAATTTTCTGGCAGTAAAGGAGGGGGATTATGTCAAAAAAGGTCAGCTTGTAGCCACTATGGATACCAGCCTGCTGCTTCCGCTGGTTCAGCAGGATCGGGCGTTGGTGGCGGCTCAGCAGCAGGTGGTGGATCGGCTGGTGGCGGGGTCACGCCCGGAGGAAATCGCCCGTGATCGCGCTGATTTAGCCGCGGCAATAGCTACGGCTCATAATGCCCAGATTCATCTGGCACGTCTGCGCCGACTCATCAAGCAGCAGGATATTACCAGGCAGGCTTTGGATGACGCGATTGCCATTGCCCGGGAGGATTCCGCGAAAGTGCATGTTGCGGCAGAGACGCTACGGTTGAGTATTTTAGGGCCGCGCAAAGAAGACATCCGTGCGGCGCAGGCAACATTGCAGGCGGATGAGGCGAAACTGTCGCTGGCACAAAGGAATCTTGCCGAATGCAGGCTCTACGCCCCGTGTAACGCGGTGGTGGAAAATCGGATTCTGGAAGCAGGCGATATGGCCTCGCCCGGTTCCCCCGTTTTCACGCTGGCTTTAATAAATCCGGTGTGGGTGCGCGTTTATGTGCCGGAAACGGACTTGGGAAAAATTCACGAAGGGATGAAGGCCACCGTGCACACGGACAGCTATCACAAAAATTATGCGGGATGGATTGGATATATTTCTCCGGCTGCTGAATTTACCCCCAAATCCATTGAAACCCCGCAACTACGCACCTCTTTGGTTTATCAGGTGCGTGTATACGTGAATAATCCGGATAATCAACTGCGCCTGGGTATGCCGGCCACGGTGATTATTCCACTGGGGACATCCCACGTGAGCCAATCCGCGACGGCTCCGGCTACGCAGAGGTGAATCATGTCCGCCACCTCCGCCATCGCGCCCATGACGTCGGTTCCCGATGTTCTGGTATTAAAAAATGTCAGCAAGAGCTTTCATGCGGGCAAACGATTGATCGGCGCGCTGCAGGCGGTGAGTTTTACCATGCAGCCCGGAGCGGTGATGGGTTTGATCGGCCCTGATGGGGCCGGCAAAACCACTCTGATGCGCCTGGTTGCGGGGTTACTGCGGCCCGATGACGGAGAAATACGTGTATTGGGTATTGATGTGGGTAAAGATCCACAATCCGTGCAAAGCTCCATCGGTTATATGCCGCAGCGTTTTGGCCTGTATGAAGATTTAACCGTGCAGGAAAATCTGGATTTGTACACGGATCTGCAGGGCGTTCTTCCGCGTGATCGGGCAAAACGCTATGGCGAACTGATGCGTATGACAAATCTGGAGACGTTTCGGGGGCGGCTGGCAGGACGGCTTTCCGGCGGCATGAAGCAAAAGCTGGGGCTGGCTTGCGCCTTAGTTCGCTCGCCCCGTTTGATTCTGCTGGATGAACCGACCGTGGGCGTGGATCCGGTATCGCGGCGGGAGCTGTGGGCCATTGTGTACCGCTTGGTGGAAAACGAAGGAGTCAGCGTGCTGTTAAGCACGGCATATCTGGATGAAGCCCAGCGCTGCCGCGATGTGGTGTTGATGAGCGAAGGGCGGATTCTGCACCAAGGACCGCCAGACCAATTCACCCAGCCGCTTACCGGGCGGACCTTTCAGATGCGCGTACCAGGAATCACCAGACGCACACTGATGCGTGAACTGGCTCAGCGGCCTGAGGTAGTGGATGCGATAATTATCGGTGATGATGTGCGGGTGGTCTTAAGTCGCACCGCGGAGGCGCAAAAACAGGTTACGGCGGCATTTCCCGGGGCGGTGCTGGTGCCGGTGCCGCCGAGGTTTGAAGACAGTTTTGTCGATACGCTGCGTGTAGGGAAAGGCGAACCGCCACCAACGCCATCCGCAAAGCCGGCGGCTGTCCCGCCGGCAGCACCGGTGGCGATGGTAAAAACCATTGTTCCTCCGGCCAAAGCCGCGGGACCGGTGATTGAAGTTAAAAACCTTACCAAGCAATTTGGGGCATTTTATGCCGTACACGACATCAGCTTCAGCGTAGCACCAGGGAAAATCTTTGGATTGTTGGGGGCCAATGGAGCCGGGAAGAGCACCACGTTTCGCATGTTATGCGGGCTGCTGCCCATCAGTGGAGGTATGCTGCGTGTAGCTGGATACGATTTAAGAACGGCGCGGGCCGTGGCCCGGAGTCGCGTTGGTTATATGTCGCAAAAGTTTTCACTTTACGGCAATTTGAGTGTTATGGAAAACCTGCGTTTTTTTGCCAGTGCGTATGGGCTGATGGGCCGCAATCGCAGCCGTCGCATTGATGACGTGTTGGGGGAATTTGGGCTTAGCGCGGTGGCGGATATGAACAGCGGCGGACTGCCGCTGGGCTTCAAACAGCGGCTGGCATTGGCGGCGGCACTGATGCACAAGCCGGATATTTTATTTCTGGATGAGCCGACCTCGGGTGTGGATCCGTTGGCCCGCCGCGAATTCTGGCACCGTATCAATGCCTTGGTCGATGTCGGCGTTACCATCATGGTGACCACCCATTTTATGGAAGAAGCAGAATACTGCGATGAACTGGCCATTATGGCCGTGGGCCGGATTCTGTCCATGGGAACACCCTCGCAAATACGCCACAGCGCCTCCACACTCGCCAATACCAATCCAACCATGGAAGACGCCTTTATTCATCTTATTGATTCATCACAGCGGAAGGTGGCTTGATGGCGATGATGCCGCCCATGCCGGTTTCAACGAGGGGTCGTCCGCGGCGGCTGCGTGGGCTGATTCGCAAGGAGTTTCTGCAGATTATCCGTGATCCCAGCAGTATTGCCATTGCCTTTGTGATGCCGGTAGTGCTGCTGCTGCTTTTCGGTTACGGCGTATCACTCAATGCGATGCATGTGCCCATGGCTGTGGTGCTGGAAAAACCCGGACCGGACGGCTATGGATTTGCCGCCCGGTTACAGGGATCCGCATATTTCCGGCCTGTGATGATGGCCACCATGCAGCAGGCACAGCGGGCCCTTATGCACCGGCGGGTGGATGGCATCGTGTGCTTGCGCTCCAATTTTTCCCGGGATTTAACTCAACCGGGCGGGGCTGCCATTCAGGTGATTCTTAACGGTGTAGATGCGAATAATGCCCGGCTGGTTTCCGGTTACGTGCAAAATGCCTGGGAAGGGTGGGCATCGCAGCGGGCGGCCGAAAAGGGCAAACCGGCACCGTTTACGGTACACATCGAGCAACGGATCTGGTTTAACAGCCAGGTGCGTAGTCGCAACTTTCTGGTTCCCGGACTTATTGCCGTCATCATGACCTTGATCGGGGCGCTATTGACAGCCCTGGTGGTGGCGCGCGAATGGGAGCGCGGCACCATGGAAGCGCTGCTGGTTACTCCGGTGCGGCTGCCGGAACTGCTGTTGGGAAAACTGATTCCCTATTATCTTCTGGGCATGGGTGGAATGGCGCTTTCTGTTTTGATGGCGGTGTTTGTCTTTCATGTGCCGCTGCGCGGCTCGGTGGGATTTTTGTTTCTGGCGTCATCGCTGTTTCTGCTGGCGGCGTTGGGTATGGGTATGCTGATTTCCACCGTCACCAAAAATCAGTTTGTAGCGGCGCAAGTAGCCATTATCACCACGTTTCTGCCGGCGTTTATTCTTTCCGGATTTATCTTTGATATTTCCTCCATGCCGCGTGTAATTCAGATTATTACCCATGTTTTGGCAGCGCGTTACTTTGTGTCTATTTTGCACACGATTTTTTTGGCCGGCGATGTATGGCCGGTTCTTTGGCCCAACGCCCTGGCATTGGCGGTCATGGTAATTATTTTTCTGGGGCTGACCCGTCGTAAAAGCCACAAGAGATTGGAATAGCCGCATGGCCGCGATTATGAGAATACTGGCCTTGATGATCAAGGAATTTTTATCCCTGCTGAAGGATAAAAAAAGCCGGTTTGTCATCATCGTTCCGCCGCTGGTGCAGCTTCTGGTATTTGGCTACGCGGCCACGTACGATTTAACCCGTGTACCCTATGCGGTCTATAATGAAGATACTGGCGGCGCGGCCCGCGATTTGCTGGCGGATTTTCATGGATCACCATATTTCCATCGTGTGGCCGTGATTACGCACCAACAGCAGATAGCCCCACTCATTGATAATCGCCGGGCGCTGGTGGTGGTCCATATTCAGCGGCAGTTCAGCCGCAATCTGCTTTCCGGCCGATCGGGCAGCGTGCAGGTGATTGTCGATGGCCGCAATTCCAACACCGCCCTGATCGCCTTGGGTTATGTGCGAGATATCATCGTGGCGTTTAATCTGCATTGGGATGCGGACCACCATATTGCCGGGCCACCAGCGCAACTGGTAACCCGTGCCTGGTTTAACCCGAACCTGTTAAGCCAGTGGTTTGTTGTGCCCGGCATTGTGGGATTGCTGACGCTGGTGGTGACCATGCTGGTGACCGCACTTTCGGTAGCACGCGAGCGCGAGCAGGGAACGTTTGATCAACTATTGGTAACGCCATTTACGCCGGTGGAAATTTTGTTGGGTAAGGCGCTGCCCGGATTTATCATTGGTATGGCCGAGGCTACCGTGATGATTGTGGCCGCGGTGTGGTGGTTTGATGTACCGCTGCTGGGCAACCTGTTGACGCTCTATGCGGGCACAGTATTGTTTGTGCTGGCCGCCATCGGGGTGGGGCTGGCGATATCGGCTATATCCGCCACCATGCAGCAGGGGCTTCTGGGGGCATTTTTGTTCCTGGTCCCGGCGATTATTTTATCCGGCTTTACCACGCCGATCGCCAATATGCCGCAATGGGTGCAGTGGATTACGCTGGCCGACCCATTGCGTTATTTTATGGTGATTTTACGTGGGGTATTTTTACAAGCTACTCCCTGGCACTTGCTGGTGGGGCAGATGTGGCCGATGGCTCTCATCGCAGCCATCACTCTTTCAGTTGCGACCTGGCTTTTCCGGCACCGCAGCTATTAGGCTGGTCGGCCGTTGATATATCAATCATTTTTGGTCGAGCGGGAGCGGCTGTTTGGCTGGTGGACTATCGATCCGATCTGCTGTAGTGCCAGCTTTGCAGCACGTGCATGTAGTTGGCACGTTCGCGGGCTTGAGGATCCACACCTTCAACACCCTGCATGGAGCGGTGCAACTTACGGATGGATGGGTATCCGTGAGTCTGCAGCCATTGTTCCATATCCGCCCGTATGCGAGTTAAATGTGTCGGGCCATGCTTAAGCAAAGCGGAAACCATTTGCGTGACATTGGCCCCGGCCATGATTGCTTTAATCACATCCAGATGGGTATGTACGCCACCGGAACAGGCCAGATCCACATCCAGGCGGCCATCCAGGATGGCAATCCAGCGCAACCGCAGCAGCAGTTCATTGGAATCGGAGATGGTAACGCGGGGCAGAACGGTTCGTGTTTCCGGATCAATATCCGGTTGATAAAAGCGGTTAAAAAGAACCAGGCCTTGAATTCCTATGTCGGCCAATTTCAGGGCAAAATTGGGCAATGAAGAATAAAACGGACAAAGTTTAACGGCCATGGGAATGTTGACCTGCAGGTGCACGGACTTAATGGCCGCTATCGTATCCTCTTCCAGTTGATTGCCGGTAACGGTTAGTTCGGTGGCCAGGCGGTAGGCATTTAACTCAATGGCATGGGCACCGGCCTGAACAATGGATTTGGCATATTCCGCCCAGCCACCGGCGGTGATACCGTTGATGGAAGCAATGACGGGAATTTTAACAGCTTGGCGAATGCGGCGGATCTGTTCAAGATACTCATCAGGGCCAAGCAGAAATTCTTCCGGGGTGGGCATCAGGCCGGGTTCTTCCCTATAGCTATCGGCGTACATTTCACGGTAGTAAACGGAAGACCGGCTATCACGGCGAATTTGCTCTTCAAAAAGAGAGTGCATGACGACCGCCGCCGCACCAGCGTCCTCCAGGCGCTTGACCATGTCCAGGTCGGCAGTCATGGGCGAAGACCCGACAACTAACGGATTTACAAGTTGCATCCCGAGATAATTGGTGGTCATATCCATAAAATCAGATCCTCTTAGGCTGCACTGCCCGAAATTGCCAGGTAATCAGAAAAAGCCGATCGGTACCTCCTCGTTCCCGCCGCCGCGTGAACCACGAAACAGCGATGATACCACGCCATTAGCTCCAGGGCCAATGGCCTGGTGACTATAGTTTACAGGAAAAATGCCTGTTTGGCTTCACCGATCAATTTAATAAAGGTGGCCACCCCAACATAGTCCAAATTGGGATAATCAATCATTTCTTCAGGTTTGAAGCCCATGACATTCATGGACATCTCGCATATATGAATGCGAACCCCAAGTTCCCCGGCATCCTTTATTAAGCCTTCCAGCGATTTTACGCCGCGCTGCTGCATGACCGCGCGAATCATTTTGGGGCCAACCCCTGCCATTTGCAGTTTGGAGAGTGGCAAAGCCCTGGCTCCGCGCGGTAACATCAGTCCGAACATTTTGTCCAGAAATCCCTTGCGTGCGGCCTTTTTAGGATCGCGCAGTGCGGCAATAGCCCAGAATGTAAAGAACATATCCACTTGCACATCATACGCAGTAGCCCCCAGGGCGATAATAAACGCCGCCATGGTGGTATCCAGGTTTCCGCTCATCACGCCCAGGGCCAGATGGTCATTTCCCGCGGACTTTTCCAGAGATTCCACACGAGTGGTTAGGGCGGAAAGCTTTTCCTCCAATGCAGATGTTTCCAGAACAGTCATAAGAAGCTCCTTTCAAATCAAGAATTATACGCATGGCGTACCAAACCTTTCTGGCCGCAATCAGGCAGTGGCGGCCTCCGGTTGTGTTTTGAGTGAAACCGCCGCCGCAGCCTTTTTGACGCTGACCAGATACATCGCCAAGGGGCGATATAACAAATGGGACCATTTGCTGAAGGGCACCTCCACCACCAGCATGGGCACGGCGATGGAGAGATGAATAACATAGATCACATACGTAGTCATGGGGAATCCATTGACGCGGGCCAGGCTGACCATGATGCCGGTAAGCGCAGTCAAAAACAGCATGACCAGAAATATCCAGTCGCTGGCTTCACTGAAAAAATGAATGGGTTCCTTTCTGCGCCAGCGGGAAATTAGGAATGCTCCGGTGGGGTATAAAAGGGCCAGGGTGGCGTAATAACCCCACAGTCGCTGGGGATTGTAGATCGGATAAATTCGGTCGGTCTGGAACCAGCGCAACAGTATCAGCACCAATACCAGCATGCTCAGGTAACCGCTGACCAGCAGCAGATGTTTGAGCCAGAAGGACCGGCTGCGGGTGGATCCACATTGGCGTGATCGCCGCTGGGTAAACATATGATCAAAAAAGACCGGAACGGCCTTGAAGTAAATCAGGGGGGAAATGCCAAACATTTGTTTTCCGTCCAGCGTGTTCCAGACCATGCGTGCGGCATTGGTCAGCAGGAAAAATGAAAGTGTGCCCGCCATGATCCAGTCACCTAATTCAACCCACTTGACCGGGGCAAAGGTGTTGAGCTGGACGGGTAAGGTAAGCACCATGGGGCCATGAAACCACACAAACAGGCCAGTGACGAAAAGGCCCACCAGCACAATGGCCAGAATTTCCATCAGAGCAGATTTATAAAATAGTCGGGCCAGACCGGTCCAATCATATTGCGAGGTCAGATATCGGCGCGATGCCATCATGGTTTCGGCGGGATTGGCCTGGCGCGGGCAGTTTTCCGAGCAATCTCCGCAATAATAACACAGCCATGGATCAAGGCTTTTAACCAGCAGGCGCTTTTGGCCGGTCTGAATCAGGCGGATGATGCGTCTTGGAAACGTGCCGCCTTCGTCCCGTGCCAGGGGACAAATGACGGTGCAGGTTCCGCAATTCATGCATAAATCCACGTCTTTGCCACCAAAGAAATGCATCTCTTCGTGGAGTGTCTTATGGAGTTGTGTGGTCATGGCTGGACCTCCTGAAATACCATGTTAATGAGCAGAACTCGGTGCCGCTGTGCCTTGGAGGGATCTTTTCTCCGGTACTGCCGGTTTATCGCTTTCAACCAGGCCGTAACGAACGTATGGGTCCGCATCGCCGACTTCGCGCACCAGGCCGTACTTTCTCATGCCCATGAGATGCCAGAAAACCTGCTGCGCCGGGAATTGAGTGGCGGATGCCAGTTCCGGCACAGTAACAGGACCTTTGGCCAGCGCTTCGCGAATGGCCTTTCGGATGGTTGTTTGTTCCTTGAGCCGGGCGCGTTTTTCCTCGCTGATACCACCCATGCGCTTGCGCAGCGCGGCCAACGACTGTTTCTGTTCTGCAGTGAGTGTTTTGGCAGACATGACAAAATCTCCTGTGTGAAAATCAACTCGTGGCGGCGGCCACCTCTGGAATTTCCGCCGTCAGACCATCAACCATGGCGTCGTATTGATCCAGTCGCCAGCCGTTAAGATTAATCGCCCGGGTGGGGCATACCGCCACACAGGCCCCGCAACCTACACACAAGCCCGGGTTCACTTTGGCTTGCCGCACAGTCTTACCGTTTACCTGGGTTTCAACCATGGCGATGGCTCCGTCATATTCGCATTGGGTAACACAGGCTCCACTACCCTGGCAAAGATCGGTATCAACCTGGGCTACATAAGGATTTAATTCCACCACATCTTTCAGGAACATGGCGCTGGCCTTGACCGCGGCCGCTCCGGCGGCGTTAAGCGTTTCTTCAATATTCATCGGTCCCTGCACGGTTCCGGCCAACAGAACGCCATTAACGGATATTTCGACCGGTCGCAGCTTGGGGTGAATTTCCTGGATGAAGCGATCTTCCCCGACCGGGAGTTTGAACATATTGATCAGATCGGGGATGTCGCCGGCCATTAAGCCCACGGCCAGTACCAGCATATCCACATCCAGGGTTAACTCTTCACCCCAGGTGAGGTAATCCTTAAAAGTGATGTGCAATGATGGTTCAGCAGGGCGTTTACCGTCCGCAGGCGTGACGCGCGGTATTTCGTCGCCGTGATAACGGAAAAACACGACTCCAGCCTTGCCGGCCCGTACGTAATAATCTTCGTGCCCGCGGCCATAGGTGCGAATATCCTGATGCAGGTCGTACACCTGTAGAGAAGGAAAACGCTCTTTGGCTGCAATGGCCTGCTGCAACGTGGTCGTACAGCAGACACGGGAGCAGTAAGTATTGATTTTTCCATCGGCCCGCGGTGTATGCACGCCATCAATTTGCCGACTGCCGACGCAGTGCAGAAATGCGACGCTGCGTATGGTTCTGCCTTTGTAAACCAGTTCGCCGGTGCCAGTCGGCTGGCCGCGCATCAGGTCAATGAATTCGGGCATTGTTACTACGCCCGGATCTTTTTTGTAGAGAAATTCACCATCGTCGGGAACATAGGGTTTAAAGCCGGTGGCCATGACAATAGCGCCGATGGTGGTTTGTGTGGTGGTCATAGCTCCAGACGGCCCAAGCGGTCCTTCAATGGTTACTTGGAAGCTGCCGACGAAACCGGTAACCGCGGTGACTTTGCAATTCAACAGTATTTCCACCAGCGGGTTTGCATCCAGTTGGGCCAGGAGTTTAGTAACCAGTTGGCCGGCGGGGGTATCCGTTGGAAACACCCGATTCCATTGATTTAACCGTCCGCCGAGACGACCGCTGGATTCTACCAGCAGCACCGGAATGCCGCGTCCGGCCAGATCGGCAGCGACCTTCATGCCGGCGATGCCGCCGCCGATGACCAGTGCCTTGCGATGATTGGGAAGCCGAATTTGATCCAGTGGGGTGGAATATTGCAATTTGCCCACAGCCGCGGCAATCATGCGAATGGATTTGGCGGTGGCTCCCGCGGGATCATGTTTATGCGCCCAGGAACCTTGCTCGCGAATGTTCGCATGCTCGTAGAGGTACGGATTCAGACCGCCTCGCTGCACCGCTCCGCGAAATGTCAACTCATGGAGAAATGGCGAGCAGGATGCCACCACCACCCGGTCGAGCTTTTCTGCCTGAATATCCTGGCTGATGGTGTTTTGGCCGGGGTCACTGCAGCAAAAAGTGTGAACTTTGGCCACCACCACGCCGGGTATATGCCGGGACACCTCCGCGACGCGCTCAACGTCCACCACGTCGGAAATATTTCCACCGCAGCGGCAGATATAAACGCCGATGCGAGGCTCCTGGTGGTCATGTTGGCTGTTGTTGATCGTATTCATCGGATCTCCTTTCAAAGCCCGGCTTGGACGGTTTGGCCGTCACGGATTTCTCCCGCGTCTCGCTGAACAAGGTGAACCGCCGCCTTATCGGTTGAGAGGTCCGGGTTTTTATCGCCTTTTTGTTGATGTAAATAACGGCGGGCGGCCATGGCGGCCGCTCCGGATTCGGTAATCGTATCAACGATATCTTTAGGGCCTGATGCGGTACCGGCGGAGAAAATACCCGGCAGGTTGGTGGCGCTTGGATTGATCACGTCGGGTGAGGCCACAAAGCCGTCTGATTCGCGCTGCAGCGATGAATGCTCCGAGACATTCCACTGCGGCAGCATGCCTTGGGCCAGGACGACCAGGTCATGGCGCTGCTGGCGGCAGGGATCAACTGCTTCTTCGGTCAGTTCAACGTGCAGCAGCATATCATCGTTCGGAGCGGATTCAATACGTGCAACTTTGCCGCGCACAAAGTTAATTCCCATGGCCTTGGCATTCTGGTAGAACTGCTCGTAACCTTTACCAAAAGCCCGGATATCCATGTAGTAAATGGTGATATCGGCCATCGGCAACGCGCCGGAAAGCAGCATGGCCTGCTTGATGGCATACATGCAGCAAACGCGCGAACAATAGGGGACGCCAATGGTTTCATCGCGTGATCCGGCGCACTGAACAAATGCGATGGAGGTGGGAATCTTGCCGTCCGAAGGTCGCAGCACCCGGCCGTATGGAGCGTGCGGTGCCAGCAGCCGCTCCATAGTCAAGGGTGAAATGACATTCTTACTTTGTGCCGCATTGTATTGAGGTTTTACATTCAGACTGTTAAGCGCAAAACCGGAAGCCACGATGACCGTATCGGCGTGAATTGTAAAGGTTTGCGGCTCCTGGGCATAATCGATGGCGTCGGTAGGGCAGGCCCTGGCGCATAGTCCGCAGGTGGTGCAATAATCCGGGTTCAGCACCGCCTTTTGAGGAATGGCGTTGGTAAAGGGAATGGCAATGGCCCGTATGGCCCCCAATCCCAGTTCAAAAGGGTCGGGATATTCAATTTCGCAGGCATACTCGCATAGCCTGCAGCCGATGCACTTTTCCGGGTCCACATAAGTCGCCTTGCGGGTCACAGTAACCTGCTGTCCAGCACCGATTGTTTCAATCTGGTTCACTTCGGTATTGACCATCAATTGAATATTGGGATGATGAGCCGCCGCGGACATTTTGGGTGTGGTGATGCAACTGGCGCAATCCAAAGTGGGAAAGACTTTGCTTAAGGCAATCATCTGGCCGCCGATGCTGGATTGCCGCTCGACGATGATGACCTTAAATCCCTGATCAGCCATGTCCAGGGCGGATTGGATGCCGGCGATGCCGCCGCCAACGACCAGTACATCCGTATGAATCTGTTTCTCCATTGCTACCATGACATCCACCTTTCATCATGCGTTGACGGGTTCGACCACCGCAACCGCAGCCGCGGGTCTGAGTTGCCGCCGGCATATTTGCTCAATGGCGGCGGCCTTGGCACGATCAACCGGTCCCAGCTTGAGCAATTTATCATTAAGTTCACCAACTTCCTTGAGATACGCCTTGATGCACACCGTACAAATGGCAGTCAGGCGAATTCGCTGAATTTCCAGTCCCTCACGCTTCATCACGGCAGTGAGTTTGTCAATGCGCGCGGCCAGGCGATCATAAGCACCACGATACGGGCAGTCGGAGCCGCAGGCGGCGATGAGTATGCCGTCTATTCCCCGCGCATAGCAGCGCAGATAAAAGTCCATCGGAAACAGTACCGGTGAGGGCACACGCAGCACACTGACGTTGGAACCGTATTCCAGATGGGCTTTGCCTACGGCATCTGCGCCGGGATAGGCACATCGTTCTGTGGCTAAAACCAATATTTTAGGAGTAAAGGTGGCAACCATACAGCACCTCGATATTACCTGTATTTCAGCAGATACGGCGGTTATTTTTTGCGACGTACAAACAACCGGTCGTGGCCATCCGCTTCAATAAATCCGAGAAATTCATGGCCGATTTTGCCGGACCATGCACTGATGTCTTTACGTGAGCCTTGGTCATTGGATTTGATTTCAATGATCTGGCTTACTTTCACTGCACCGATACCTTTTTTGGCTTCCAGCAGCGGGCCTGGACATGCGGTGCCGCGTGCATCAATCACCTTGTCCGGTGTTATGGCGGTTAATTCTTCGGTGGTCATAATGAAAACTCCTTCTTAAATAGAGGTATAACATTGTTACGGTTCTGTAGATTGTGCGCTTTGGTGGCCATGGAGAGAGTGGCTGGCCGGGCCAATTGCGACTGTGGCCGCGGGTTCTTGCGGTACACCGTGCCCTGGGCCGTCCGCCGAGCATGACCCTGGACTTTTTCCAGCAAAGTATCCCGAATGATTTCGGCGGCCTGGATAAATCGGGGATCGGCGATCTGATAAAACACCTGCTGGCCCCGTTTCACGTGGGTCAACGCTCCGTTTTGACGCATAACGCGCAGATGTTGAGACGCATTGGGCAAAGAAATTTGTGATTGTTCCGCCAGTGCTGATACTGTTTGTGGACCATGCTGAAGAGCGCAGAACATCCGGATTCTGTTCGGATGGGCCAGCAGCGAGAAGAACTCGCACATGACTTCGCACATCTCATCATTCATCCGGGCTAACATCAGCAACTCCATCTTCCGTTGCGATTGTATTTAATTGCGAAACTACGCAAGTATGTCGCAATCACACATGCCTGGCCACTGCTGCACCATGCTGCTGTTGGCCACTGCACAAAAGTAAGTATCGCCGAAACATCGGGTGTATGCCTATAGGACAATCACTGGATGTGATGTAGGGTCTTACCCTTATTGATAATAGGTAAATTTCCTAATTGGCGGACGTTTGCAGGAACTGAAGAAGAAGTGAGATGGTCGCGGGGGGGATGGTTGTCAGGTGGGACACATACACGACTCTGCCGGCAATTCCGGTGGCATCAAGGTCTTAATACGTATGTTTAATGCAGGTGGCTGATGTTGCAGATCGCTAATGTTGATAAGGGTATTGGCCTCGCGAGAACGCCATCCCGGGAGCCTCGCCGATTGCGCTCCCAGATCAGGAGTCCAACTGAAATCTGCGGCGCAAGGGGCAGGCGCACAGAGTTCTCTCCAGACGTGGTTTGTGAACAGCAGTCCGTGTTGCCGCGGTGATCAATGCCGCCCAGTCCTGAAAACAGGCCGGCGGGGGAGGAGCCATCATATATTGACACCATCCTGGCTTAACTCTAGAAGTAAGTAAGTGCGTGAGAGGTTCCGCCCTGGCTTGGGTTGAGGCGGGTATTACGTACCGTGATGAACCGAACGCGGCTCCAGGGGTGCTGTGCCCGGTATTCAGATTAAGGAGACCCTCTATGACCTTTACAAGCGTCAACGACTGGAAAAAGTTTTTTTTGAGTCATGCCAAAAGTACGGTCATGGCGTTCGTACTGGCGGGTTTTTTGGCCATTTACATAGGCATTACCCAGCAGGAATATCCGCCGGTGAAAGGCGGAATGATTAGCCATTCTGTTCGATCTGTCACGGGTGAGTTTCATCCTTTCGGATTTCTATATACCCCCAGTTTTACTGTTCCGGAACGGGTTGCGTTGATTCTGGTATTACTCATCGCGATAGCGGGTTTGTGTTATGCAGCATTTTTAATCCGTCTGATCAAGAGGGCGGATCGTGGTACAGCCAAAATGCAGGAGGTGGCATCGGCCATTCGACAAGGATCCATTGCCTATTTGAGAAGACAACGGAAAACCTTGCTTCCATTAATCGGTCTTATTGCACTGGTGCTGGTGGCCACCGCCAGTTGGACCAGTGCTGCGGGATGGAATTTGCCGCTCGGACGTGGTGTTGCCTTTTTAATGGGCTCACTGTTTTCCATGGCGGTGGGAACCGTTGGTATGTTGATGGCGACGGAAGGAAACCTGGCGGTGGCGGCAGCGGCTCCACAAGGGTTTGGTAAAGCATTGCAGCTTGGCTATCGGACCGGCACGGTTACTGGCATGCTCAATGATGGATTGGGATTGATCGGAGCAACCACCATCTTTATGTATTTTGGCAATCGCGCCCCAGAGGCACTGCTGGGCTTTGGATTTGGTGGAACACTGCTGGCTTTGTTCATGCGTGTGGGTGGTGGAATTTATACCAAGGCGGCGGATGTTGGGGCGGATCTGGTAGGCAAGGTGGAAAAGGATATTCCTGAAGATGATCCGCGAAACGCGGCTACCATCGCGGACAATGTTGGTGACAATGTCGGCGATTGTGCAGGCATGGCTGCGGATATTTTTGAAAGCTATGAAGTTACCATGGTGGCCGCTATGATCCTGGGCTGGGCCAGCTTCGGTCATATCGGCATGATTTTCCCATTGTTGGTCCGGGGCGTGGGCGTGTGTTCAGATATGATTGCAACGTTCAGTGTTCGTGCCTCTCATACCGGCAACGATGCTGCAGCCATGGGGGCCATTAACCGTGGTTATCGCCTCGGAGCGGTCCTTAGCACGGTGGGCTTTCTGGCGGTAGGCTTCTGGTATCTGCGGTTTAATGGTGTGGCTATCGCACATGTAGCTGGACTGCAGGCCGTTATGAATAGTTCTCCATGGTGGGCCAACTTCGGCATTCACGGACTGGATATGCGTCCGGCAGAAGCCACACTGGTTGGCATTATTCTGGCCTTGACCCTGAACTTGTCTACGGAATACTTCACCGGTACCCACGAGCCTCCCGTGGATTCCATGGTCAAAGCCTGCTCCACAGGCTCGGCTACCAACATTATCACCGGATTGTCGGTAGGTATGGAAAGCTCCGTGAGTGCTATCGTTATCATTGCGTGTTGCGTAACCGCCAGCAGCCTGATCTTCATGGGTACCAATCCGATTTTTGTGGCTTATGGCATCTCCATGACGGGTATTGGCATGCTCACGCTGGCCGGCAACACTTTGAGTATGGATGTGTTCGGTCCGGTGGCGGATAATGCCAATGGTATCGGCGAAATGGGTTATGATCGCGAAGAAATGGGGGAGGCCAATTATGCGCGGGCTCGCCAGGTGCTGGCTGATCTTGATGCTACCGGCAATACCACCAAAGCCCTCACCAAAGGCATCGCCATTGGTTCGGCTGTGATTGCCGCGGTTAGTTTATTTGCGGCATTTATCACCCTGGTGGCTACCGGAGGCATGTCTGATCACGCCCGAGTCGCGGAAACGGCATATCGAGCCGTGTCCGGCATTATGACGGTGGCAAGTCCAAAACTGCTGGTGGGATTGCTGCTGGGCGGTGCGGTTCCTTTTCTGTTTAGTTCCATGACCATTCGGGCGGTGGGACGGGCAGCATTTTTAATTGTCAAGGAATGTCGGTTGCAGTTCCGTGATTCAAAAATCTGGAGCGGTGAAAAGAAACCTGACTATGGCCGCGTGGTACATATCTGTACATCCACGGCCCAACGCGAATTAATCGGTCCGGGTTTCCTGGCCATTCTTTCTCCATTACTGGTCGGTTTCCTGCTGGGTGTTGTGGCGTTGGCTGGATTTTTAGCGGGAGCTATTTTGTCCGGCCAATTGATGGCGGTATTCATGGCCAATGCCGGAGGCGCATGGGACAACGCCAAAAAGACCATCGAGGATGAACCGCGGAGCGCCGCCGAAAACAAAGGCAAAGGCTCCGTGCGACACAAAGCCGCGGTTACCGGTGATACGGTGGGCGATCCGCTGAAGGATACCGCCGGCCCCGCCATTAACCCTCTGCTGAAGGTAATGAATATGGTGGCACTGCTGGCTGTTCCGTTGATGCTGCCGTTTGACGCCTCTCTATGGAAAACGGAAAAGACTTACCTGCCCTCCGGTGCTATTAACCAGCTAAGCTCCCACTCCTGGATTGCGCCAACCATTGGAGTGATCTCCATTGTGATTATTGCCTGGGCGGTCTATCGGTCTAAACACGAAACCCGTGCCATGGTGGAAATTGAAAAGCATCTGGAGGGTGAATAATCGTCCCGGGCCTTTGCATGGCGATTGCTGGTGAACCCAGACGTAGGGGCGCGGGCAGTGCGTTGATCAACATGGGGCAAGGCTTGTGTCCCGGCGCATAAGGGGAAACATCATGAGACTCATCCGGCGCAACCTTGAAGTAAAGGCGGCTGGCTTATGGCTCTTGGCCCTCCTGACTCTCTGGAGCCTGGGCCTGTGGGTGGTGGTAGGGCTGGTGTTTTATAAACATGCGGCTTTGGTGGCCTTGGCTGCAACGGCGTATGTCTTCGGGCTTCGTCATGCTCTGGACGCGGATCATATTGCGGCTATTGACGGCGTAACCCGTCGGTTGCTTTCTGCTGGAAAGAAGAGAGTTTCCGTTGGATTGATGTTTTCTCTGGGGCATTCCACGGTGGTGGTAGGTTTATCCTTGCTGCTTATTGTCAGCGTCAGTCGAGTGAGCCACTCACTTTCAGGATTGCTGAAATTCGGAACGGTTTTTGGCGGGGTGGTTTCGGCCGCGCTGCTGCTGGCGGTGGGGGGGGCGAATTTCTGGGGGCTGTATCATTCCTGGCGGCAGGCGAAAATGTGGCGAGACGGGGAGCAAACTGGAAACAACCAGCAGGTGGAAACGAATCTTTCCGGTGGACTGCTGACTCCCCTGTTAGGCCCGGTCTTGAAATTGGTGGACAACAACTGGAAGATGTTTACCGTTGGATTTCTGTTTGGCCTGGGTTTTGATACCGCCAGCGAAGTGGCCATTTTAATTATTTCCGCAGGGACGGCGTCACAAGGTATGCCATTCTGGTATTGTCTGTTATTTCCGCTTTTATTTGCCGCGGGCATGAGTCTGGTGGATTCCCTGGATAATATCCTTATTCTTTCCGCCTGTAATTGGGCGCTCACCACGCCACGTGGTGCCAGGTACTACAACGCCGCCATGACTCTGACCACCATCGTGATGGCCATGGGGATCGGCATCATTGAAATCTGGGGAATTTTGTCACCCCGGACGGGATCATGGGTAGCCATTATCAATAGTCATTTTGTGTTTGTAGGTGCCGGATTTGTGCTGTTGACTGCGACGGTGTGGCTGGGTTCCTGGCTGGTGTACAGGTTGCGGACAAAGACGCTGGTCGGCATATAAAAGTAATGACGGTTCCGGAAGGGTTCATGGGTCGGATTTAGTTTGGCTGGACCTCCGGCAGAGCCAGTTGATCGATATACGTGGTCTCAAATTCGGGGTCCAGATTCAATTCAAGGGTCTGGACGCACCGGGCGAGGCGGCGGATTTCATCCATGGCGGATGCATCAACCAGCGAAAGGTACGCTCCCGCCAGGGAGGTATTGCCTACGGCTACTATTTGCTCTGGGGTAAAGCCCGGCAAGAGTCCGCAGGCGATGGCATTGGCGGCAATCATGTAAGTTCCAAAACCGCCTGCCAGATATACGCGTTTAATCTGCGCCGGCGTCACCTCGGCCCGCTTCATCAGAATCATAATTCCTGCGGCAATCGCGGCTTTTGATGATAAGAGCCCAGCAATATCCGCTTCCGCCACAACTATGGGGCGTTTGGCTTGGCCATAAGCCAGCACCATCGCCCGGTCTTCCACTGAACCGCGACGTGGCCGCCAGGCAATCATGTGGGCCTGGGCGTCCGGCACGGCTTGAAGATCAAAGCGGCCCATCGTATCGATCAGGCCGATGCGGCGGGCTTCCGCCAGAAAATCCACATAAGCCGAGCCGCACAATCCGGCGGCATACCCATTTTCACCAATTCGCCGGGTTTGAATTTGCAGCGGATCGGTCTTCAGGTGTACGTAGGCAATAGCTCCATCACCAGCTCGCATGCCGCAGGCCAGCCCGGCACCTTCGAAGGCTGGGCCGGCGGCGGTGGCGCAGCCCAGGAGCAAATCCTGCTTTTTGAAGATGATTTCTCCATTGGTGCCAATATCAATGAGCAGCGATGGGCCATCATCGTAAATTAGCCCGGAGGCCAGAATACCAGCGGCCAGATCGGCTCCCACATAAGCAGCCGGTGATGGCAGAAGATGAACGGTTTGGGCCGGTGCAGCCCCATTCTTGGTGGCGGTAAATACCCTGGGGCCGTTTAAATGTAGATACTCCAGAAATATGGGCGTAAACGGCACCGTGCCCAGTCCGGAAGGATCCTCTCCAGCAAACAAATGCTGCATGGTGGTATTACCCGCTACCGCCACCGCTTGCAGTGGTGTGTCCGCTGGAACCCGGGCGATTTCCAATGTTTCCCGCAGCAACGGCACAATCGTGTCCTCACAGATAGCCTCGTGCATGCGTGCAATCATGGTTGGATCCTGCCCGCATAAAGATATGCGTGTAACAACATCATCAGCCAGGTTAATCTGCCCGTTAAAATTCGCCGCCTGTGCCAGCACCTGGCCGGTGCTCAAATCCACCAGCAGTGCCACCACAGTGGTGGTACCGATATCGATGGCCGCTCCCAATGGCTGCCTGACAGGCTCGTGTTCAAATGCGGTAATCGACCAGCCGGATGGTTGATATTGCAGGACAGCCCAAACCTTGGAGACTCCCCGCTTCTGGTTCCACTGTTGCAGGGCTGCGGTGGTAACAATCGGTGTAGAGCGCAAACCCAAAGATTGTTTCAGATAGTGGGCCGCCCCGTCAACCGTGGCGCTGTGCTCATCAGGCTCTTGCCGCTGCACCGGAATCTGCTGCCACAACGGAAAGTTGGAAAACGGCACACTGATGCGGTAATCCTTGAGCACCTGCGGCTCATAAGCCAGCAGGGATCTGGCCGGCACACAAATCCGTAATTCGCGCGGGGAGTTCTGCGGATCCGCCACGCGATATTCACAGGCCCGCACGGATAATAACGGATTCCCGGCGTTAATTGTTTCACCATTCACCAGGTGGATCAACTTTCCCTGCAGCAAATCCACCAGACAGCCATCGCATTTTCCGCGCTGGCCACAGCGGGTATTCAGCGGCAACCCGAAATGACGCAATACTTCCGTCAGTGGCAGCACTTGCTGGTTCTGATCCAGCAAAACAGTTCGCGTTCCAGTGGGGATTTCAATATTCAGTGAAACAGGTGGGTGATTCATCAATTCTCGCCTGCTTAACACAACACGAACGGTTCCATCGCCAGACCGCCAAGTCAGTCGATAGGTTTATTTCTGCGGCGATAAGTTTTCTTTGATCGCATCAAGCTTCCCGATGGGCTTGAGGCTGGAATGATTTTTTCCCCAGAATCGCCGTGCCTGCTCAAGGTAATACATATAATTTTCCAGCGGTACATCCGGCGGCACCCGGTGGTCGGCAAAGGGGATAAAGCCACCCTCTTCCACCAGGGGCGTTAACCGATGCACTTCGTGTTCAATATCTTTCTTGCTGCGGGCCAGAATGTGTTTATCAAATCCGCCCATCATTAAAAGTTCACGGCCGTAGTGCTTTCGATATTGCACGGGGTCCGCCTGCCAGGTGCCTACTTCCAGGGGAAACATGCAGTTCACGCCGGCTTCCAGCCATAAAGGCAGCAAATCATCAATTTTCCCGTCGCAATCCACCCATATCACATCCACGCCGTGCCTGCGGGCCAGATCCGTAATGCGCCGGTATTGCGGTACCAGGTACTTTTTGAAAAAAGGCGGGCTTAGCAGTGGTCCGGAATTGAAACACATGTCCTCCCACATACTGATGGCGTCCAGCTTGGCCCCGGTGGCGAACACCCGGCCCAGCATCGCCACAATAACATCGGCCAGGGTGGTTACCATTTCTTCAAACCACGCCGGGTCGTCATACGGAACCAGGGCAATATTTTCCATCCCCATCCAGTCGCGCAGCCATCCAAACAAACTGCCTCCCCAGCCCACACAGGGGGTGGAGCGGTGCGGGTCGGTCCATATTTTAATTGCCTGATCCAGGTCCGGTCCGCTGGGGAATCTGCCGGGCGTGGCCGGGTCCAGTTTAGGTTTGTAGTGCGCGTTCCAGCTATCGCGGTCCACCAGTAGATGGCCCAGGTGGGTGGGAATGGAACCCATATATTTTTTACGCAACACGCGCACGCCGTCGCCCTGCTGCACCACTTCATGATCACCGCGATCTTCCAGCACCGTTGCCGGAAATGCGGGGTAAAGACACACGTTTGGCGAGGGGCCGCCATTGTATAAATCCATGCCGAAGAATTTATCAGTGTGTGTGGTATCGTGTCCGCCGGTAACCCAGACGGGCAAACCCTGGCGGTGCCATCCGTCGATGGTTTCCGGCCAAAACCCAAAATCGCAGATGGGACTGCGATCCCGCGGTTGGTAGTGCATGGTCGCGTTAAAACGTTCACGGTCATTCATCGGTGACTTTTGCCTTTCCTGTGTCGTTCGCCAACGCACTGGAATTTATGCCATCACCTGGCCTCGGCCGAAGCTGCGTGCAGACCGGTCGCGGCAGACCAGTATACCCGGAAATTCCCTTAAGGTGCATACCGGGTGTTACCCCGGAGGAGTGGCTTCAAGTTCCTGTTGACTGGGCTGCCGTTTGGCAGGCACAGGCTGGCGAACCGCAGGTCGGGCTGTGGCGGGGCGCTGATCGGTTCGGCCTTCCTCGTCTGTTCCCGCATTGGTAGCCCCTCCGCGAGACATGGCAATCACGCCCGTGCGCGCCAATTCGCGGATTCCGTAGGGACGCACCAATTCCACAAAGGCATCGAGTTTTTCTTCTTCACCGGAAAGTTCCACCATCAGGCTGCTCATGCCCACATCAACAACGCGACCTCGGAACAGGGCGGCGAGTTCAATAATTTCACTGCGGCTGCTGGCCGCGGCGCTGAGCTTGATGAGCATCAGATCCCTGGACACGTATGGTGTTTCCTTGTAGTCGCGCACTTTTACCACGGTAACAATTTTAGCCAGTTGCTTGCGCACCTGATCCAGGGTGCGTTCGTCGGCGCTTACCACAATAGTCATGCGCGAAAAATTGGGATCTTCGGTTCGGCCGACCACCAGCGAATCAATGTTAAATCCCCGGGCGGAAAACATGTTGGCAACATGGGCCAGCACGCCGGGTTCGTTCATTACCGTAGCAGTTAAAATATGACGCATGAAATTCTCCTTGAAGGTTAAGCCTTCAGCAAGCCCGCCTGGCCCCTTCGTTTTGCCTGGTTGCCGCGCCAATGTCGGATGCTGAAAGCGCAGATGAGATGGATTCAGGCCAACGTTCCCATTTCCCGATCGCTGTTGGGCGCTGCACAGCCGACAATGCCCAGCTCCATCTCATGGAGCCCTTTTCCACTGGCCACCATTGGATACACATTTTCATCCGTTTCACAGAGGAAATCCACCACACACGGGCCGGGGTGGTTCACCATTTCCTCCACGCATTGAATCAGGTCCTGCTTGCGATGGCAGCGCAGACCCCGGATGCCAAAGCTTTCCGCCATGGCCGCAAAATCCGGGTTCACCATTTCGCTGTGCGAAAATCGGCCTTTATAGAAAAGTTGCTGCCATTGCCGCACCATGCCCTGAAAGCGATTGTTCAATATTGCCACTTTCACCGGCAGGTTGTACTGGCTCATGGTGGCCAGCTCCATCGCCGTCATGATGTAGGAGGCATCGCCGTCAATATCAATCACCAACTCATTCGGACGGCCGACCTGTGCGCCGATGGCCGCCGGCAGGCCGAAGCCCATGGTGCCAAGACCGCCGCTGGTAATCATGCTTCGCGGAACACTCCAGCGCACAAACTGCGCCGCCCACATCTGGTGTTGACCCACGCCTGTCGTGAACACCGCTTTTCCGCCGGTCACTTTGTTAATGGCCTCGATGATGGCCTGCGGCTTGGAAAGCTCGGTATCGTCTTTATAGGCAAATGGGAAAGACACCTTCCATCGGGCCACCTGCGAGAGCCACGAACTGCGTGGACGCGGTTCAATGTAGCCCAGCATTTCTTCCAGGCACAGGCATGCGTCACCCACCACTGGCACATCCACTTTCACATTTTTACTGATGCTGGAAGGGTCAATATCCACGTGCACGATTTTCGCCTTGGGCGCAAAGAGTTTCAGGTTGCCCGTAACACGGTCGTCAAAGCGTGCACCCACGGCTATCAGACAATCGCTTTCCTGCACCGCATAATTGGCATACGCGCTGCCGTGCATGCCCAGCATGTGCAGGCTAAGCGGACTGTTTTCATCAAAGGCCCCCAGACCCAGAAGTGTCGTAGTGGTGGGAATGTTGCCTTTACGGGCAATTTCACGCACGTGCGGCCACGCCTGGCTGAGAATCACTCCTCCGCCCACGTACAACACCGGACGTTCCGAGGCATTAATTAAATCCGCCGCGGCTTTCACCATTTTGCTGTGGCCAGCCTTGTATATTTTGTAACCTGGCAGATATGGCGTATCATCCACTGCATCCTCAATTTTTCCCGTAGTCACATCCACCGGCAAATCCACCAGCACCGGACCAGGCCGGCCCGTTGTGGCGATAATGAACGCTTCATTGATGATACGTGGCAGATCGCGCACATTTTTCACCAGGTAATTTCGTTTCGTCACCGGTCGTGTGATGCCGGTAACATCCGCCTCCTGAAAGGCATCGTTACCGATCAGGTAGCTTCGCACCTGGCCGGAAAAAACGATCATGGGTATGGAATCCATGTATGCTGTCGCCAGCGGGGTAACGGTATTGGTGGCACCAGGGCCGCTGGTAACAATCACAATGCCCGGTTTGCCGGTGGCGCGTGCGTAACCATCAGCCATGTGGCCGGCACCCTGTTCATGCCGCACCAGAATAAAATTCAGTTGCTTTTCGTAGAGTTGGTCAAACGTGGGCAAGATTGCTCCACCCGGATAACCAAATGCATCCGTAACCCCGTGCTCCAGCAACATCTGTAAAAGTATCTGGGCACCGGTCATGCCGTTAAAGCGGTCCGTTTTGCCAGTGGGTCGCCCCAGAACCGGCAATCCATTGGCGATGGATTCCGTCGCTTTCGCGGCATTTTCCACCACGATGCTGCCCGTACGGTGCGCCGGTGGAGCGCCGATCGCGTTGGTGGCATTGGACTTGGATGTAGTTTTGGCGGCAGACGCATTCGCCCCCGCCCCGATAGGGGAAGTGGAAGTAGACATAAAAACCTTTCAACAACTTCGACTGCCTTGGCCAGGTTAGCAAGCGTCCGCCGATGGCGAATTACACCTGCGCCGGTCCAAGCCGTCGCTTTTCTTACGAAAAAGGCCCACCCACCAAAGCCCGCAGGCAGGCAGGTGTGCCGTTGCAATCAACATTATGCGCGCCATCCTGCTTGAATGCAAGTCTTATTTCAATCGCGCTGCTGCCCCAGCATCTGCAGGAGGAAAAGAAAAATGTTGATAAAGTCAAGATACAGCGTCAAGGCTCCGATAATGGAGGCCTTCTCATTAGCCTGTGAGCCATCAGGACCTGCCATATACATGTACTTGATTTTCTGGGTGTCGTAGGCCGTGAGCCCCACAAACACCAATACCCCAATGACGCTGATAAGGTATTGCAAGGCCGAGTTCTGCATGAAGAAGTTCACCAGCATCGCGATGATAATTCCCCAGAGTGCCATGCCGCAAAGATGGCCCAAGGAAGTCAAATCTCGCTGCGTTATATACCCATAGGCGGCCGAACTGCCGAAGGTGGCTGCGGAGATAAAAAACACTTCAAAAATCGAAGTTCTTGTGTAAACCAGAAAAATCGACGATAGCGCCGCTCCCATGACCGCACTGAAAAGTAGAAATAACAGCGTGGCCGTGATGGCCGGCAATTTAGCTACCGCACCGCGGATAGCAAAAATCAGCCCGAACATAAGGACAAGCAGAATAATGCCGGTAAGTGGGCTGCCATTCACAAATTGATTAGCGGCCTTATTGCCGGATACCAACAGAGCCACAATGCCTGTAACCGAAAGCCCTACCGTCATCCAGGCGAAAACTTTGCTGATAAACCGGCGTTGGGCAATGACATCGGCCTGTTCGGATGGAACCAGGGCGTCGTTATAGCCGGAATTTGAAAATTGACTCATGGGTGTTATTCTCCATTTCTAAACGCTGCGTTTTTCCAGTGGCAGCGGACACCTCATAACTACGCTCTTATTATAGCAAAGGTTGGCTGACAAGGGGAACCAATGATAAATAAGATAAAATAGAGGCGATTCTTAATCTCAACATCCGGTGGTCAACTTTTAGTGTGGCCGATGTTTGGCCTTTTGGCTGGTCCGGCGGAAACAGGTGGGGCATTGCCATTGGAGATCGGTTCTCAAAAAGTCCTGCCAGCCGCAGATCGTTCTCGCTTGCGGTGGATTTGGTTACAGTAATATGACCGCTGCGAATTGGCCAAAGCTGTGGGCGTTCAGGCAGTGTTGTGTGGCCATCCGCGGCTTGCTGCAACTTTAGTGAATAAGAGACGTTTTACTATCAAGGTGTGTCGCTGCTGGTTCTGTGTGCAGGGTCGTGTGTGCTTGGTACACATGCGGTTGTATGATGCAGTGGATTTGTGTTTTGAGGCTGTTGGATAATATTAGAGGATTATAAGACTATGAAGAATATCCGTTTATCGAACCCCGGCCCGAGGCAGGGGCATGGCTTCACCCTGGTGGAACTGTTGGTGGTCATTTCTATTATCGCTTTGCTGATCGGCCTGTTATTGCCGGCGTTGGCGGCGGCAAGGCAGCGAGCTGCACAAATCGCATGCCAGGCAAACCTGCATAGCCTGGGACAGGAATTTCAGGAATATCTTCAGGAGGACAGCAATAACATTTTCCCGGTTTCGCCGATGATGCCCACTGTCAATTACTCCATCACTACCGATCAGGGTATCGTGGTGACCGACCCACCGCCAATCCAATGTGTGATTGGCAAGGTACCACCGCCGGCAACTATCCCCACTCCCAATTGGGTGCCGCCGATCAACGACCATGGTAATCCGGCGGCGTGGTTGTGCCCGGCAGATATGAACGCGTTCACTCCTGCTGGTTCTTCCACGACTTACCCCTCTTATTTTGCTGCCGAAGGAACCAGTTACCAATACAACATGGGGCTTTCCGGCGATGTCATTCAGAATTGGAAAATAGGGCCCCCGAACCATACTATTGATGTCTACCAGTTGCTTTCTGCCGCGGGTACTTGGGTTCTGGCAGATATGTATCCATTTCATGGTCCGGCCTGGCAGCTTACCTCCGCCAATGTTTTGTTTGCGGATTGGCATGTCGGTACGGCCCGGGATATCACGCAGGTGAATGGTGTCACTTCACAACCGGCACCCACTTGGCATTAAAACAATGGCTAAAAGGAGATATTTATGCCCAAAATCGGAATAATCGACCGCCTGAAGCAGTCCAGCCGCAACTCGCGATCCTTGATTGTATTAGCGCTGCTGGTGCTGGCTGTTTTAGTGGTTTACGGACGCATGTTTTTTACCAGTCCGGTGCGGGCGGCGGGGCTTTCGCCGGAAGTCGCCAAAATTATGGCGCAAAATGCCGGTAAACCTCTGCAATTTCCCATGTTTCACCCCGGCCATCATTTTAATCGGTCTGCATGGCGAACGATGACCCCGGCGCAGCGGCGCGCCATGTGGCAAAATCGCCGGGCTCATTTCGAGGCTTTTTTGCTCGCCTTTGCCCGTGCCACTCCGACCCAGCAACAGGCGGTGGTGCGCCAGATGAAAGCCCGCTTTAAGAAAATGCATGCCAGGTGGAAGGCCGCCCATCCGCAAAATGGCAACAATGGCCCCGGCCACGGCCACGGCCATGGACCTGGCGGTAATTTCGCCGCCCGGCTTCCGCAGATGATGGCCCGCGGCCTGAGCAGCGGGAATCCGCAGATGCATGCGGCCATGAATGAGTTTTTCATGGCGATGCACAACACGCGATAAAGCCGGCATTCAGCGGCTGGTCCGCACACTCGCAAGGCGGCAAATATTCTGCTACACTCTCGCCCGATGAAAAAGCAGAAACTTGGCAATCTCACGTACAAACAGGCCGGCGTCGATATTGACGCCGGCGATGAAATGGTCGACCAGATACAACACCTCTGTGCTCGAACGTACGGACCACGGGTGTTGGGTAAGTATGGAGCTTTCGCCGGGCTTTTCCGCTTGGACTTCAACGAAAAGCTTTTCGCCCGCAATTATCGCGAGCCGGTGCTTATTGCCTGTACCGACGGGGTGGGGACTAAAATAAAAATCGCCGCCCAGATGAAAAAGTACGACACTGTGGGCATCGATTTGGTGGCCATGAGCGTTAACGATCTGGTCGTGCAGGGTGGAGAGCCTTTATTTTTCCTTGATTATCTGGCTTTGCATAAGCTGGATCCAGCCACGACCACGGAAATGGTCAAAGGTATTTCCGATGGTTGCGTGGAAGCCGGGGCCGCTCTACTGGGCGGCGAAACCGCGGAAATGCCTGCTGTTTATGCACCGGGCGAATTTGATATGGCCGGCTTTGCCGTGGGGGTGGTCGAACGGGACAAGGTTTTAGATGGCTCAGAAGTCAAGATCGGCGATAGCGTTATTGGCCTGGCCAGCAGCGGTATTCACTCCAATGGCTACGCATTGGTCCGGAAGATATGTTTTGACAAGCTGCACCTTTCTCCGGGTGATTTTATTCAGGAATTCAGATGCACTCTGGGCGAAGAGTTGCTCAAGCCGACGCGAATTTATGTTAAAGCGGTAATGTCCCTGCTGAAAAAATACAAGGTGAAGCATGTCGTCAGGGCCATGAGCCATATTACCGGCGGGGGTTTGCCCGGCAATTTGCCGCGGGTATTGCCGGATGGCTTGGGCGTGCGACTGCGCCGGGATGCCTGGCCTGTTCCGCCGATTTTTACCTGGCTGGCGAAAAACGGTCCCGTGGATGAGCAGGAAATGTTCAACGTGTTTAACATGGGCATCGGATTTTGCATTGTGGTCAGGCCGGATTACGCCAGACCCATTATGGCTCACCTGCGAACGTTGGGCGAAACGCCGTACCTCTTGGGTAAAGTGAAAAAGGCCGACGGTGCAAGTCAGTTTGAATGGATCTGAAACAACAGGCTCCTGGCCGGAGGCAGCCTTCATCAGCAACCGATCTGATATCCGGCTTTGATGGTACGCAGTAAAATTTGTGCGCAGGCATGGGCATCAGACTGGGCATCATGATGGTTAAGTGGCACGTCCACCTTGCGACAGACCGCGTCGAGGGTGTGACGCGGTAAACGGGGCCAGGCCCATCGGGCTGCCTGCACCGTGCATACAAACTGATAACGCGGCGGCTTAATGTGATAATACCGGCAGCAGGCCTGCAATACTTCCCGGTCAAAAGCCGCATTGTGGGCGGCGAGCATCGGTGTGTCACTGCAGAACATGTGGATTGCAGGCCAATGTTCACCAAAGGTTTTGGCGCTGGCGACATCCTCCGGCGATATGCCGTGCAGATAGGTGAATATAAAGTCGCCCGGTGGGGGACGGATCAGAGCAAACCATCGGTCCACAATTTCCCCATCCATAACTTTGATCATGGCCAGTGAGCAAGCACTGTTGCGTTCATAGTTGGCGGTTTCAAAATCAATGGCGGTAAAGTTGATCATTCTGACCATTCCGTCAAAAGGTATACTTTAGGTCTGCATTCGGCAACTATGTTCTGTCTTGTGCTATACATCATCATAACCATTGTAACCTCTTGCTCGAAGGAGGTGGAAATGTATCTCATCGAGTAGGCGGACTTCACAACCTCCATAACGTCGGTTTCCGATGGCCAATGCTCCAACCATCGCTGTCCAACTGTATTTACACCTTTTATTTAGTTTTGGTATTCACTCTCTTAAGCAATAAAGCGTGGTAAAATGCGTTTAGATTCGTATTGAAGGGTTGTTTTACAGGGTCTTTTTAAAGGAAATTGGGATGACTGACTCTACACCACTTGGCACGCCCATCTCCCCGCTTATTAAACCGCCCTCCATGGCGGGACGGGCAGGTGTAACCGGTTCGGATTTACAGGCTGTGGAAGAATTAGCACGGGCCTATCGCAGTATGTGCGAGCAACTCGGCAAGGTTATTGTGGGACAACATGAAGTTGTTGAGCAGGTGGTGACCGCGATGTTCTGCCAGGGGCACGTCCTGCTGGTGGGCGTGCCGGGTTTGGCGAAAACGCTGCTGGTCAAAACCATCAGCGATGTCATGAATCTGCCCTTCAAACGGGTGCAGTTCACCCCCGATTTAATGCCTTCGGATATCACCGGAACCGATGTGCTGGAAGAAGATCACACCACGGGGCGGCGTTCGTTTCGATTTGTACGCGGCCCGATTTTTGCCAGCATGATTCTGGCGGATGAAATCAATCGTACCCCGCCTAAAACGCAGGCCGCCCTCCTGGAAGCTATGCAGGAACACCGGGTTACCGCAGGGGAGCATACTTATGAATTGCCGGAACCATTTTTTGTGCTGGCCACACAGAACCCGATTGAGCAGGAAGGTACCTATCCCCTGCCGGAAGCCCAGTTGGACCGGTTCATGTTCATGACCGTGGTGAATTACCCGACTGCGGATGAAGAAGTGCAGATCATGAAGCAGGCGACTACCAATTATCGTCCGGCCGTGAACAAGCTGCTGGATGCAGCGGCAGTGATTCAACTCCAGCAAATTGTTCGGCGTGTTCCGGTGGCGGATCATGTGTATGCCTATGCCCGCGATCTGGTGCGGGCCACGCGCCCCCATGAAAAAGATGCGCCGGCGTTTATCCGCGAATCGATTCAATGGGGGGCCGGGCCGCGGGCGGGTATCTACCTGATTATGGCGGGTAAGGCCCGTTCAATTCTGCACGGCCGGGTCCATGTTACAACGGAAGATATTGCGCAGATGGCCCATCCCGTGCTGCGCCATCGGATTCTCACCACGTTTAGTGCGGAAGCGGCGGGCTTGAGCAGTGACAAGATCATTGATCGGCTGCTGCGCGAGATACCGCGATCGCAGGGGGCTTCTTCTTTGGCGGCGACCGTGTGATGCCCGGCCGGAGGAATCCACTGCTCCGGCAACATCGGCATGCTGACGATCAGCTTCATGTAATTACGGGTGACCATGGCACTTGAAAACGCAACATTATCTCCGGCCGCGGTGCGGGTTGCACCGTCGAGCCTGCTGGATCCGGCAGCACTGGGCCGGATCCGCCGATTGGAACTGGTGGCCCGGCAATTTATGGACGGGTACGTGCAGGGTTTGCATCGGTCCACGCACCTGGGTTTTGCCATTGATTTTGCCCAGCATCGTCAATATGTGCCCGGTGACGACATCAAACGCATCGACTGGCGGGTTTTTGCCAAGGCCGATCGTTATTATATCAAGCAGTACGAAGTCAATACCAATCTGCAGGCGCATATTGTGCTGGATGTCAGTGGATCCATGAAGTACCGTGGCGTCAATGAACCGCTGAGCAAAATGCGCTATGGCCAGTTTCTGGTGACTTGTCTGGCGTACCTGGCCCTGCGGCAGCAGGATTCGGTGGGCCTGATCACTTTGGACAACCAGATTCGAAAATTTATCCCCCCGCGCAGTGCACCGTCGCATCTGATGAACATCATTGAGGCTTTGGAAGAATCCGAATCCGGCGGTGAATCTTCGCTGGCCCAGCGGCTCCATGAAGTCGCGGAGCGTATCGGCCACCGGGGGCTGGTAATTTTGATCAGCGATTGCTTTGAGAAAACCGAGGCCTTTATTCAGGCCTTGCATCATTTTCGCCATCGCCGGCATGAACTGCTGCTTCTGCACGTGATGGCCGATGATGAGATAAATTTTCCCTTCCGGAAGTGGACGCTTTTTGAAAATCTGGAACGCAACAGCCACCAGTTGCGGCTCGATCCTTCCCTGGTTCGCGCCGGGTACATGGCCAGACTGCGGGAACACATGGCGGCCATTCATGAAGCTGCCAACTCGTTGCGCATCAGCCGGGCTGTACTCAATACCAAAGAGCCTTTTGATCAGGCGCTGACGGCTTATCTGGCCCAGCGTATGTATGAGAGACGCTGCTGATGATTGAAATGCCGATTTTGCTGCTGGGACTGCTGGCTGCCGGTGTGCCGATAGTGATTCATCTGTTGCACCGTCATCGCACTACGCCTGTTCAATGGGGAGCGATGATGTTTCTGGAAGAGTCTTCCATTCAGCAACGACGTCGGCGCACCATTGAAGAATGGTTGCTATTGCTGCTGCGCATTGCCCTGCTGGCTCTTCTGGCATTCTTGCTGGCCCGGCCGATACTCGGGGCTGGACACCTGAATCCGTTTTCCTCCCATGCCACCAGCGATATTGCTGTGGTGATGGACCACTCCATTTCCTCCGGCTTAAGAGGCAGCGGGCAGACCAACTTCCAGAAACAAACACAGGTTCTGCGCCGCGTAATGACGTTGTTGCGCCCGGCGGACACGCTGTCGGTCATTCTGGCGGAACACCGGCCGGTGTCGCTTTCCAAATTGCCCGTCCTTGCTTCAGATCAAGCAGCGTTACGGCGGCAATTCCTCCGCCCGCTGAGCCACCAGCCACCAGGTCTCACCGGTTCTTCCATTCCCGCCGCCATTTCTATGGCCCGGCGTATGGTCAACCGCGGCAGTAATTTTCAGAAAGTGATTCTGGTGTTATCCAACCAGCGGGCGATTTCGTGGCAGGTGGACCATCCTTCGCTATGGCGGCAATTCATGCGTCGCAGCCCGTCAGGCCCGGGGAAAATACTGGTTTACGATGTGCCGGTGCACGTCACCCCGACCTTGTCCAATTTATCCGTCGGATCCATTCACATTCAGCCGGCGCTGGTGGGTGTAGGTCGTCCGGTGCGGCTTTCCGTGAGCATCAGCAATTCCGGACCCTTGCCGTTGTCGCACGTGCCTGTCCATTTTCTGGTCAACGGTAAAATGGTCACAGAGCGGATTATCGCTGACCTGGCTGCGGGCAAGTCGCAGACGATTACCTTTCGTTATCGTTTCAACAATGCCGGATCTCACTGGGTGAAGGTACAGGCCGATGTGCATGACGCTTTGTCCGCAGATAACCATGCGATTGCTTCCGTCCACGTTCGCAGACATCTTCCAGTGCTTATTGTTGATAGTCAGGCGGTGAACACCGGGGGGTTCAGGGCCAGCCGCTTTTTGCAGGCGGCCATGCAGCCATTTTCTTCAGCAATGGCCCGCAAGGCCTTGATTCAGCCGCGGGTGGTAAGCATTTCTACAGCGCAAAGCCTGCAGCTTGCACACTACGCAGTCGTAGTTGTCAACGATCCGGTCGCCATGCCGCAGCGGCTGTTGGCAAACCTTGGTGATTATGCCCGCGCCGGTCATGGGGTCTGGTTTATTTTGGGCCGAAACACCACGCCGTCATTTGTGAATCAGGCCTTACCTGCGGCAGGGTTTTCGGTGGCCGGCCTGGGGCCGCTGGTACACGCTTCCACCAGTCCCATGCTGGTAATTAAACAGCCTGGTAATTCCATAGTTCATATTCTGGCAGCCTTGAACCGCAACATGATTGTGGGCGTTACTCTGTCGAAATGGTGGCAGCTTACGCCAGCCAGCCCGCTGGTGAAAGTTCTGCTGGCAACCGCCGGGGGAGATCCGATTATTCTCGAAAAAGCTGTGGGCATTGAAGGCGGCAAGGTCGTGATCTGGTCTACGCCTGTAGATGGTTCCTGGAATGATTGGCCCACCGCCGCCGGTAGTTTTGTTCCTCTGGTCGATCAATGCGTTTATGCCCTGGCGCTGGGCGGTAATCAACATACCCGGAGGCACTTTTTAAAACCTGGTGATGCCATTGTCTGGACCGGGCCGGTGAAGCCCACCGTGCAAAGTGCTAAAATCATCAATCCGGCGGGGGTTGCAGTCGCAGTGCAACCGCAAATTACCGCGGAAGGTAAATACCTGATGGTTTATAATCACACCCAGTTACCGGGATTATATCAGGCGGTGTTTAAACCGGTGGCCATTCCGCAGCCGGTATATTACAGTGTCGCCATTGATTCCAGTGCGTTGGATCCGCAGCTTGTTTCCAAGGCCGATCTGAGTTGGCTGACCCATCAGCACTATATCAAAGGCGTGATCAAACCGGCGCAAATTCCCGGTGTGCTTAGCAGTGTGCTGGTGGGCGTGGATCTTTGGCCGTGGCTGGTTCTGCTGGTGATGGCCATGCTGATTGGTGAGGTCTTGTTGTGTCGTCGGTTGCTGACGTCGCCTCTGGCGGCCGTGCCGCAGGAGGTGTCCAATGCCAAGGTCTAAGTCTATGCGCGGACCATCGGCGGGTGCGAGGCTGTCCGCAGGGAGTTGCAGGATATGAGCACTGCCATGCAAGCAACAACTGCAGCCAGCGCCGCAGTCGAATCGGCCGCTAAAACAGCGGGTAATTCCGGCTGGCATCTTTCGGTGCTGCCGGCCCTTGGTCTTTGGCTCATCATACTGGCCGCAGTGGTTTGCATGGGCTTGATTGTCTATTTGTATCAGGCCCAGAAATCCCTGGTGCCCCGGCGAACGCTGGTGTTACTTTTGATTTTACGCCTGGCTCTGGTCCTCCTGCTGGTGCTGCTCCTTTTACGGCCCACTCTCCGCTGGACGCATGACGTTCATTCCGCCGGCACACTCTGGTTGGTGCTGGATCGCAGCCAGTCGATGGCCCTGACCGATCCACAGGGTTCACACGTGGCGCAGTTGCGTTGGGCTTGTCAATTAGGTTATATCTCCCCAGGCGTGTGGTCCGACTCGACGGATATGGACCTGGCCCGTCTGAGCATTTTAAGTCAGGAGCTTTCGCGTTTTGCCCAGTTGCAGCGCCGCAGCCGTTTTAGTATCGGATTGGCGGCATCACACGTGGATCAGCAATTTCTTCATCGGCTGCGTGCCTGGCGAAACCAATTTCAGGCGGTGGCGGGTAGCCTGAGCACGAGTTTAGGCCATCAGGAAAGTGCCGCTCTACACGCTGGAATAATTCGGCTGCAAGCGATGATGACTACCATCATCAAACAGGTTCAACAGGCTAAAAATTCGCTGCCGCAGCAGACGCTTCCCTGGCGGGCCATGCGCATCAACATGGATCTGGTGTTGCAGAATTTAAATGCCGCTGCCAATCGGCAGGATCACGCTTTCCTGGCGACTCACGCCGGAAATCAGCAGGTGTCGCAGGCTTTGGCCCGGGTGGGCATGATGACGCGCTCGGAATTGGCGCAGGCTGTTTTGAGCTACCGCCCGCCGAAGGCACAGGTGGCTTTTCCCCAGTTGTACAAACGCTATCGGGTGCGGGTGGTAAGTTTCGGCACCCGTGGTGTGGCGGCCGGCACTTTAACGCCTGTCAATGCCAATCAGGTGCTGCAAAGCGCGATGTCCTCAACGGCCAAGCAGACCAATATCGCCGCCGGGCTTCAAGCCGTGGCCCAGCGCGCAGCCAATGGCCGGGCTTCCAGCGTGGTCGTTGTTTCGGACGGGCGACAAAATGCGGGGCCTGCCCCGGCGGAAATTGCCCGCCTTCTGGCCGTACGCGGCATGAAAGTTTTTACCCTGGTGGTAGGTTCGGACAAAGCGGCGCCGGCAGCCACGATTAAACAGATTCAAGCTCCCGGTTGGATATATAAACATTCCGTAGTGAAGGCTACCGCCCTTATTCATATTACCGGTTTGAGCGGTAAGGTAGTGAGGTTGGAATTTCTACGCGGAAAAAAACTCCTGGAGTCTAAAGTTATCAAGGCTCATAGTCCGGATGTGCTTGAGCCTGTAGCCTTTAAAGATCATCCACCGCTGGCGGGGGGCTATCGGTATACCATCCATATTCTGCCCATTCCGGGAGTGCTCAATCGCATGGGTACGGTGCGGCATTTTCGGGTGACGGTGCGGCGCGATAAGCTGCAGGTGCTGCTGGTGGATGACCAGCCGGGATGGGATTATCAATATCTGGTCAAATATTTTTCCCGCAATCCGCGGGTACACCTGCAGGCCATTCTTCTGCATCCCGTAAAAATTCCGGGAATCCAGGCGCCGCCGGCGTTGCAGGCGTTTCCCAAAAATCCCAGCTATCTGGCGCAAATTCTGCCGCAAACGATAAAGCAGTGGATGGTTTACAACCTCATTATTATCGGCGATGTACCGCCGCGCGTGCTCAATGTCGCCGATCAACAGGCGATTGTGGCTGCGGTTAAAAATCGCGGTGCGGCACTGGTGCTCATCGCCGGTCCTGAGCACATGCCGGGAGACTACATCGGTATGCCGCTGCAATCCTTGTTGCCGGTCAAGCCGACCAGCCATTGGTCTCCGGCCGTACTCGAAGAGCAGTTTCGGCGGGGTTTTGTGCCGCAACTCACTGCGGAAGGCTTAAGTTCCAGTTTTGGCCAGTTTGGTTTAACCCACGGGCACAACGCCCAGTTGTGGCGCAATATGCCGCGTTGGTACTGGCACAGCCGCCAAACGGATGTCAAGCCCGCCGCCCGTGTGCTATGGGCTATTGGAGACCCGGGGGCCAATGTCGCTCATAACGGTCTGACGTCCAAACACCGGGCGCTGCTGGCAACCATGTCCGTGGGTTCTGGGCGGGTGTTGTATCTGGCCAGCGACGAAAGTTGGCGGCTGCGGCAGGTGGGGGGGGACAACCTCCAAAACGTCTTATGGTCCCAGGTTCTGCGTTGGGCAGTTGGGTCACAACTGCCCGCCGGTGGACGGTACGTTCGCTTCGGTTTGAACCATCATACTTTTCGGATGGGGCGAATGGTGCGCGTCCGGGCGCGTGTTCTGGGAGAAAATCTACTGCCGGAAACAGGCCTGGCGTTCCGGGCGATAGTCCGGAAAATTCCATCTCCGGTTAATGCGGCGGCACCTTCCGGTGGGGTCGTAGCATCCGCCAGGATGATTGGTGTACCCGGCTCCCCCGGATTTTATGAAGCCTCCATCAGTGGGCTATCATCAGGCCACTACCGGCTCACGCTCCGCGGTCCGCCGGTGAGTTTGCTGCTCAAAGACGACCCGACCGCCACTGTGAAATCTCTTCCCTTTTGGATCCGACCACGGCCGGATTTGGAAATGTTGGATACTGCCAGTGACCCGGCGCAAATGCTGCGAATTGCAGCCGCCGGTAATGGTATCGCTTTGCCCGGACCGTTCGGAGCCTTACTGGCCAGGCAAATACCGAACCTTAAAAGAACCCTGCATATTCCGGAACAGTCCGGATTTTTCGGTAATCCGCACAGCTTTTACACCAAGCTGCTGCAATTTATATTTCTGATTCTCTTTACGCTGGTGGTGATGGTGGAGTGGATTATTCGCAAACGTAATGGCATTGTCTAGAATAAACGCCATCATGGGGGCATGTGGATGGAATGATTTATGCGATTGGACGTTAGAATAACAGGCGGAAAGACTCGATTCGTGTTTCCGCCTGGCTCTAAGGACTTTTAAATGTCGGCAGTACCTCCACTTCCAGAATTCACGGAAATGTCCGAACGCCTTCATCGGCCGTTGCGCGCTGTTGCGGGCCGACATCGCGTCGTGCGCATCGCCATTGCTCTGACCAAAGTTGCGGCCATTACTATGGCAGTAGCTTTGGCTGCGGCCTTGCTTTTGGGGCGGTTCCCCGGCATGCCTTTTATCGTGCGCTGGGGGTTGACCATACTGTCTTGGGGAATCATACTTGCTACGTCCATTCGGTTGCTCCGTCCGGCGCTGATTCCGTTGGATATCGCCCAGGCTGCCACCAGCATGGATATTGCCACGCCCGAATCGCAGGAGCGTTTTCTGACCGCGGTGGAATTTGTGCGGCGCCGGCAGGATGCTCTGCTGGGTTCCCGCCAACTGGTGGACCATGTCATTGGTCAGGCCGCGGCGGATGCCCAAACCATGGACCCGCAGCGTGCTGTTTCACTGGGCGTGCTGGGGCGATGGGTACTTTATTGTGCGCCGTTGATTTTAGCGTGGCTGGTCATTGGCCTGCTGATGCCGGGGCTGGTCGCCCGTGGGCTTAAGCAGGCGATAGAGCCGTGGGCTGCGGTCTTACCTGTAAACCAGAATATCCGGGTGCAGCCCGGCAATGTCGCCATCGGGCAGGGAGATGCAGTTTCCATTCAGGCGTTTTTCCCTGCGCCGCCGCGCGCCCGTTTTGCTGTAAATGACGCCGGTGTTTCCGTGGAGGCCCTCTATGCCCATGGTCAACGCTCCACCGCCGCCATGACCCGCATTGGTCCCAGGTCCTTTCGGCATGATTTTGCCGACAATCAAAGCAGCTTTCAGTATCGTATTGTCACCGCGGACGGAGCGTCGGCATGGTATGCCGTGAAGGTCATTGCCCGTCCGGCGATTACGCTTTATGAAAAGCATTACACGTATCCTGCCTACTCGCATCTGCCTGCCAAAATTGTGCGCAGTGACAGCGGCTCTCTTACCGGATTGCAGGGGACCCAGGTGCAGGTGATAATCCACACCACCGAACCATTGAATAAAAAAAGTGCCCTGGTCCTGGCACCCGGCACGTCCACCACGCAAACGCTGCCGCTTACTCCGGTGGGCTTGCAAGTGTATCAGGCCACTTTCACTTTGTGGAAAACCACCAGCTATCGTGTTGCTTTGCTGAATAATAATCGCATCGGCAATGTGGGCCGCAATCAATGGCCCATTGTCGTTTTACCTTCTCTACCGCCGGCCATCCGAATCATTCAACCCGCACAAACCATTCATGTACGCCCCGACGATCATGTGCCTGTGGTGTTTCGGGCCTCGGCCCAGTTTCGCCTCACCGCCATCAACGCATTTGTTTCCGTGGATGGTTCCGCTCCGCGCACTTTCTCCATACCGATGGGATCTCGGAATGTTTCCACCTTCAGAGGGCAATGGATGGTCTCCATTGCCCGGATGTTGCAGCAATGGCCATTGTTGCACCCTGCCCGGTTGAACTATCAACTACAAGCCATCGATAACGCGGAACCGGTTGAACATGTCACCGAAACGTCGCTCCATGAATTTATCATTGATCCAGGATTGCAACAGAGTTATCAGGCCCGGCAGGATCAAAAAATTCAGCACGCCCTGCAGGCCGCCATCCAGCAGGCGATGCAGATGATTCAGCAACAGCAGGGGTTGGCGGCCCAGATTGCCGGTCAACCGCATCAGGCTGCGCTCTCGCCATATTTCCGCAAGCTCGCATCGCAGGTAAAAAACAATATCGCTGCGGTCAGCCGAAATCTCGCCACCAAAACGCACCAGTTCGTCCATACCGATTATGGCGATATCGCGACCCAGGCGAACAAAATAGCCCGCGGTCTTTTGCGCCGCTCCGCTAACGCCATGGCCCAGGCCAGGTTTAATGCCAATCAACCGGGAAAAAGCCAGTTCCTGGCGGCTCAAAGTCGGCAGGATCTCGTCCAGGCCAGATCCCAACTTCAGCACCTGATGCACCGTTTTATTGCCGACAATCAGAACATTGCCCTGCAAAGAAGGTTAAAGAAATCCCTGGCCCAACTGGCCCAACAGGAATCTCATATTTCCCATGCTTTAGCGGCTACTGGAACAACACCGGCCATTAGCCGTTTACAGCAGCAGGCCGCCCGGCAACTCCAGGGATTGCTGCATCAAAACAAGGTGCTGCAAACGCCGGAGGCGGATAAACTTCAGCCCCAGCTCAAAAAGCTCTCGCAACGCATAACCGACATTATTCAGTCGCAAAAGCACACCAATACCCGCTTGCAGGCGGCGCTTCATGTGGTGAGCGAGCAGCAAAAACTTCGGGCGTTGGCGGCGCAACAGCAGGTGCTCAATCAAGCGATTGCCCAGCTCAATCACAGCCATGCACAGCAGTTGCACCGCGCTCATGCGCCGCATCTGACATCCGCCATGATGCAGGCTGCGGTTAATAACCTCCAGCAAAACAACAATGCCGCAGGCCTTGAAGCCCAGCGCCATATCGCCTCCACTTTGCGTGCTCAGGCCGGGCAACTCCAGAGGTTTTCGCGCCAGGCGCAATCGTCGCAGGAACAGGCCGCCCGGCAGCAGGCGTTGCAGAATAAAGTCATTGCCAATCATCTTGCAGATCGTGTGCAGCAGGCTCTGGCCGGGCTGCAGCAGAAAACCGTGCCCGCTGACGCCCTGGAGCATGCGGCCCGGGTCGCTGATGCCATTCGTCAGCAGGCCGACCAGATGCTGAACGAAAATCCTTCGCCGGCCCAACAAGCCAAGTTACAGGCTGCCCGTGCGGCCGCCAAACTCGCCGCCCATAATGTCTTGCATCAACTGGTGCCCGCCGGTGGTAACTTGCTCGTGCAGGCCGCCGCCAAACTACGCAGCGCTGCGCAACATCAGACCCAGTTGCTGCATCAATACCAGGCCCTGCAACGGCAATCTCGGCAAACCAGCCGCGCCGTGCGGAAGTTGGCCCGTCGCCAGGATGCGCTGGCCGCCCAGACTGCCCGCGCCATTGCCGATCTTAAACCCTTGAATTCCACGGCCATTCATGCCCGACAAAAGAAAATCGCCTCCGCCATCAATAAATCTACAGAGATTGCAACCCAAATAAAAAAACAGGCTCGGCAAGGCGCACCGGATATCGCGCAAACCATGGCCCAGGTTCGCCAGCAGATGCGGCGGGCCGCCTCGCAGCAAATCCGTGCCGCCAAGGCCCAGGCCCAGCACAATCAGCCTGCTTCCCAGGAATATCAGCAGGCGGCTCTGGAACACATGCAGATGGCCAGGGATGTGCTTAATGGCCTCAATCATTCCCCGGAACTTGCGGAATTGCCGCATTATCAGCAATGGCAGGCGCATGCCGGCGAAATCCATCATCAGCTTGCCGGCGGCCATGACCAAAACCATTCGCATCAGCCCGCTCCGGACGCTCAGCAAACTTCCGGAAATCAGCAACG
>JAJZNX010000194.1 GCA_021852275.1 Planctomycetota bacterium | reverse complement strand
TCATCAATGAAGAGCACCACATTTTTGGCGCGGCGCACTTCGTTCATCACCGCCTTGATGCGTTCTTCAAACTGCCCACGGTATTTGGTGCCCGCCACCATCATCGCCAGGTCCAGCACCACAATGCGTTTTTCAAATAAAATTTCCGGAACATCGTTGGCCACAATTTTCTGCGCCAGGCCTTCCACAATGGCCGTTTTACCGACACCCGCTTCGCCCAGCAGCACCGGATTGTTTTTGGTGCGACGGCACAAAATCTGAATCACCCGTTCGATTTCATTGGATCGACCAATGACCGGGTCCAACGCTCCTTCACGGGCCAGTTCGGTCAGATCCCGCCCGAACGAATCCAGCGCCGGCGTCCGCGATTTGGTCTTAGCCTCCTTATTTTCAGGGTTGGCTTCACTTTCGACTCCGGCACCCAACAGGTTAAGTACTTCTTCCCGCACTTCCTCCAGTTTCAGCCCCAGATTCATCAGTACCTGCGCCGCAACGCCATCGCGCTCCCGGAGCAGACCCAGAAGCAGATGCTCCGTACCAACATAGTTGTGGCCCAGATTGCGGGCTTCTTCAATCGCGTATTCAATGACTTTTTTGGCCCGTGGCGTCTGCGGGAGTTTACCCATGGTGACCATATCCGGTCCGCTTTTGACCAGTTTCTCCACTTCCAGGCGCACCTTGCGCAGGTCAATATCCAAGTTTTTGAGCACGGTGGCACCCACGCCGGACCCTTCTTTCACCAGTCCGAGCAAAATGTGTTCGGTACCAATGTATTCATGGTTAAAGCGCTGCGCCTCCTGGTTGGCCAAAGCCATTACCTTGCGGGCACGATCTGTAAATCTCTCGTACATCCAAGCGCTCCTAAAAGCAGTTTCACACCATGGGACTTTGCCCATGGCGATTTATTCTAGGCGGGGCCGATTCCAATAATCAAGCCGCGCATGTCAACGCCGAGGGCAACACACCCTTACTGTTTATCGGTCAGAGGAAGTTTAAAATTCACCACTGCCCGCACAAAACAGCTTTGGGCCGGTGGTCACCCCGGCAGGATAGCCATTATACCCGCAATACCGCGCCGCAGCGAAGCTGCAAAGCAGCCAAGGCACGCTGAATCTGCAGGTCCACCTCCTGTGACCGAAGCGTGGCCTGAGGATTGCGAAAAACCAGCGTTAAGGTAACGCTTTTACGTCCGGTTCCAACCTGTTTACCCCGAAATACACCCACAAACTCCACGCTCTGGAGAAATTCCAGCGCCAAGTCCATCAGCAGATCTCGAAGAGTTCCCCAACGCACTGCTTCATCGACCACCACGGATAAATCCCGTCGTACCGCGGGAAAACGCGGAATCGGACGGGCGCCAGGTATCGGCTCAAATAAATGCAGCAACGTAGACCAACGTACCTGGATACCGGACGCGGCATGTTTTAAATCGTAGTGCGCCTGCACCTTCGGGCTGAACATGCCCACAGATCCCAGCACCGTTTCGCCGTGATCGTCTACCGTGACTCGCACCTCGCCGGAGGTACCGCGGGCAAACATGATAAAATCCTTCGGATGCACCCGCAGTACCGCTTGCCGATTTAATTTATGCACCAGCAATTCCAGAGCACCAGTCATCTGGGACACCGAATCACCGACCAGGGCCAACTGTGGCTCCTCAAAAGGCTTGTCGCCGGGCTGGCCAGCCGCCTGAAAATAAATGCCGGCAACCTCAAACAAAAAGGCGTTCATCTGGCCATTGGTTTCGTTATGCCGCCGCGAACGCAGCAATCCTGGAAATATGCCGGGACGCAGGGTGTTGCTCACCTTGCGAACCGCATCGCTTACGCGCAGCGGTCGACCTGCCGTCGGCTCCAGGAACAATTGTGCTTCGGCCGCATCCACAAAACTAAACGTAATCGCCTCGCTGGCACCGGCACCGGCCAGGGAGGTTCTTATCAATCGCCCGGCTTCCTGGGCCCGGTCCATCAGCCGCACCGCATGAGAAATCTTTTGCTCCACCGGGATTTTGCCATAACCCCACACCCGGCATATTTCTTCAATCAGGTCGATTTCCCGCGATACATCCAGCCGATGGGAAGGTACCCGACAGACTAAATCCGGGCCATCCGCGCGGGGTGAAAATTCCAACCGGGTAAGAATCTGATGGATTTGCTCCGGAGGAATATCGACTCCGACAATCCGCTTGACCTGCCTCAGCCGCAGGCGAACTTCGCGGCTGCGGTCAGCCACATTTCCAACTGCGCATACCCCAGAGGCTAAATCTCCGCCGGCGACTTCCATAAGCAATGCCGCCGCCCGGAGCGAAGCCCATTCGGTGGCTGTGGGATCTATACCGCGTTCAAAGCGGTAGGATGATTCACTGCTCAAGGACAAAGCCCGGGCGGTTTGGCGAATGGTTAATGGGTCAAACCTCGCCGATTCCAGCAGCACGTTCACAGTGGCTTCGGTTACGCCGGAAATTTTCCCTCCCATAATACCCGCCACCGCCACCGGCGACTGCTCATCGGCAATGACCAACATGGATGGCTGGAGCTCGCGGGTTTGGCCATCAATGGTTACCAGCTTTTCGCCGGCTCTGGCCCGTCGGACCACAATTTGCCGCTTCGCCAATTGATCCAGATCAAAGGCGTGCAGTGGTTGGCCCGTTTCCAGCAGCACGTAATTGGTAACATCCACTACATTGTTGATGCTGCGCTGGCCTACGGTTTCCAAAGCGTTTTTAAGCCAGGCCGGAGATGCTCCGACGTGCACATTGTTGATGACCCGGGCCACATAACGCATACAGCCGGCGTCATCTTCGATACGCACCTGGGCCAGTTTGTTTACGGGGCGTCCGGATTCCCGCAAGTCCACTTTTGGCAGGTGGAATTTTCGACCCAGCAGCGCCGCCAATTCGCGGGCCATGCCCAGATGGCACAGGCAGTCACTGCGATTGCTGGTTACCTCCACATCCAGAAGATGGCCGTGCTCGGTCTCCACAACCGATTCCACCGGCAACCCGGCATTGAGCAAAGCCTCGCAGGCTTCATGCGCCGCAACACCCTGGTCTAAATATTGAGCGATCCAGTTCAGGGAAATTTTCATGGAAACCTTCCAGCATTGAAGTCTCGCCGGAAAAGTGGTTCCGGCCCGTTCCGCAAAGATTACAGAAGGCCGCGACTCCGGGCAAGTGGCAGGCTCGTGAGCCGACGTACGCTCGGCACCGGCGGCCAGAAAGGTTGCTAATGTCCTGCAGTGCCGATTTGGGCCAGAATGTCATCGGAGCCGCGGCTCTGGAGCATATCCAGCAGCGGCTGGAGCAGGGCGTTTAAGCCCGCTGCGGAAGGATTTTCCGTCAACAGGGTTCCGCGAGCGACATGACGGGCGTCGGGGGTGGCAACAATCGCACGAACGATCCATCCCGGTTGGGCCACGCCATCCACGACACCGCGCTGTTGAGCGCAAACGCCGATGGGAGCCATACAGTTGCCGGCCAAGACCCGTATAATGTTGCGTTCAAAATCCAAGGCGGCAAAGGTAGGGCGGTGATGAATGGTTTTGGCCAGGGTGCAGACTAATTCATCATCCCATCGGGCTTGAATGGCCAGGGTGCCTTGGCCGGCGGCGGGGATGAATTCTTCACAGGGTAAAATCTGGCCTTCCGGCGGCAGCATGTCCGCGCGCATTAACCCCGCCTGGGCGAGCAGGGTACCAGCCACCACGCCATCGCGAACCTTCTTGAGACGCGTGTCGATATTTCCGCGCAGCGGCTCCACGCGAATATCGGCCCGACGGGAGAGTATCTGGGCCTGTCGCCGCGGCGAGGAGGTGCCGACGATTGAGCCGGGGGGCAAGTCCGTCAAGGCTAAACCGGCATGGCCAATCCACACATCGTTGGGAGGTTGGCGGGGGGGAGTGGCGGCAATGACCAGCCCCGGCGGAATTTCGGTGGGCATATCTTTGGCGGAATGGACGGCCAGATCAATGCGGCCCGCCAGCAGTTCGGTCTCGATTTCTTTGATGAACAGACCTTTGCCGCCGGATTGAGCCAGCGGAGTATCGGTGTTTTTATCTCCGGATGTGGTGATGATGACCAGTTCAATTTTTCGCCCGCCCAGAAATGGCTCCAGCAAGGCGATAACCTGCCGGGCCTGGGTTGTGGCCAGCAGGCTGCCGCGGGAACCAAGTTTAAGTACAGGGCGATTCATGGTCTATGGTGGATTGTATCCGAGTACGGCGTATCTGCCACAGCGGGCGACGCAGACGGAGCGGCGGCTGATCACCGACTACCCATCGCGGCACTTCTGGCATACGGCGAGAACCTCAAACCAGGAGAAATTGCAACGGCTGGGTCATGATGGTTGGTTGAGGATGGATGCTTAACCGGCTATGCTCTAAGCTGAAATCGGCAGAGGATTGTCGCATGATTCGGGATTCGCGGGTGCTTGAAACAGTCCAAATACGTGCTCACAGAAAAATGATGCGCGTTGCCAGCCCACCTCGCGTATTGGGGCTGTCTGCTAAAAAGCTGATTCCGTTTGGTTGGTACGGCGGTAAGTTCTCTCATTTAGATTGGCTTCTTCCGTTGCTGCCGCGATGCCGTCATTATTGCGAGCCTTTTGCCGGATCGGGTGCTGTACTGCTGAATCGTCCACCGTCTGCGATTGAGACCTACAACGATGTCGACGGGGAGGTATGCAACTTTTTCCGCGTTTTGAGGGAGGAGAAAGAAAAATTGGTTGAGGTCATCGGTCTAACGCCATTTTCGCGCGAGGAATTTGCGTTGGCATGTCGGCTGGACCCTGATCTTACCATGTTGGAGCGAGCCCGGCGGTTTTATGTAAGAGCCAGGCAAGTGCGCACCGGTTTGGCCCAGACGGCCACCATCGGGCGTTGGGCAAATTGCAAGAACACCAGCCGCGCTGGCATGAGCGGGGTTATCAGCCGGTGGTTGGGCGGCGTTACCATGTTGCCGGAAATCGCCAACCGTCTGCTTAGGGTGCAGATAGAAAACCGCCCTGCAATTCAGGTGATCCATTTGTATGATTCTCCAGAGACGCTGTTCTATTGCGATCCGCCCTATGTTCACGAAACCCGTGGTGACACAAAAGCCTACGGTTATGAAATGACCGATGAGCAGCACCGCGCTCTGGCCAAGGTGCTAAATGAGGTACAGGGTAAGGTTGCCATCTCCAACTATCCATGCAGCCTCATGGATCAGCTTTACCCATCGGGGCGGTGGTGGAAAACAGTAACCGCATCCAGAACCAACCATTCCACCAAGGGCAAACGGGTGGAAGCACTGTGGACGAATTACAATCCCGCAACAGTCGGCAGTGGAGGGGTGCACAAACATGGATTATTGTTCTAAAATAATTAAAAAACTGTATGCCAGTGCCGAAGGGCGGGACAAAGGCCGATCTTTCATTGCCAAGACAGCAGTACGGGAGCGAGTGGAGAAAGTGGCTCTATGCTTGAAAAATCGCGCGGGTGTTCGTGCTCTCCTGGCATGCACGCTGGCCAAGACAGCGAATCCGAAGTTAGACATTCGCAAGCCATATACGGACATCGCTGGCGAAACCAAGGGCGATGCCTATTCCGGGCGGCTATATGATGAACGGTACATTCAGCGATTGCTTGAAAAGCCCTATTATCTGCCAATAAAATCGACCACCGCCTTTCTAACGCCGGGCTTCCGTACAAAAAATATCGCCCTGACCCCGGATACGGAGTTGGAGGGTCGGCCGGCGGACATGTACAAAGCATTATTGATGCTTTTTGAGGACATCCAGACCAGGCGTGTAGCGGCAAAGACCGTCTTGGCGGAGACGCTGCGCTTGTTAGTGATTGAGCGCGACCATCGGAAAGAGAGCATTCAAGGCTTGGTTCGGGACATCCAACGTAGTCAGAGGACATTGTTTCGCTTATCGCCCAACACCTGGCCTGTAAGAGCGCTTCGCGGGTTCCCGTACTCATTGTTGCCGCGGCGTACCGTGCTGCCACCAACAAACAGGGGGAGCGCATATTACCTCTCCACCAGCATAACGCTGCCGACAAACAGACGGGTTCCGCTGGAGACATCGAAATTACCTTAATTAATGATGAAAGTATTATCACCGCCTACGAAATTAAAATGAAGTCTGTAGTGATCTCCGACATCGATATTGCATTGGCCAAAATCAAGCCGTATGCGGCAACAATGAGAAATTATGTCTTCGTAACAACCGAGCCGATTGCTGCCGAGGTACGGCAATATGCGGCAGCAAAATATGAGGATTTAGGTGGCGTAGAGATTGCAATTCTGGATGGACTGGGTTTCCTGCGGCACTTTTTACACCTGTTCCACCGGTTGCGAACTGATTTCCTTAATGCGTATCAGGATCTTTTACTCGCGGAGCCAGACAGCGCTGTCAGTCATGCGCTTAAGGAAGCCTTTCTCACCCTTCGAAAGGCGGCGGAGGGTGCACAATAGCGGAGCGTCGAGGCTGCGCTCGCCCAGAAATTTGCACTATACACGCCGCGTTTCAACCCATCAGGGAAGCTTTTTTATTTGACTTCTGATTTACCTCAACCTATTATGGTCCACGACGCTCGCATCCCGCAAAGATTTGCGGGGTGGTGCGTGGGCATGGCGTTTGCCGTGTCACAAGATGGTTCCTGGTGGCAATGGCTGGATCTGAAAGCTCCATCATTGCTGCCAAATTGACGGGCTGCCAATGGATTGTGCAGCGGGGTGTGGCGTCTGGATTGAACTTGTCGCCTGAAAGTATCCCTGGAGATTGGCTGGATGCCAGTTGTTCTCAAGAGTGCCATCGAGGGATAGTTTACCCACCGAAAATTTTCGTTACGGCCGCGGATATTCTGGAGCAATCCATGAGTGATCATGCTAATTCAATCGAAATGTCACCAGGTAAAACTCGCTGCGCTTTAGCCGGTATAGTCGTGGCGGTTGTGGCTGGCGTTGGACCATGCTTTGGGGCTGCATCGGCAGTGCGACCCTTGGCTGCCAAGCCAGTGCCAGCCAGTCAGATTCATTTGACGTTGATACGTAATGCACACGTTAATATCAACGGCCAGAAACTGGGCCAGGAGGTTATTTCCAGCGCCGAAGATGACACCTCCGGGGTATGTGTAGATCCACATAATGCCAGCGTGCTGCGCATCAATCTGGATGCCGCGGTGCCCGGTATGGTCAACGCCAGTGCTTCAGTGGGGCCTTCTATCGCGGGGCTGATGCAGACGGAAAATCACACCGCCATCGCGAGAACGCTCGATGATGCCCTTGCCGATGTGAATGCCATGGGTCTTGTGGCGGCTAATTTATCACGGTAAGATTTGCGAATTAATCTTCCCACTGGGCATTGGAATAAACATTTTGTACGTCGTCGTTGTCCTCCAGGGCGTCGATCAGGGCCTGTATCTTTGCCGCCGCTTCGCCGCTGACCGCAATGGTTTGGCTGGGAACTTTTACCAATTCCGCGGATACAATCGGTACGTTGGCACCGGCTACCGCCTTGCGAACTTTCTCCAGATCAGCCATCTGGGTTTGGATGACATAACCTTCCGGCGAGGTTTGTACATCCTGGGCACCGGCTTCAAGGGCAAGTTCGAGCAGAGCGTCTTCGGCGATGGCGGCTTTATCAATGGCGATAATTCCCTGCACTGAGAACATCCAACCCACGGAATTAGCAGCCCCCACGGCTCCGCCGTTTTTATCAAAAATCATGCGAATTTCCCCGGCCGTGCGGTTGCGGTTGTCGGTAAGGGCATCCACCAAAATAGCCACTCCTCCGGAACCATAGCCTTCGTAAATAACGCTTTCGTAGTTAGCGCCGCCCAGTTCGCCGGTGCCGCGTTTGACCGCTTTTTCAATCGTATCATTGGGCATATTGGCGGCGCGGGCTTTGTCCATGGCGTAGCGCAAAGCCAGATTGTCGTCAGGGTTTCCACCGCGCTTGGCCGCGATGATGATGAGTCGGGCCAGCTTGCTCCAGACTTTGCCGCGGCGGGCATCGACGACGGCTTTCTTATGTTTGATCGACTTCCAATGGGAATGTCCGGCCATACCAGAAACCTTTTTTCTTAAAAAAGCCAGGCCGCCATCAAACGCTGATGGGTACCTGACCATCAGGGCCAGTGTCGCGGTGGGTCATCCGACCGCGCATGGTGCAAGGTGTATATCATACGGGGACAGATGATTTTGTGCATCGACAGACCATGCTGTGGCGCGTCATCGCGTCATGGAGAGGCCCTGCGAACGGAGCGGCTCACGTGAGCGCCACGTGGAACACGGACTTCCGCGTTCCTTTGGTGCATGTTAATGTGTGACATCACGCCAGACCAGTGCGTGGACATGGTCCTCTCCGGCGGTCGGGCCAGATCGGTCCCGGGCCGGCAGATGTTGAATAATGTTTTGGATATTTTGCGGCGGGTGCATGGAGTTCAATGTGGCCGTGCCGCTGGCACCTTTGGCAATCCACCAGCGGATAAGAGCAATCTGGCCTGCAGTAAGCTGGCGGCGACTGCGCGGCGGCATGTGATGTCGCTGCCACCGTGGACGGGCTATTAACCGATACAACAAACTTCGGTCAGGATTGCCGGGAATTACCACCGGCCGGCCCCGGCTGCCGTAGCGCACCCACTTGTAGGAATCCAATCGCAAATGGCCCTTTTGTTTGTCGCGACCGTGACAATGTATGCAATTCTGCGTGAAAAAACGCTGCACGTAACGATGGTAAAAGCTGGTCGGGGTGTCCGAGACCGGCAGCAACATCGGGTGTTGCCACGTGTGATTATGGGCATGGGCGGCCGCAGCGGCCACAGGCTGCGATTGCAGCTCGCCGGTGGCGCTGGCCGGAGAGTGTTTTGCCTGTCGATCTCCCAAAAGTGGCTTGAGCAGCGGTGGTGCGTATTTGCTTAAATAGCGGCTGCCAAAAGTCAGTGATCCACCAAAATGGGCGGCAATGGCCATGATGATCAGAGCAGGCAGCAGCAGGGAATAGTAAGCAGGTCCAACATTTTTTCGCCATAACCAGATCGCCAGAAGGGCGACACTTAGCACCGCCACAGTGGTGCCCAGCCAGCGATGCCAGAACAAAATGTGGTGATTGTAGCCGCCGCCGGAGGCCAGTAACCATCCGCACGCAGCCGTTACCATAGCCGCGGGTGCGAGTAGCACCAGAATAAACCCACGGGCTGCCGTGATGTGCCGGTATTTTTTGAAGATCGCAACGAGTTCCATCAATCCCAGCAGCACCAGGAAGCCGATGGGCAGATGCACCAGAAGCGGATGAAAATGGCCCAGGAATTTAACCCAATTCGTGGTTGCAAGAATCGCAGTCGGCATCATGTCGAAAGTCCTTAAGAAATGTAATTAATTTTGATCAGTGCCCACCCGTACGCACATTCCGGGCGGTAGTTACACCCTGCGGCAATGAAGGCGACATTAACGTTGGCACCACACCTGGCCGAGGCGGGCGTACAAAGTGTACCCAACCATCTAACGCATTGTATGGCCGGAGGTCGCAAAGTTCACGTGTCAGATGTGGCGGCGGGAACGGTCGCGGCCAGGGAGGATTTGGCGACTGCCTGCATCGACGCGGGAATATCGGCGATATCTTCCGGAGGTTGACCATCCACATGTCGGCGAATGAGCAGATAAATGGCCGAATTAGCACAGAAAAAATAAGAAATGGTATAGGCACCGATCAGGCTGATGGTTAAAAACAGCCAGAAATAAAGGGCCTGGGCACCGAGAAATTCCGATCCGCTCATGGCCCACCAGTTGATGTGGGGGCTAAGATGCTCGAAAGTCGGAGTGGGCCAGATGGTATCCAGCTTGCCTTGTCCGGAATACCATCCATGCACATGGCCAAACACATTCATGCCCCATCCGAGAAAAAGATGGGTGGCCGCCAGCAGTAAAAACAGGGAAAAACTTACAAACAGGTTGGTGATAACGCCATAAATCAGGCCCAGCAGAGAATAAAAGGCCAGTCGCCACGGTGCCGCATACACGTAACTGAAACTGCGGCTGATGGCATCAAAAGAATCTGAGTCTTCCGCGGCAATGGTTGGATACATGAGCATGAAACCGCCCAGAAGTCCCAGCAGCATCAGCATGATCAGCAAGCCACCCAGGAGAAAAACCGCGAAAAATACCCCGATAAATATTTCTCCAATGAATGGAATGGCTCCCGGCAGCGCCAGTAAAGTTAAAACCAGGCCGGTGCCAAAAATAGTCAGAAATGGCAGCAGCGGGGTCAGAATAAACGTGAAAAGTTTGCGGCGGGCAAAACGCCAGAGCACAGGCCAATCGGCGTCGCGGCCCGTGGATTGAAGCATGGCGCGGCGACATATAACCGCCCCGGCCAAGGCAATGGCGATGAGGGAAATGGCCAGAAAAGCCACAATGCTCAGCAGGTAAGCCGCGCGATGCAGCCACAGAGACATGCCTGTTTCGCCGTGCATCCGATAAAGCGGCGGTGCGCCAGCCAGCATCCAGACTGGGCCAGCCCACACCATGTCTGCGATGGATCCTGCTATAGAAGGTGAGGTGAGCACTGGTTTGCGATATTCGGGCAGTAAATTGCCGGTGATGGCCAGATGGGAGGCGTATCCGGTGGTGCCAGAGTTGCCGGTGGGCACAATAGTCAGCGGATGGAGTGTGTTGGAGCAGAGGGCGGAAAATTGGCGCGTTTCGTAACGCAGGAAAGCGGCAAAGATGCCGGTCCCCACGGTTTGTCGCAGCACCCGCATTTTGCTTTGCAATCGTCCGGAGGCGATTCGTCGCTCGGCGGCGGAAATAGGGGGAGTGGCTTGCAAACGGGAAAAGTAACTTTTTTCATAAGCGCTGCATAACCGGGCATAGGCCAGCCGGGGCGATGCGGGCAGAGTTTTGTAATCCGCCAGGCTGAAAGGCTCTCCACATGTTTCCATGAGTACGCCCAGTTGAGCCACGCGCGAATCACGATTGGATTGCAGCAATTGCCGGTAATAGGTATGCGGTGCCGATACATACGCGGTTATTTCGCCGGGCAACACCTGCGGCCCCCACACCAGATCTAAGAGTCGGCCGCTGGTGTAGATAATCGCAATGGCCGCCAGTGCCGCCAGCAGGCATGTGGGCTGGATGGCCTGGCGAAAAGCCTTGAAGATGCGGCTGAATTCAAAAATAGATTCCCACTGGGCCCGACGCAAAACATATTGTCGCGGCGGCGGTTGATCATTGATGGCGGGGGGCGTTGAAGGCATGGATGACATCGATGGCTCCTGCGAGAAAAGTCGGCGGTAGTCAGACCCCGGGGCTGGTGGCCCATTGCAGTTTATTGCCCAGCAATTGCCAGTGCGACAGGGTGGGATTTTCCACCAGCTTTAACGATTGCTCCGCCCGCCGGATCAGAACGTAATGATCTGGCCGCAAAGGCTCGAGCACCTGCCCGTCAAAGCAGACTCTCGTGCCTTCGTTGACGCGGACCGGTTCAATGCGAACCAGGGCATGATCGGCAATGACAACGGGGCGAAACGACAAAGAATGAGCGCAAATGGGGGTAACGACCATGGCGGCTACATCCGGGGAAAGCAGAGGTCCATTGGCTGAAAGGTTGTAGCCTGTGGAACCGGAGGGGGTGGAAACAATCAGACCGTCTCCGCGGAAGGTAGTGGTGTGATGGCCATCGATAAGTACTTTTATTTCGATCATGCGGAACGGGGCCCCGGAATTAATGACAATATCGTTGAGGGCCACATGCTCAAAAAGTGGAGCTTGGGACGTTGCGTTGTTGTGGTCGAGGCTGCCTCCGCAATGCCCGTAGATTCCGCCGCGGATCATCAATCGCGAGGTCAGGGGCATACGTTTGGCAACAATAGCGGCAATATGAGCTTTGAACTCCTCCATGGAGAATCCAGCCAGATAACCGAGCTTGCCAAAATTGATTCCCAGCACCGGCGCTCCCTGCCCCAGCAACACGCGCGCGGCTTGTAAAATGGTACCGTCACCGCCCAGGGTTACCACGATATCCGGCTGAAAGTCCGCCAGATTCCGGGCACAGGCTACGGTGAAAAATCGAGTCTGCGTATTGGACACCTGGCGGGGAATCCAGTCGGCCAGTTCTTGCGCCGCACTGGCGGCATCGGGTTTATTCATATTGGCGATTAAAGCCATGCGCATGCAGGACAGGATACCCTGAGGGAGCCGTTGCGGCCAGCGCACATCGTCTACAGCAATGTGCTGTTTGCGTCCAATAGTCCACCGGGGAGCTGGCTCTTTGGAACCTGACGACGTACACGCTACAATAGGACGTGGCCGCAGCGGGTGTTGTTTTTCCCCGGTATAGATCAGTGGAATTTACAGGAGTGCATAATGCTGGACCAGCAACGGGTAGAACGATTTAAAAATATGGTTCTTGCCGATCCAGAAAATGAGCTGGGTTATTTTTCACTCGGGCGAACTTACGTGGATGGTGCGGCCTTTAAGGAAGCCGTGCCGGTGTTATTGCAGGCCATTAAGCTTAACCCTGGTCTTTCGCAGGGGTATGTTCTTTTGGCCCTGGCCCAGCGCGGCGTTGGTGATACGGAAGGGGCCGTGAATACCTTGACCCAAGGGTATAAAGTTGCCCAGGAAAAGGGTGATTTAATGCCGCGCAATCAGATGGCGGATATGCTCAAGGACATGGGCGCCGAAGTACCGGCCGAAAAGGTCGCCCAGTTGACGCCGGAACTGGCCGCGGCGGGCAATATCCAATGCCGGCGCTGTGGGCGTGTGACGGCTAAAATGGCGGAAAGGCCGTTTGGCGGGGCGCTGGGAGAGCAAATTTACCAGAGCGTCTGTCATGGCTGTTTTCAAGCATGGATTCGCCAGGGTACGAAAGTTATCAACGAATTGCGGCTCAATTTAACAGAGCCGGCCGCAGAAGAGATTTATGACCAGCACATGAAACAGTTTCTGGGCTTGGATGAGACGAGGTGATAGCCTTTGGTGGCCGCCCTGAAACATGATGCAAGATGAATCGTTTTAATCAAGAGGTTACGAAATGGAAATGCAACTGCTGACCAAAGAAGAGAAACAGAAACTCCAGGAACACCTGAAAACCATGATTGATACCCGTCCCTCAATCGCTGCGCGCATTGCCGAGGCGAGAGAAAAGGGTGATCTCAAGGAAAATGCCGATTATCATGCCGCCCGCGAAGAACTGGCGCTGCTGGAGGCCCGCATCAAGGACTTGGAACTGCGGTTGCGTTTTGCCTCCGTGGTGGATCCCAACGATATTCCGGCGGACATGGTATTCCTCGGCAGTACAGTTAAAGTCCGGGATTTGAAAACCAAGGATATGGAACTGTTTCGGCTGGTGGGCGAAATCGGCAAAGGATCCTTTGATACGGATTCTGATGTCATGGAAGTATCGGCAAAGAGTCCGCTGGGAGAGGCACTGATGCGCGCCAGGGTTGGACAGACCGTGCGTGTGAATGTGCCACGTGGTGAAATCCGCTATGAGATTATTGCTGTGAGTTAGCAGCTCACGTGGCCGCCGACAGCGCGGCTTGGGGAAGGGCGGAACAACAGACAGAGCTTCCAGATGGATACAGTTGATCACATAGGGTTATCCGAATCGCAAGCGACGGTTCTTGATGAACCAGGCTCTACGGACTGCATCGCTGTTGGATCGCAGGATTCCTTCATGGGAATGGCGGTTGATGGCGCGGCAATCAATCCCGCTGATCTTGTGGATCATGAACTGGAGCAGCACGTCCGGATGAAATGGCCGGATACCTTCGGTCTTCCGCCGGAGGTGTTCAGCGATATCGCCGCAACCAGCGCCGGCCAACGGATTGTGGTAGTGCACAAACACGATGGCGTGGCATACTCCACACTTTTTTCGATATTTGCAGCGCTGCTTTTGGATAGTCTGTTGCTGTGCGGTTTGTACTTTTTAAATCACGTGAAATGGTCCAGGCCGGCAGCCATAACCCAAGACATCGGCGTTACTGCCCATCACAATAGCACGGCTATTGGAGGCCTGGTATTGTCCGGTTCGCCTCGCCGGGCGAAACCGGCCGACCCGCTGAAGAACTGGCGGATATCGGCGTTACCACCGCCTTCCGATCTACTGTCTCTTACCGGTCGCTCCCGGCAATCGTCGGGATCGTTGCTGACCGGGGCTATGGATATTCCGCAGAAGCATCTGGTGATTGGTGTGGCCCAAGGCCCCAATACATGGGCTCAGCCGCGGCTGCCCAAAGTTCCGCATGTGCAGGCCCGTCCCAGGCAGCATCGTGATATACACGTGCACCGTGTGGCCTCTGTGTCCCATCCGAGGTCACGAGGTCCGCGCAGCCGCGGACCTCTTCAGTCGGGTGGTCAGGACGATGGCGTCACGTTTAATTTCGTGAAAAACCCAGCCGATTTTCCGGGAGCGGGAGGCTCAGCCAGGGGGCGCGGCGGTTGGTCGGCGGATAGTCCGGCAACTCCCAAACAGGATCCGCTGCCGGAATTGCCGTTAAAATACATGCTCTCCGGCACCAAGGTACAAATTGTGGTACGGGTGTTGGTGCTGCCGGACGGCCGGGTCAAAAAAGTAACCATTGTAAAATCATCGGGCCATCCTACGATTGACCACTTATTTATAGGGGCGATTTTAAATCATTGGAAGTTTGTTCCTGCCCGCAAAAACAATATTCCCATCCGGAGCTACTGGCAGGAGAGCATTAACGTAAGTGCCGGCTGAGCTGCCGGCGTGTCTTGAAGTGATCGGTGGTTCTCTGCGAAAAGCCATTCCCCAATTTGATGTGGCCAAAAAACTTGCCGGGCGGCCGCTGGAGAGGGTAATGCTGCATCGCGGATTGGCCGGCAAAGCCCTGCGGCAAATGGGGCGGTTAACGCTCACGGCCATGGTCTGGCCACGGTTTGTCGCCCCCTTTCGGTGCCGTGTGGCCCGTTACCAAATGCCGATTTTGGGGTTGCCGGCCGCCTTTGAAAACTATCGCATCGCCCACATCAGCGATCTGCACACCGGAACCACGCGCCAGCGGTTTCTGCGGCAATGGGCCAAAATAGTATCCGCGGAACAACCGAATATGATCGTGGTAACTGGCGACTGGATTGATTATCACCCCAAGTCCCTGGACAAACTCTCCGAAATTTTGCCCCTGCTGCGGGCCACGGATGGCGTAACCGGAATTTTCGGCAATCATGATTACCATGAATATTCCTGGCGGCATGTAGGGGCCAGATCCTCGCACCGAAGCATTCACAAGCGGCTCAGACGGATGTTGCAACAGCATGGTGTGCACCTTCTGGTGGATGAGGCTCGGCCGGTGGAGCGATCGGGTGAGCGTCTCTGGTTTGTGGGACTCGATGAAATGTGGGTGGGTAAATCGAATCCGGAGCGGGCTTTTGCCCGCGTACCGCCGGGGGCGGCAAACCGTGGCCAGACCATGGCC
>JAJZNX010000078.1 GCA_021852275.1 Planctomycetota bacterium | reverse complement strand
TTGGCCGCTGGCGAGGCGTGAGCGAGGCGCATACCCCGGCAGTGGGTCTGGAACGAGCGAACAACGAAGCTGGCGGCCAAAAGGGCCAGCCGGAAAGTGCGAAGTTATTTTTGCCCGGTTCCTAAGCGCCAGGAAACGCAAGCCTCATCGGGATATACCCGGCAGCGCGCCGGCGGCAACACAACCGTCCACCACGAAGCCCAAGGGCATGAAGATGTGATGGCGGCCGGCATTTACGCCCGACCTGTCACGAGATTGGATTTTGATATGATCAAAAAGATAATTGATTTTTCTGTCAACAACCGCCTGCTGGTGGTGCTGCTCTTTGTGATGGCCATTACCTTGGCCGCCTGGGCGGCATTTCATAGCAAACTTGATGCCGTGCCGGATCTTTCCGATGTGCAGGTCCTCGTCCTGACGGATTACCCCGGACAATCCCCGGGAGTTGTGGAAAAGCAGATAACCTATCCCCTGGAAACACAATTAATTCACGTGCCTGATGTTACCGCCGTGCGCGGACAGAGCATGTTTGAATATTCACTGGTGACCGTGGTCTTTAAGAATGGCACTAATCTTTACTGGGCACGCGACCAGGTGCTCTCATATCTGGACTACGCCAAGGCGTTATTACCGGCCGGAGTGACTCCGCAACTGGGGCCCGATGCCACCGGTGCCGGCTGGGCTTATCAGTACGTGCTGTATCCCGGCTGGTATTGCAAAAATCACCCCGGGGGAATCTGGCACGATCCGAAAAGCAATCGTTGGTATGCCCATCGGCATCAAGTGCCCGCTGCCCGCCGGGCACAACTGGTACTGGTGCGGGCCTTTGACCGTCCAGGAAAATCGCCGCTCTCGGGCCGGCCTCTGGTGTCCAGCAATATCAATCTCGGGCAGTTGCGCTCCCTGCAGGACTGGTTTGTGCGTTATCAGTTGGAAGCGGTGCCCGGCGTATCCGAGGTAGCGGGCATTGGCGGTTTCGTGGAAGAATACCAGGTGGTGCTGAATCCCAACCAACTCCGCGCTTACAGTCTTGGCGTTGGCCAGATTATCCGGGCGATTCAGGATTCCAACAATGAAGTCGGCGGGGCGGTGGTGGATAAGAGCGAATTTCAATATATTGTCCGCAGCCGGGGATATCTGAAAAATCTCAAAGAACTCGGAGATGTTCCCGTCGGAACGGCGAAAAATGGCATACCGATTCCGCTGCATGATGTAGCGACCCTGCAGATCGCCGGTCAGCAGCGGCTGGGCATTCTGGACTGGAACGGGCGGGGCGAAACCGTAGGCGGCATTGTGGTGGTGCGGTCCGGTGCCGACACCTATCAGGTGGTGCAGGCGGTGAAAAAGAAAATCGCCGATCTCGCGGCCAGCCTGCCGCCCGGCGTGATGTTCAAAACGGGCTATGACCGGCTCAATTTGATCAATCGTTCCATCAATACCTTGTCGGACACCTTGCGCGAAGAAATGATCGTTGTGGCGGTGATTTGTCTGATTTTTCTGCTGCATGGTCGCAGCGCGCTGGTGGCTATTACGGTGATTCCCGCCAGTATGATCATAAGTTTGGCCATTCTTTATCTGTTGGGCATAAGTGCCAATATCATGAGTTTAAGCGGTATCGCCATTGCCATCGGCGTCGTGGTGGACAGCGCCATTGTGATGATTGAAAATGCCCATCAGCATCTGAATCGTGAAGAAAAACACGTGGCGGACGGCCAACCGGCGCGCTTGCGTCTGGTCATTATCTCCGAGGCGGCCCAGGAAGTCGGACCAAGCCTGTTTTTCAGCCTGCTGATTATCACTATCAGCTTTCTCCCCATTTTTGTTTTGCCGGGCGAAAGCGGAAAAATGTTCAGCCCGCTGGCCCTGACCAAAACGTTTGCCATGGCCGCCGCCGCCGTACTCTCCATCACCATCGTGCCGGTGCTGATGATTTATTTCATCCGGCCCCGGCTATTGCCGCAAATATGGCCCTGGTGGATACAGTGGCCCGCGGCTTTGGCCATTATTGCAGGCCCCGCGTTGGGTTTGTTTTGGGCGTTGGGTACACAGGGAGTGATGGCACGCTATCATTGGTGGATTTGCGGCGGATGGATGGTTATTGCCGCGCTGTTGGTGCTGCCGCAGAAAATAATCCATGAAGAGCATAATGTTCTGGCCGTGCTGCTGCAAAGGGGGTTTGATCCGATCTTCCGCTTTGCCATGGCGTGGCGTTGGGTATTGATTCCGGTGGTGGCATTGTTGTGTCTTTCGATTCTCTGGCCGCTGACGCGCTTGGGAACCCAATTCACCCCGCCGTTGTATGAAGGTGATCTGGAATACATGCCGACAACTTATCCCGGCCTGAGTATCGGGGCGGCGAAACAGGTGCTGCAACAGAGTGACAAAATCATCAAAAGTTTCCCGGAAGTAAAAAGCGTCTGGGGGCAGATCGGCCGGGCCGATACCGCCACCGATTCTGCTCCACTGAACATGATTGACACCATCATCCGACTCAAACGCCGGAGCCAATGGCCCATGGTGCGGGTGGCGCGGTTCTACGACCACTGGCCGCACTGGCTGGCCTGGCCGCTGCGGCACACTTTCTGGCCGGCACATGCCCACCTCTCTTTAAGCCAACTCATGGCCGGCTGGACCAGCGCCGTGGGAAAGCATCACGATGGGCTGAACCAGGCCTTGAAAATTCCCGGCTTTGCCGCCTATTGGACCATGCCTATCGCCAACCGTGTCAACATGGCCAACACCGGCAGTAAAACCCTGCTGGGAATTCGCGTGTTCGGCGAAAATCTTGCACGGTTAGGCAACGTATCCAACCAGATAGCCAAGGTCTTGCAAACCGTGCGCGGCACCGGCAGTGCTATTGCCAATCAACCCATGGGTGGGTATTACCTGGACATTCGTGTCAACCGGCTTCAGGCGGCGCGCTATGGCCTCACCCAGGCTGCGGTGCAGCGCATTATCGCCATGGCCATCGGCGGCGATCCGGTGAGCACCATGGTTCTGGGTTTGCAGCGGCTGCCCATCAATGTCCGCTACTTCCGAAATCTGCGGGGCAGCGTCTCGGAGCTTAAGCAACTTCCCATTGCCACCCCCAACGGGACGTTTATTACCCTGGGCATGGTGGCCAATATTCATTACAGCGCCGGACCGCCGGAAATAGACAGTCAGGATGCCATGACGGTCAATTACGTCAACATCACCACCACCGGCAGCAATACCGTCGGCTATGTCCATCGTGCCAACGCCGCCATCCGCACTCATGTTGTGCTTCCGCCCGGTTACACCTATCAGTGGATCGGCTTATACAAACAGATTCAGGAAGCCAACGCCAGACTCAAATTGGCCGTCCCCATGGTGTTGCTGACCATATTTATTCTTCTGTTTGTCTCCACCGGCAGCGTGGGGCGCGTGCTGGGAGTGCTGTTGTCCGTACCGTTCGGACTCGTCGGTGCGATCTGGGCTTTGTATTTCCTGCATTATCAGATCTCTGTGGCGGTGTGGGTGGGCATTATCGCCCTGGCCGGACTCGCTACGGAAATGGGCCTGGTGCTGTTGCTGTATCTTGATGTGAGCTTTAAGGAGGCTCGCAGGAACGGACGGCTCTGCAACCGACGCGACTTATATGCCGCAGTCCACACCGGGGCGGTGCGGCGCATTCGCCCTCAGACCATGACCGCGTGTGCCGCCTTGATAAGCTTGACGCCGATGTTATGGGTCAACGGGGCGGGCGGCTCGATCATGCGCCGTCTGGCGGCCCCCATGATCGGTGGTTTGGCTACCGCATTTGTGCTGGAGCTGCTGGTGCTGCCCGCGTTATATTTTATTGTGATGCACCGGCGGATGCGTAAAGAGTTTGAATCTGTCAATGACATTCCACCCGCCAAAGAAGGAGGTGTGGCATGATAAAACATCTGTTCACACTACCGCGTTATGTGTACAGATGCCTCGGCACCGGGGCGTTTCACAAGAGGCGTATTGTCGGCGAAATTTACGGCTATGTGGGCGGTGTGTTGGCAGCGAGTGGTATACGGACATGGCCGCGCCGTCGGGGGCATTTGCCACATCGGCCGCAGCGGGAAGTCGCAATGGGTGCGGCGATGTTGCTGGTGAGTGTGATGGTGATACTTTCCGGCTGCACGGTGGTACCCAAAGGTGAAAACCGTCTGCGCCGCGCCGCCGCAATCGCCGGCATACCGTATGACAAGCCTTATGCGCAACGTCATTTGCCGCCGTTGCCGCGCCGTGCCGTGGGCCGCCAACTCGTTCAATATGCGGTGCTTAACAGTCCGGATGTGGAAAAGGCCTATTGGAAGTGGCGTGCCGCCATTGAACAGATTCCCCAGGCCGGAACCCAAACCACCACCTTGATGCTCAACGCCGGCACCACACTGCAAAATGGGCAGGCATCTCTGGCCAACACCATTCTGGGCGGCGGCAACATGGCCAGTGCCGATATCCGCTGGCCGTCAAAATTATCCGCCGATGCCAAAGCCGCCTTGCAGACCGCCCGTGCCGCCGGTTGGGAATATCGTCAGGCCATATTCACCGTTCGTCGAAATGTGCTCTCGGCATGGTATCGCTATACTCAAACATCGGTGCTGTTGCGCATCGCCGATGCGCAACAATCGATTCTGAACAGTATGGCCGTGTTAAATAAGGCCGGCATCAGCACCGGCGGGCAACTGCCGGCCCAATGGCTGACCGCGCAGAACGCCATGTATCAGTTAAGGACGCAAATCATAGCTCTGCGCAATTCTGAACCGCGTGCTCTGGCCGCACTCAATGCCGCATTGGGTCGTACCGCGGACGCCCCTTTGAACCCGCCGCGACAAGTTCCTGCGGTTGCACCAATCACCATGGCCAGTCATGCGCTAATCATGTTAGCCATGCGGCGCAACCCGGAGCTTCGCGGCTTACGCCGGTTTGTAACGGCGGATCGCATCAGTATTCATCGCGCCGAACTGCAATACATTCCCAATTTCGACCTGGGTGTTTCCAGCAGCCTGGATGGCACAGCCCAGAATTTCAGCAGCGCCCTGGTGGTACCGCTGTTGCGTTATAAGGCCATTAACGCTTCGATCTCCCAGGCCCGGGACCGCTTACGCTCTGAACAGGCGGCCCTGCGCAGCGGCGAGGTCAATGTGGCCGCAGATCTGTTGATCAATCTGCTGGCGTTGCGTAGTGACCGCCGGCAACTGCGCTTGCTGGACGGCCGTATTATGCCGCGACTGAAAGTACTTCAATCGCTCGCTCAAACCAATTACCAGCAGGGCGTGGGTACCGTACAGGAGCAATTAAAGACGCAACTGGAATTGCTGGCCCTGAAGGAGACGATCGTCGAATTGCAAACTGATCTGGACGTGCGCATTGCCGATATCGACTCCATCATTGCCGCTCCGATGGAGTGGGGCGCACCGAAGCACGTTCATGCCGCGCCACGTTCCAACAGGAGGTGATGCGGTGTCACTGGGAACCGTCCCTGGTGAAGTATTGAATGTGGAAAAAAATGGCACGGGTCGTCTAATGAGGAAGCGACTATCAACGTATCGTAAAGATACAAACCTGCGCGGCAGGGCATTCATCCTCAAAGCCCTGCTCTTCGGTAGAGACTGGCCCGCGCCAGGCCAATATCATAACCACACGGCAAGGCCGGTGTCAAGGGGGTGATTTTTTTCGGATAACATCCATGATTTTAAGCCCAACCGAGGATCGGCGATACCGGCCCACGTTGATGCCCAACGAATCCGTGGCCAAAATCGGACTAACAGGTCCGGTTACTTGATTTTAGCCTTCACCTGGCAGTATTATATGTGTCTGCGGCGTCGGCTTGGACCATAAGGGACCGCGCAAAAATAAATTCGTGTTTTACGGCGCAGAAATTTTGGCCGCCAGCGAGGCGTGAGTGAGGCGCATACCCCGGCAGTGGGTCTGAAACGAGCGAACAACGAAGCTGGAGGCCAAAAGGGCCAGCCGAAAAGTGCGAAGTTATTTTTGCCCGGTTCCTAAGGTCAAAATTTTTATGGAGATTGCGCCTATGTCTTTCAAGTCTTCCAAGGTTCCTTTGTTTTCGGCAGTCTGTGCAGCACTGCTGACACTGGGTGCCATGCCCACCTCCACCATGTTTCCCAAGCCGGAAATGTTTTCCCATTGGAAGGCTCCACATTCCGCATCCCGACATAAAAATCCGATTCCAATAAACGCCCAGTCTATCAGTGCCGGCGAATCTATCTTTACCCAAAATTGCGTTGCCTGCCATGGTGCCAACGCCAAGGGCGACGGACCGACGGGGGCATTTTTAAGCCCGCACCCCGCGAATCTGACCACGGCTAAATTCTGGAAGCAAACGGACGGGGCTATTTTTTGGAAAATCACTCACGGAAAAAGCCCGATGCCCAGTTTTCAAGATTCCCTGAGTCGTAAACAGCGCTGGCAAGTCATTGACTACCTGCGGCATACTTTTGGACCAAAGTAACGGGCCTATAGCAACGTCGTAAGGGACCTCGCAAAAATAAATTCGTGTTTTACGGCGCAGAAATTTTGGCCACCAGCGAGGCGTGAGTGAGGCGCATACCCCGGCAGTGGGTCTGAAACGAGCGAACAACGAAGCTGGAGGCCAAAAGGGCCAGCCGGAAAGTGCGAAGTTATTTTTGCCCGGTTCCTAACATCAGCAATTGCCGCACGAAGGCCACAAGACCGCGGCCATAGAGCAACTATTGTACAGACCCTGCCTGCCGCAAAGCTCAATCCTCGCATCGCATTCAATGCGGCCATGGCGGCAGTTGCGCGAATTGGCAATCGTATCCAGCCGCACTGCGTTTTCGCCGGCCGGTCTTTAAGCTGTCGCGGCGGAACCGGCGGGTTGCGGCTGTTTGAGCGAAGATCGAATTAGATGATCAATGGCAATTTGTCCTGGTCCGGCAATAAGAACCAAACCCGCCATGGCGATCAGGGCGATATTGAAATCGGTGCCGCCGAAGCCTTCCGCCCAATGTGCCCAAAGCACCCCGAACATATCCAAAATCATCAGCAGGGCCGCCAACCGGGAAACCAGACCAATGATGATCAGCGATGCCCCTACCAATTCTGCAGTCGCAGACATCCATGCCCATACCAGTGGTCGTAACACGGGGAAATGATCATGCGCCAGTGTATTGGCAAAGGCCCCAATTCCGCGTCCGCCGAACCAGCCAAACGCATGTTGCCCGGCGTAGTAAATAAAAATGATTCCCAAAACCACCCGTACCAGCAGAATTCCCAGGCTGGTCAGATGTTGAGCTTCGCGGCTTTTACCGTCATTGGATGCACATGCTGCCATAAAATTACTCCTTAATCAGGTGAAGCTGATGCCCAAAACGCCTTCCCGTACGCGGGGAAAAGCTGGTCATCAACGAAGTTCAATGAATGGTCCGCTTGGCATTTTATTTGCACACGGTCCGAACCAACCTCATTTTCCGACCATAAGAAACGCCGACACATCAACATTAACCGAATTATGCGCTACAGTCAAGGAAATTGCCCCTGCACCACCACGGCAAATGTTACCACGCCCATGGCCGCCATTTTTCCACGTACTGTGGCCAACAGTTGGCATTTCAACAGATTCTGCCACTGGCGCAATACACTTATCCGCAGATCTAAAGTATCACCCACTCGAACAGGTGCTCCAAACGACAAATGTTCAATGGCTACCAAGCGGCCGCCAGGAACAGGCGCGTGGGCCTGGCTTGCGGACAATCCGGCTTTGCACGCGGCCGCTTGTGCTAGCACCTCCAGCACTGCCGCTGGCGGCAGCACGTTCGCTTGCAGCAAAGTGTTAATTACCGGATTGTCATCCGGTACGGTCCAGCGTGCACCAATAGAGCCATCCTCTTCCAGCCATGCCTTAGCCAGCCAGTGCATCGGAGGTCGGTGAGGAATGAAATGAGCCAGATTTTCCATGGATTCCTGCCAAATCTGCCAGTTATCTTATCCATGATAAACTTGGCAACACATGGTTCCAGCACTCTATGGGCTGGAATCAAAGATTTTTGGCCATCGGTGCCGGCCGGCCGCTATGGACTTTCAGATGGTCCTTTACGTTGCAATAGCCTGACTCTTATGGTTTTCCGTGGCCGGGGCGGTGGCATCTGCATTCAGCGCTGCGGCAATCAGGCTGTGGGCTTGCCGCTTCAAAACCAGTTGGGCTTTAGGCACCGTAAGGTCGGCATAAAGAATGCCCAGCGGTCGCACGGTGATTGGCACATCCATAATGGCCACATAACCGGGGGTCATGCAACGCCCACTGCCGCAAATGGCCACCGGCACAATGGGCACTCCGGTTTGCACGGCCAGCATAAATGCTCCGTCATGAAATCGCCCCAGCCGCCCGGTTCGCGACCGGGTACCTTCCGGAAACACGTAGATTCCCACGCCTTGCCGGATACTTGCCGCTGCGTGCTCGAGCACGTTGGGGTCATCCACGTGCAGGTGGCCGCAAAGCCGCATCAACCAGCCCAGCAGCGGCTTTTTAAATGGCCAATCTTTGGCCCAGCAGCGGGCATCGGGAGAAAGCTGAAACAGCAAAAGAATGTCGATGGCGGATTGATGGTTAGCCACCACAATGCAAGGCTCCGGAATAGTTTGGCCGGGGAGATTTTCAATCACCATTCGAGATTGGCAAAAGCCGCGCATGGCATGACGGTAAAAGGCGCGGGTCCAGCGGCGAGCCAGACGGCGTTGCGGATCCCAAGTTGCCCCTGCCAGCCACAGCAGCGGCCCCAGCACCACAGACAGTACAAACAGGTATAAACCGAACCAGGTGTACACCAAGGCCGTGCGCCAGCGGATGCGCCAGGTTAACCTGGCGTTTTGCCGATCCAGTGGAACTGCCTGCGCCGATGGCATGGTTACAACCTTTTTTCATTGCAATGTTATTGCGTCTTGTCATCCGGGTTAATAATCTGGCAATACCTGTGCTCCAGCGTGCGGATTTTCCGGCATCTCCCGCGCTCCGCCGCCCCAAACCTTGCGGACTTTGGCGGACACCGCAGAGCAGCACACTTAAAGTCCATGCACAAATGTGCTAAATTCAGATAATACCGTGCGGGACATGCCCCCACAATGAAGAAGGAATTCGCGCCCGATTTATCGATGATGTGGGTCGATATTTTGCCAGGATGCATTAATGCCCAATTCAGACCATGCCATGGAAATCGTAACCAGCGCTGCGGTTACCCCGGAGTTTGCTTCGATCAACGCCCTGTGGAACACCTGGCAAACAGGCCACCAAGCGCAGCATCATGCCACTTCACCGCCTTCTGCTGCAAATTGGCATCACCTGGTGGCCAGCGTGCTTCAGCAGACCCTTGGCCATGTGCGCGATGCTCCGCATTGCGCACTGATTCTGGCTACGGCCAAGGGAAACATCGCCAACATTGAGGAGTGGATGGCAAACCTGCGGCAGGGGAAAAATGCCGGCCAACTGCCGGAATTAATGTCCGATTCGCTTAACATCGTGGGGCGTAAGTTTGGCCTGGGCGGGCCGTGTTATGTTGTTTCAACTGCCTGCACCTCCGGTTTAACCGCCCTCATAGAAGCCCGCGAACTCATCGCATCCGGTGTGGTTTCAGAAGTGATTGTGGTGGCGGCGGATACAATCACCGGTTTTACCCGCGACGGGTTTAAATCGCTTAAGGCGCTCACCCAAATCACCTGCCGTCCGTTTGATAAAAATCGGGACGGGCTGGCATTGGGTTCGGCGGCTGCGGCTTGCCTGCTGCGCCGGTTTGACCCTGGCACGCCGCCCCAGCGCACCGTTTCGGTGATCGGTTGGGGAATAGCCGCAGATGCCATGCACCGCACCGCCCCAGATCGTGCGGCGGGCGGACTTATTCGGGCCATCCGCAGCGCCCTGAGCATGGCCCGCCTTGAGCCACAGTCCATTGATGCCGTGGTTCTGCATGGTACCGGCACGCGCTATAACGACCAGATGGAGGCTACCGCCATGCGGGAGCTATTTTCCCATCGTCCGGCCCTTAGCGGCCTTAAAGGGCTTATCGGCCACACCTTGGGGGCTGCCGGCCTGATTGAAACCTTGCTGGCCGGGCAGTGCCTTACCACCGGCATTGTGCCGCCCATGGTTGGTCTGCAACTCACCGAATATCCGGATTTAAACTTGGTTATGCAACCCGGACCTGCCCGGCCCATAAAACATCTTCTTAAAACCGCCAGTGGCTTTGGCGGCTTAAATGCGGCGGTTATTTTAGCCCACACGGTGCCCCCATGAATATTCCAGTTTATTTGTATGCCTGGATTTCACTGGATACCAGCCGCACTCCTCCGGTGCTGGGTTGGGGCAGTGGTTCCTGGCAGGCAGTTGAGCGGCCCACGACCAAAGCCGCCAATCTGGCCTGCGATGCCGCACAAGCCTTAATGGCCGGAGTAGCGTCCACATTACGCGACGGCAGCGGCTTGTTCATCGGCACCACCACCGGTTCATTGCACGACGATATAATATTTGATAACTCTCGCACAACTGATGGCGGCCAATATCCCAGCCCCAACGCCTTCCGCCGAACCTTGCCCAGTACCATCGCCACCGAACTTACCATGGACCTTGGCCTGCATGGACCCGTGGTGGTCTACGCGGCCGGTGCAGCTTCCGCCGTTGTAGCGTGCGTACGTGGCGTGGAATATATTCGGCGCGGTATGGTGCCGCTGGCAATTGTCGGCGGAATTGAAGTTTGGAATGAAGCTCTTCCAGGCGGTGTGGCCCCAGCCCATGTGTCTGCGGACGCTGCGACCACAGCCCAACCGCAAGTTTCTCCAGAACGTTGCCAGTTGGTGCTGGTCTGCATTGGCCCCGCCGAACTCCCAGGTGCTCAGCGACCGATGGGTGAATTTACGCAGGCCAGATTGGGAGGATCAAATATCCACTCGCCCACATCAGTTGATTGCAGCTTGCAAACACTGGTAAACTTTCTGGTCGCCGGCCAGGGGCAGCTTGTGGTGGACGGGGCGGTGGGAATACAGGCCTGGCTGGAGCTGCAAAGGCGTTGATTTTTGCGCTTCTGACGGTGGGGCGGCTTCCTGGCAAACCCGGCGGTTGTGCTGCGCTGTGCCAACCGCCCTGTTCAAGCGTTATGATACTAAGCCAACTGGATGGCCTGGTTGAAGAATGGTAGAACAAATGCAGGGTTTAGAAAAATTGAGAATCATAAAGCTGGCGGCAATTCTGGGGTTTTGGGTCTCCGCAGGCTCCGCGGTGCACGCTGCGCATCTGGTAGCCGGGCCTATGGTGGGCAGCCTGTCGGCACATTCCGCCCGCCTCTGGTTTGAAATCAACCACAGTAACCGCGTGAAAGTACAATGTCTGGACGCCAACACCGGCCAACTGCAAAGCGCTTACGGTTTTACGGTGGTGGGGCCGCCACCCTTTGTCGCCGATTTGAATCTGGCTAACCTGCGCAGCGACCATGATTACCGCATCAAAATCAATCTGGGCGGCGCGCCCGTGCGTTTGCCACGCCCGCCGCTGGTCATCCATACCGCTCCGGCCAGAAATTCCGGTACGACCATCACGCTGGCCTTTGGTTCCTGTGCCAATACGGCCCAATATGTCAGCCCACGTATCTGGAAAAGTATTGCCGCCACGCAACCCCTGGCCTTTATTTTTGCCGGCAATGCCTTTTATCTGCCCCGCCACCTGAAGGATTTTCCGTATACCTATGTTCATGCCGACAGATTTATCATGAAACACTATCAGCAGGCACGACATTTTTCGGGCTTTCAGCGGCTGTTTCGCATTGCTGCTGTTTATTCCACCTGGGATGACCGCGATTTTGGCACTCTGCACAGCAATCGCACATTTGTTTTCAGACAACAATCCCTTCAGGCCTTTGAAACCTATTGGCCCAATCCCGGTTACGGCATAGCCCATGCACCCGGAACCTTCTGCCACTTTCGTCTTGGTGATGTGGCGGTGTTCCTGCTGGATGACCGCAGTTTCCGCGATTCCCCCAAGGCTCCACATCCGCGTACCATGCTGGGCTGGCGGCAACTTTCCTGGCTTAAAAGCCATTTGATGCGCAGCCGTGCCACCTTCAAATTGATTGTGGATGGCGACCCTGTCTTATCCACTTATCCGGGGCATGAATCCTGGGGTAATTTTCATCATGAACGGGCCGCGTTTATGAACTGGATCTTCGCCCATGATGTTACGGGCGTGGTGTTTCTCAGCGGACATCGGCGTTTTGGCGAATTGAGTTTGCGCCCGGCCAATGCACAGGGGTTGGATCAATACCCGCTTTATGATCTGACCAGTTCGTCTCTGGCGGCTGCGCCGGTCCGTACGCCCAAGGCCTCCGCGTGGCCCAATCCACGACGTGTGGGCGTGCCATTTTTCGAGCATAATTTCGGCCTCATCCGTGTTGGTGGACCGCTGGGCAACCGCCATATCATTCTGGAACTCAAAGATGCCCATGGTCGCACTTTGATCTCGCAGACCATTCTGGCCAGTCAGCTTACCGGCGGGTAAAGTTGACTGTTTACTCTTCCCACATATACAAAAATTGTGGATGCAGCATGGCCGCCATCTCCGCGGAACCCAGTTGAATGTTGACCAGATTAACATTGCCCATGGGCTTTAGCGGCTGGGCCTTGGCGTAAATGGATCCGCTTCCGTGCGACGCTCTGCCGTAAAGTACCACACTGGCGTGATGAATGTGGGCCATCTTTTTGGCCAGGGCTATAGCATCCTGCAATGTGCCTGTAGAATTAATCAGGTGGTAGCTCGCCGCGCTTTGCCCGGTGAGCGGACGCCCATCCGTAAGCCGCGGCCAATTGGCTTTGGCCACCAATGGATGCGTTTTTTCCACTATACCTTTGAAGCGGGCATAAAACTGACGTACAAAACCCTGAATAATACGGGCTTGTGAAGGGGTCATTTTCGAAAATGGCGAGCCGGTTTCCTTGTTGGGGCCGCTGACAAACGCCGGGGCCGAAATGCCCAGATACGCCAGCGACTTGTGAAAATTAAAAAGTTGCACAATCACACCTATGGACCCGGTAATGGTGGTCGGATACGCCATCTGATAATCGGCAGCGCAGGAAACGTAATACCCGCCGCTGGCGCACACATCCATCATCGAGGCTATCACCGGCAGATGTGTTTTTCGCTTGAACGCTATAATGTCATGGTACATCATGGCACTGGCGGTTACTGTGCCGCCGGGAGTGTTCAAACGCAGAATCACCGCTTTTACTCGTGGATCATGGGCAATAGCGCGGAGAGTCTGGTTTAAATCGCTCACAGGATTGTGGCCGGAAGTCAGCAGCCCGCCGCGCGAATCCACCAACATGCCGCTGATATTGACAATTGCCACGCGATTGTTGTTAAACCATGCCCGGGTCTGATGTATGGTGTGTGGAACAATGTTCTGGTGCGTTGGCACCAGACTGATTTGCACCGTGCGGTCAGAGCATCCACCCAGCAAAACCAGCAGCATCAGGAAAATACCGCTGGCCGCCACCGATGCTGCTGACATATTTTTGCCTGCTTGAATCTTCAATTGTACTCCAATCAACTTGTGCGATCCGGCTATATTTTCGTGCCCGTGCTGCCGGCCTTTTTACGTTCCACAATCTGCATCAGATTTCCCTCGCAATCCACAAAGGAAATCAGTCGCCCGCCGCCGACGGCCTGCACGGCCGAACCGATAAACCCCGCCCCTTCGGAAACCAGATGGGCGTAAGCCGCGTCAAAATCACTGACCACCCACGCCACGTGGCTGATGCCGGCATCGTGACTTTCACGCGGCCGGCGCACATGGTCGTTGCGGGGCATAATTTCCATCAACATCCCGCCATGGATTCCCAGCGGCCCTGGCGGGCCTACCAGATACGTGGCCTGATTGCTGGGCGGCTGTGGGTCGGTTTGCGCCACCACCACCAGCCCCAGCATCCGCTGGTACCATTTCACCATCAACTCCGTATTGTCCGCGGCGATGGCTACATGATCCAGTCGTTGGCAAAAATCAACCATACATGTGTACTCCACCAGTGGCCAGGTATATCCCAGCCGGATGTTGCTGCCGCCGGAGGTTATTCAATGTTCTTGGCATTGATCCATTTCATCATGTTACGCAGCTTGCGGCCCGTTACTTCCACCGGATGGTTTTTATCCGCTTCGTAAAGCGCATTAAACTTCGGTTTGCCTGCCTTGTGTTCGGCCATCCATTCAGCGGCGAATTTACCGCTGGTAATTTCATCGAGTATTTTCTGCATTTCCTTTTTGGTCTGTTCGGTAACAATGCGTGGGCCGCGGGTTAAATCGCCGTATTCCGCGGTATTGCTGATGCTGTAGCGCATATAGTTCAATCCGCCCTGATAAATCAGGTCCACTATCAGTTTCACCTCATGCACACATTCAAAATAAGCCATTTCCGGCGGATAGCCGTTTTTGACCAGGGTTTCAAAGCCGGCCTTGATCAGGGCCGAAAGTCCGCCGCACAAAACCGCCTGCTCGCCGAACAAATCGGTTTCACATTCATCCTTAAACGTAGTACGGATAATGCCCGCCCGTGCCCCGCCGATGCCATTGCCCCACGCCAGCGCTGTAGCCAAAGCATGGCCGGTGGCATCCTGATGCACCGCCACCAGGCATGGCACACCGCCGCCTTTCACAAATTCGCTGCGTACCAGATGGCCCGGTCCTTTGGGTGCGATCATAATGACATCCACATCTTGCGGCGGCACAATCTGCTTGAAGTGAATGTTAAACCCGTGCGTGGCACCAAAGGCTTTGCCCGCCTTCAGATGCGGTGCAATCTCTTTGACATAAATCTCCGATTGCACTTCATCGGGCAGGCCGATGATAATCAGGTCTGCCGCTTTCACCGCATCCGCCACAGGCATCGGATCAAACCCGTGACTGATGGCCAGTTTGCCGTTGGCTGAATCACGCCGATTCGCCACCACTACCTTAACGCCGCTGTCGCGCAGATTCTGTGCATGGGCGTGGCCTTGCGAACCGTAACCAATCACGGCCACGGTTTTGCCTTGCAGGCCCTTAAGAGGTGCTTCATTTTCGTAATAAATTTTAAGACCAGAAGCTGTATCCGCCATTGTTTTGATTCCTTGTCATATTCAACCATCAACTGGAGCCACATTTGCCCAGCCCTTTGAGAATACTGATGCGCAGCGATGCGGTCAAATGCGCTGCGGGTATTTTGGCCGGTGCCCCGGCACCTTGGCCATTCCTGTGGCCACGAGGTCGTGCGGCAAGAAGGGCTGGGCAGAAAGGGTAAAGTTATTTTTGTGCGGCCCCATAGCTCGAGGTTGAAGGGCGGGCGAGCGGTCAGCGGTAGATACGTATTCACCACCGAGCGTAGCACAGACATTCTTGTCTGTGGCGGTGGATCAAGTTCCTGCCCGCAAAAGCTGACCGCTGACCGCTTCGCTCCCCGTTGAGGCATGGAATCAAAACAATGGCGGATA
>JAJZNX010000103.1 GCA_021852275.1 Planctomycetota bacterium | reverse complement strand
ACGCCCAGCCGCCGCTATCCATACATATCTGCTCCACGCCGCTGTCATTGGCGATATCCGGTATTTCAAACCAGTAAAACGGCTGCCCATATTCCAGCGTGCCATCCAATTTCACCTGATAGCTGTACCCATGGTGGCCTTTGCTTTCCCCGACAAACATCCACAAGCCATCCGGCGATACGCTCACGCCGGAGGGGCCGTTGAGCTTATCGGCCACCACGACGGGTTTGCTATCAGGCCGAATCAGCCAGACTTTGCCGGAATAGGAGGCTTGCCGTTGATCCGCTTCGGTCACATAGATATTGCCGCTGTGCGTCATGCTCAGGCCCCGGCCTGGAATATCTGTGGCAATCACCTGCACTTTGCCATCGGTATCAATGGCCAAAACACGGGCCTTGGCCGTCTCCGCTACATACAGCCGACCATCGGGGCCGAAGGTCAGGCCATTGTTACCGGGGCTGACTTTGGCCAGCAGTTGGGTATGGCCATTATCAGCGAGTTTATAAATGCCGCCATCCGACGGATTTTGAAAATACACGTCGCCTTTTTGATCCACCGCCAAAGCGGCGGCGGTGGAGGTTTCATCCACCACCGGCAACGCGGCATAACCCTGAAAGCCCGGATATTCCAACGCGGGATTCCCCAATACCAATTCCCAATTATCACCCGGATTCAGCAGGCACTGCATGACCACATTTTTGCTTTGCCCGGCTTTGATCGGATGCTTCGTTTCCCACAACCACTGCATAACCTCCGGCAAAAGCGTTTCCGCCTGCCAGCCGTCATGCCCTTCAACTCCCCACGCATGGGAAACCTCATAACCCGCAAAGGTCAGCGCCCGCTCCATTTCCCGATTGCCCATCCACCAGTCGCCAAATTCCAATCCGCCCACCCAGCCATCCTGGGACCCGTCATTAAGAAAAAGCCGCAGCGGTTTTGGCTCTGTTTTGCGAATCAGCACCGGATAGTGATCTCCGCCCCGCATGCCCACAAATGTTCCGCACACGGAAAACACGCGCCGAAAAGCGTCGGGCCGCTGCCACGCCACCGTAAATGCGCCAATTCCGCCGCTGCTTAATCCACCCACGCCCCGATGATCGGGATTATCCGACAGCACAATGGGCAGGCCATCGGGTGTTTTCTGCTGCTGCACTTTCGGCAGCAGTTCTTCAATCATAAAATCCGCCAGAGAACTGGTGCGACTGTCAAATTCAAAACTCCGGTCAAAGCGTTTGTTTTGCGGTGCCCGGGCGGATGGCGTCCAACCCCAGACAAAACCGATGACAATAATCACCGGCAATTTTCCCTGATGGATCAGGTTGTCCAGCACAATGGGCAGGCGCAGCCAGATTTCATCAAGGGTTATAAACACGCGCGCCGGCTGATCGGGCCGATATTGTGCTGGCACGTAGGCCGTTATCTCGCGCTGTTCACCATGAAAAATTTTCGATGTGCTGAAATCCAGATTCAGATTAAAAATTTTACCCCGTGGAACACCCGGCTGCGGTTTGGAATCCGGGCCAAGGTGATAATGATAATGCCCATCAAACGGCGGTGCCGGTGGGGGGGTGGCGGCTTGGGCTTTCATCGCTGGAACCGCTATGGCTGTGGCAGCGCCGGCGGCAACCGTCTGTAAAAATGTTCGTCGTTTCATCGTGCGGGACTCCTTTGGTCAGAGGACATATCCATATACAAACTATATAACGGGGCAATACCGCTATACCATACGTCGCCGATGCCGCAATGGTTTGCGTTTACCGCGCCGGCCATGGCTTGGCGCCGGTTAAATGTTCAATCAGATGAACTTCCTTTACGCTGAACGGTCGGCCATCGCGGTGTAAAATATTGTGGAACCAGAGCTTGGGCGGCGGGCTGCCCGGCTTGGACCACCACGGATAAATTGTCTGTGTCTTGCCGTTGGTCAGCCCCCAGTTAAAACATCCGACATCGTTGCGCTTAAATACCGGCAGGCACAGGGCAAATGTGCTTACAGGCCGGCGCATGTATTCGGTATTGATAACGGGGCGATGGTAATGGCGGAGGCTGGTGATTTCATTTTGCACATTGTGCGGTCCGCTGTAATTGTGAAAAGTGATAATATCCGAGTGGCGAAGCACAAAATTGGTAATGGGCACCGGCCCGCCATAAACGCAGGATGTAATGGGCTGGGATAGCTTGATTTCACGCGCCCAGCGAAAGGACGCTTGGAGCAGTGGGAGCGTATGACATTCATTGTATAAATCCCAAAATATCACGCGATGATCATTGCGGAAAGCCCGGAGAATACTCTGTTCATAATCTTTCAACAGGGGCCAGTCCGCATGATTGGCCGCCATGGCCGGGCCGGGGCATTGCACCCATTGTGAATTATGTACGCCGGGTATCGGTGGGGGTTGCGGGCCGAGTTTGGCTGTTGGAAGCCAGCAGTCATCAAAGATAACAAAAGCCACGCGGATATGATGGCCACTGGCAATGGCCAAAAAATTGCCGATGCGTTTTTGGTAGCCTTGCGGATTGTGTTGCCACACCAGCACATTGAGGAACACACGAATAACATTAAAACCCAGTCGATGGGCATAACCCAGTTCGCGATTGATGGTTTTGGGATCGTAGGTGGACCCCTGCCACATTTCAATGGTGTTTTCAGCGGTGGCGGGAATGTAGTTGCAGCCCACCATCCATGGTTGCCGGTGGTACCAGTGCCAGGCGCGGGCAGCGGTCCACCGATGGTGCAAATGTTGAACTTCTGCCGCATGGATCTGTAATCCACCCGCAGTTATCAGCAACATAAGAACGCAGGCTAAAAAACGTGGCCATCTTTTCATGAACGGTTCAATTCTCAATACGTCATCAACATAATGTCCGCCTGAACATCCGAATATGGCACTGGCCATCCACCGTCCCAATATGCCGTGTGCCACGCGGCGCAATCCAACATGCTGGCATCGGATGATTCGTCCGCTTTATTCATGGCCGCATGGAGCGTAGCGCCGCTACGATCTGAAATGCTCCCGCTTGAAGGCCGCCAGATACTCCACGCGGAATTTTTCCGCCGCCGCGGAACTCGTCAAACACATATCCCACGGCAATTCGGGCCGCGGGCCGATTTTCCCCAGCGGCACCGGTGGCAGGTTGTACTGATATTCCCGGGCCAGTTGGCTGAACCGCCGGCCCCACGCCTTTTCCTTGCCATCGGCGGTAAATAAACCGCTGAACCGTGTTACATCCGCCGCTACCGGATCATCAAACATCGCCCAATTCAGCCATCCGCAAACCAGCGGCGTGGAGGTTTTAACTTCCCGGGCACAAAAATCCGCCTGCTGCTGCTGCGTGGCCGGGATCGGTGGCCCGAAATTCGGACAGGCACCTCCGCCGTACCAGCCAAACTCCGCCAGCATGGTCGGTAAGCCGGGAGCCGCGGTTTCCTTCAAGATCGATTCCATAAAAGACAAATTGGCCACTTCCACCGCTTCAGACTGGTAGGTAAACCCGCCGTCGGCCAGCGGATAGCAATGGATTTCCATGAAATCCAGCAGCTTGGCCTGCCGCTGCGGACGGAAGGCGGAATAAACATCCACCGGATTGGGAATCGCCGGCACCGACCACTGCACGAGGCCCACGGTTACCAGCGCCTCAGGATCAGCCTGTTTGATGGCGTCCACCTGCCGGCGGGTCCATTCATCCGCCACATATTCCCTGAAGTGCTGATAGGCCAAAAGCGCGGAATTGCCCGGATTATCTTTCGCCGGAGGAATCGGTGTGGATTTATTATTCCATTTATTCCATAGCGCCTGCATCGCCGGCGTGTTCCACATCACAGTGGGTTCATTGGCCAGTTCATACGTGAGAATCACATTGCGGCCCTTGTAGCGGCTGGCCATCAAATGCCAGAATTGCACCTGATCTTCCACGGCCTTGGGATCCGCATATTCATCGCCGCGCTGCCAGATCGGAATTTCATTTTTCGGGCGGCCCTGCCAGGTGGTTAATCCACAGACCTGCACATAAATGCCCGCCTCTTCCGCCGCCGCCAAAAACTGATCAAATTTTTCAATGGCCGCCGGATCCAGCACCCCGGGCTGCGGATAAAAAGACAGGCTGGTCAGCCATAACCGCACCGTGTTGAAGCTCATGGCTTTCAGCGTTTTTAAATCTTTAAGTGCGGCGCGGGCGTCAAACTCTTTCCAGAAGCGCGGTGTCCAGCCGTCGCTGGCGCGGAAATACATGGCTCCGATGGGAATAAAGGGTTTGTTTTCTCCCGTTACCAGCCCGCGCCAACCCGCATGCACCCGCACCTTGGGTAATGGACCGCCGGGTCCCGCCGGCAGCGGATCCGCATGCACTTCTATATGCGGTTGTCCGGCCTTCGCGGATGCACCATTCCATGGTATCGTCAATGCCCCCGCCACACCGGTGGCCGCCAATTTGCAAAAATCCCTGCGCCGCATCAATGAGCACTCCAGTAAAAAAAAGAATATTTTCCTATCGGCTTTTCCCCGTGCGGAGTCCAAAGCCGCCGCAATGATTGGTATGTTATATCATGTGGCTTCCGTCCACCACTTCCAACGGCTTTATTGCATAATATTGCTTCCCAGGCTGGGGTTGAGAATATTCAGCATCCGCAGGCCGCTGCTTCCAGTTAAAGATGCGGAGGGCAGACTGGTAAAACCGGTGCTGTTAAAACTCGAAGCGTGGCCATCAAAGAACAGGGCATTGGCAGAACCGGAACCGGCGGAGGTTTGTCCATGTCGGAACCGCAGGCCATTGGGCTCGCTGGTTAAATCCAAATTGGTATTTGCGCCGCCAAACGGATACAAACCATTGGATGAGACCAGAGCGTTAATCGGCAGCGCGTGATTCCACCACCAGATATTCTGCCACCAGTAAAATTCCGGCAAGCCGATACCACCTGATGGGGTGGACGGGCTGCTATTCATCGCTCCGGTTTGATTACCATCGCCAATGGCAATTTCCTGCGTGGGGTTGGGCACATTGGACGCACTGAAGGTGATGGTTTGCGGGCCGGGGCCGGTCCAACCGTTTTGGCCGCCGGCGGGCAGGAAGGGGAGAAAAAAGTTCGGGTTGCAATCATAGTTGGTCATTTGCGCGGGCGCATACAAACCTGTGGTGTTGTAAAGGCTTTGGCCGCTGACCGCCTGATAGTTAATGGGAATCAGCGCCGCCGGACAGGTAAAAGTTTTGGCAAATTCTTCGGCGTAGGTATCCGCCTGTGTGGCGCTGATACTTCCGGACGCGTTGAAGTACCATGCCATGCCCAGGTTATAGGAACTCACATTATGGATGAAACAAAACAGTTGCTGATCCCAGGCGTTGGTGCCGAAGGGATCGGAAGGCCACACGCCCACATCATAAGCATAAGGAATGGCACCCTCAAAACTGGTCTCGTATTCCGCCAGCATCTGCCCTTGCGATCTCAGGTTGGCCAGGCAGACCGTGCTGATGGCATCCTGCCGGGCCTTGGCCAGGGCCGGCAACAGCAGGGCAATCAGCAGCGCGATGATGGAAATCACCACCAGCAGTTCCACGAGGGTAAAACCATGGCCACGTTTCATGATGTGTCTCCTTAAACCGAAAGCCGGAAGACAGAGGGCCAATACCTTTATCGGCATTGGCCCTCCCGTTTGTTTAAACTTTGACCTTGCGATCCGGATGGCAGGGTTGCGATGGCGGCCACATCCGATGGAGGGCCTTCGCAATCGAAACGATCAATTACGCCGTCCGGCGGCGCTTCAGCAGCAACAGACCCAATCCGCCCATGGCCACCAAGCCCAACGTGGCCGGTTCAGGTACCGCGACATCCGTAAGCGAGAAGTTGCTGGCCTGACCATCACCATTAAATGAACCAATTCCGACGCCGGTGATGCTTGGATTGGTGCTATAGGTATATGTGGGGCTGCCAGCCGTTACACCGTTATCGGAAAACTGCAAAGTCCAGTGGGTACCTGAAGTATTGAGGATAATCTGCAGGTTCTGAACCGTTGAGCTTTGTGTCCCCTGGTAGCCCAGCGCACCGAATCCCGAGAGATTACCAAGGGAAACGCCGTTGCCGCTCACAATGTTATTGGCCAAAATCGAGATGGCGCTGGCGTTAGGTGTATAATCCAGCATTTGCGCCCCGTAACCGCCGCTGGTGACAAAGTTTACCGCCAGAAAGCCGTATCCGCCATTTCCATGGTTGTTCACCGCATTTCCCTGCGACGCTGCGGTAACAGGGCCAAAGCCAGCGGAAAGCGTATAAATTTGACCCGCCACCGGAGAAAACGGAAGCGTCGCCTGCGTGCCAGCATAATTGTCCAAGGTGGATACCCCGTTGGCCATCCAGCCAGTGCTATCGTTGCTATTGGACGAAATGGCCCAGTTGGGCCCCGACGCTGGCGGGGCGGCCTGTCCTGAGCTATTCGTCGTGCTCAGTGAAGCCGATGCACTGCCCGGGAAGTTGTCCGAATAAACCGTGCTTGCCGACACCGTGCCGACGGCCAAGCCCGCAAACGCTGCCAAGGCTGCGCCCGTGATCGCGGCCCGTGCCGCCAGGGAAGAACTTGCTAAAGATTTGTGTAACATAAAAAATCTCCGAATATTCAATGACTTTCTCTCTTCTCCAGCCAACCGCATGGCCGGCACAATGGAGTTGAGAATATGGAAAACACTTGAAGACCCTGAATAAAATATTCCGTCAGCTATTCCATTGCTGACCCGATATCCGCTGCTTCCGTACTTCCACCTCCTTACGATCGATGATTAAATGTCCGCTCTGGCACCGCCGAAATGCACTTGGCGATTCGCTGATAATCCGAAACGCTAATTTCGGATACAATGGAAACCCAATTTTCTCTCGACCGTGCCATGCTCTAATCTTTCTGCCTTGGATTCAACAATGAAAATAATCCAAGAACTGAAACATAGTATAAACCATCTCCGATAAGAAGTCAAGGCCACGAAAAACTCCAACTTAAATAAGAGCAAATATGAGCAGATGCGCGCACAATATTTCAAATTATGGAATAAATATGCCAAAACAAGCCGAATAACGCCTATACTCAACGCGGATTCTGGTTACGTTGGCAGCCGGCACGATCCCACGTGCCGTTGGCGCAGCAATAAATCCCGGCGCAGCACTTCAGTCCGCGACATCCGATGTTAGCCGCGGGCATTGAGCCCGCGCTTTCTACGCGCAGAGGGCACCCCGCCCGGAAAAATTGCCATCCCGGCGCTACCGCCCTGAAGCCTATTGCCGCCGGCTCTCAAGCCGTCAGACCGAGACTTTCCATTGTGGCGCGCCGACAGCCTTGGTGGGGCGGCTGTATATTTCCGATCCGGTGCTCACGTACAGGGTTTTGAAGTCTTTATCACCGAAACAGATGCCTTCGATCTGCTTTTCATCCACCGGCAAAATGGCGTACACCAATCCACCTTCAAAGTTGCTGTTGGTGAACACCTGCACGCCCATTCGGGTCGCGGCATAGCCCCATCCACCAACATCCCAGCAAACCTGACCGATTCCACTGTTATTGGCCGCATCCGGCACATGGAACCAGTAGAATGGTTCGCCATATTGCAACGTACCATCGGCCTTGACCTGATAGCTCCAGGCGTGGTGCCCATTATGTTCCGCCGCACACAGCCACAGGCCATCCGGTGTCAGTCCGATGCCCGATGGTTCATTGAGGCCCTCCGCCACCACCTGCTTGGTACCATCAGGGGCAACCAGCCAGATTTTACCGGAATAATCGGCAGTCGTGCGTGCTTCCGTGACATACATCTTGCCCGCGCGTGTTACGGCCAGGCATCGGCCCGCAATGCCTTCGGCTAGAACCTTGGTCTGCCCTGAAGGGTTGCAGCTTAGCAACCGACCGGTAGCGGTTTCCGTGACATACAACATGCCATCCGGCCCAAACGCCAGACCATTATTGCCGGGTTGTACCTTGGCAAACACACTTGGGGTCGCACTGCCCGTGAGTCGGCAGATGTGGCCGGTGGAGGGATTTTGAAAGAAGATTCGGCCGCGCCTGTCACTGGCCAACTGTCCGACGGTAGAATTGGCATCCACCACCGCCGGGGCGACATAGACTGACCGGGGATACTTGGGCTGGCCGGAAGGACTGTCATTGAAAATCTTTTGCCATGGCTTGCCGGGTTGTACCAGCCTCCGAATAACAGCATTGCCGGGCACGCCGACTTTGACCGGTTTGTGCCAGTCTTTCCATATAAAACGCACCGCCTGAGGAAAGAAGGTAACCGCGGGACCGGCGCAATGTCCCCAGATGCCCCAAAGGTGGTCCACCTTGTAGCCGGCGTAGAACAAAGCGCGGTCCAATTCCACGTTGGACAGCCACCAGTCTCCCAATTCCGGTCCGCCCCACCATTCATCATGGCTGCCATCAAGCATAAAGACGCGCAGCGGTTTAGGTTCCGTTTTACGTACCAGCGCGGGGTAGCGGTCGCCTCCGCGCATCGCTACCAGTGTGGCACTCCAGGTAAACACCCGGCGGAACGCGTCGGGCCGCTGCCACGCCACTGTAAAGGCGGCAATGGCCCCGGTACTTCCACCGGTAATGGCGCGATCGCTGGGATCATCCGAAAGCACAATGGCCCGACCATCCGGGGTTTTCTGTTTCTGCACTTCCGGCAGCAACTCGTTGATTATAAATTCCGCCAGAACATTGGTCAGAGAATCAAATTCAAAGCTGCGGTTTATTCGCGGGTCTGCCGGTGCATGCCGCGACGGCGTAACCCCGGATACCAGGCCGATACCGATGGTGATCGGCATAACACCCTGATGAATGAAATTGTCGAACAGCACCGGCGGCACCATCAGATTGTCCTGCATCACCATGACACAGGCCGGCTTATCGGCTTTATATTGCGCCGGCACATAGACAAAAATAGTACGCTGGGCACCGGGGAAATAGCGCGAATTGTTCATTTGGAATGTAAATACCGTGCCGCGCGGCACACCGGGCTGATATTTCATATCCGGTGGCATGTTGTAGGGGCCGTGAACGAGCTTGATGGGCCGCTTAAATTCCGCGATCTGTTCGGGCGTGGCACCCGCCCGGGCAAACGTGGGATACCAGGCCGACGCCGTGGGGGCGGCCGCCAAAGCTCCGGTGGCCGAGACTGCCGCAGTTTGTAGAAATTTTCGACGATTCATGATGTTCTCCAAAAAAAGAGGAAAATGGAATAAGAGAAAACAATGTTGTGTCAAAGATCATACGGTGCATGATGATGTCAGCACCGGCGCGTTGGGTTGTCGGATCAACATATTTCAAGATGATAACGATTCCGCCGTTCCTGTGCCATCCCCTGGTAAACACTGGTTCAACCCATGGTTGTGCCTCTGGTCCAGCTTAACACCCCGCCGCGCCATCGGGCACTATTGTAATACGTTGGTCCCCAGTGCGGGGTTTACAATATTTAACATTCGCAGCCCGCTGCTTCCAGTTAACGATGCCGAGGGCAGGCTGGTGAAACCCGTGGTGTTAAAGCTGGAGACGTGGCCATCAAAGAATAAGACATTGGCGGAACCCGTACCGGCGGAGGTTTGTCCATGTCGGAACCGCAGGCCATTAGGCTGATAGTTCGCCAGATCAATGTTGGTGTCGGCCCCGCCGTAATACAGACCATTGGAAGATACCAACGCGTTGAGCGGTGCGAGTTTCCACCACCACCAACTGTTCTGCCACCAGTAAAACTCCGGCAATCCGATGCCGCCGGAGGGCGTTGACAGGCTGTTATTCAGACTGCCGGTCTGATTGGCATCGCCAATGGCAATTTCCTGCGTGGGGTTGGGCACATTGGACGCGCGGAATGTAATGGTCTGCGGGCCGGGGCCTGTCCAACCGCTTTGGCCGCCGGGGGGAAGGTAGGGAAGAAAAAAATTTGGATTGCAGTCATAGTTCGTCATTTCCGACGGACCATATAAACCGCTGCTGTCATACATTCTCTCTCCGCTGACAGCTTGATAATTAATGGGGATAACCGCGGCCGGGCAAATAAAAGTTTTGGCGAATTCCGCGGCATACGTATATTCATCTGTTGCGGTAATGCTGCCGGACTGCGTAAAAACCCAGGCCATTCCAAAATTATAAGAATCCACACCATGAATAAAACAGAACAACTGCTGATCCCAAGCGTTTCCGCCGTAGGGGTCGGAAGGCCAGATTCCTATATCATAAGCATACGGAATCGCATCTTCAAAGCTGGTCTGGTATTCCGCCAGCATCTGCCCCTGTGACCGCAGATTGGCCATGCACACCGTGCTGAGGGCATCCTGTCGGGCCATGGCCAGGGCCGGCAACAACAGGGCGATCAACAAAGCGATGATGGAAATCACCACCAGGAGCTCCACGAGGGTAAATCCGTTCCCGCGTTTTGTCATGGTGCTACTCCTAATTCTGCGTTCTGAAAGCAGGAAAAAAGAGAGCCAAAACGCGCAAGCGTATTGGTCCTCCAGTTTACGTAAACTTCGCACCGCCATCGGTACGAACGCTCGCCCCGATTCGCAGCGGAGCCGCGTTTTATGCCGTTGCACCACAGGGCCTTGTCACAACCACATGCGTTGCGCAGGGCCAACGGCACTGCTGGCTTACACCACCCGGCGGCGCTTCAGCAGCAACAAACCCAGTGCGCCGATGGCTGTCAGACCCAGCGAGGCCGGTTCGGGAATTGGGGTTGCCGTCAGGCTGAAATTCGTGACCGTGCTGGTGGCGTAGAACTCGCCAAAGCCCACCGCCGCGATGTTCGTCGGATTGGACCCCGCCGCGTATGCCACCGGGCTGTACGTGGAATCATTGGAGGGATTCCCGAGATCCGTATATTGATACCCGATGGTCCAAGGTGACGACGCGTTGGTGGTAAGCGTCAAGGTCATGGTCACCAGGTCGTTATTACCAACAGTGGTGGCATTATTCCCCCCATTGAGCCCAGGCCCGATAAACGTCTGGTCCGCACCGCTATTGGCCCCCCGGGCCATCATCCAACCATCTGAGGCGTTATAAAAATTGCTTGTGTCAGTGGACGCCGCGTCAGAACTCAGGAATCCGAGCGCGGCCCAATTACTGGTGTTACCGGCGACCGAGACGGTGGCCTGCAACGTGTAAATGTTCCCGGCCACGGGCGTAAAGGCGAGGAGGGCATTCGAGGGACCAGTGGTACCATTAACGGTATACGCACCGCTGGAGCCAGTCTCCCAGTAAGCGTTGCTCGAGCTGGTTGCCGGCGCAAGCCATGCGTTGGTATTGCCCGCCGGGCCCGGAACGTCACCGTTAATATTGTTTCCGGCGGTGTACTCGGTCAAGGAATCGGAATAGATCACCGCCGCACTGGCAACCGAGCCACAGCTTAGCGCCAGCAGGGCGCTGCCGCCGCAGGCGGCCAATAGGATGGAATTTGACTTGAACATAAAAAACTCCTGCTCCCCTTGGGAGCCTCCCGAACTATCCGCCGAACCGGGCGGACGCGGTTGTCCCGCCACCTCGGATCACCGAGGTAAATCACCGGGACGGGGACCAAACTTTCATACCCAAACCGCCAGCCCGCTGCGCGGATGACCCGCTCAGCGAGCTGACATTATAAAATCACGCCCTTACACGGACGCCTTACGCCGCTTCAGCAGCAACAAACCCAGTGCGCCGATGGCTGTCAGACCCAGCGAGGCCGGTTCCGGTACGGAAACAATCTGAAAGCCATTCAACGGTGCCCGGTAGAAGCCACCGGTGTTGCCATTGACTGGGGTCGCCAGCGCTGTGATCGTAAGGGTGGATCCCGTCAAACCGGTGAACTCATAGTAGTTGCCATGAGTACTGCTCAACGCGCCGGGAGTAATGGCGGTGAAACTGGAATAGCTGCCATTGCTGACGAGGATTTCTTGAACACCGTTAACGGTATAAGTCCCGCCCTCGCCAGCTATGCCATCATTTAGGTATATATAGACATCATACGGTGTATTACCGGTGGAGCCTGCGATAGAGGTCGGCAAATTGGACACCGTAATGCTGTCCGCCGCAGAAGGGGGGGTATTACTATCGCCGTAGTTGTCCAGCCAGCCGCCGAGAAGCTGCTGGGTCGCGTTTGCGGGCGTAAAATTGTTCAACGCGTAGGTCGCGTTGCTGGTGTAAGTAATCGTACCTCCCGCGCCTCCGGAAGAGGTCGTCACCGCGATACCTGTGCCGCTGCTGCCCGTTTCATTGTTCCAGCCGCTCTGCGACACCACGCCTGTTGTCCCGGTGACCGTATAGCCCGCGGGAGTTCCGCCGCTGCCACCGACAAAATTTACGCCAATGACAGCCGCATTAGCAGCACCGACACCGGCGAAGGCCGCCACAGCGGCCAACGTCGCTGCGCCTAAACCACAGGAACTTGCAATGTACTTGTTCAACATGACTTTTCTCCAAATATTCAATGACTTTCTCTCTTCTCCAGCCAACCGCATGGCCGGCACAATGGAGTTGAGAATATGGAAAACACTTGAAAACCCTGAATAAACTATCCCGTCAGCAATTCCATTGCCAACGTGTTACCCGCATCTTCCGTATTTCAACCTCCTTTTGCTTCAATACACAACGTTGCATACACCGTCCATCACCAACCAGCCTGATACATGCCGCTTTGAATTTTCAAAGCGGCACGTATTCAGTATCGCAACTGAATTAAGCGATCCGGCGGCGTTTCAGCAGCAACAGGCCCATCGCGCCGATGGCTACCAGCCCCAGCGTGGCCGGCTCCGGCACAGCGGGGGTGACATCGGCGTATGTTGTGCCGATACGAACTTCATCAAAGGAGTAATTACCGCTCGTGACCAATTGGATACCGGTAATCGACCCGACGGTAAGGCCGACGGTGGCATCCGGTGTAACGGGTGGATTGGCAGCCCCGGCCGTGGGGTTTACCCACAGGTTCAACGTATCCGGCCCGCTGCTGTTGACAATATCCTCCATCACCAGCAAATAGGTGCTGCCGGCTGTTGGAACCGGGCTGCTGGCGAACCCGTTAGGCCCTCCGCCGCCTTCCTTTTGAACCACAAACTGCTGACCACTGGTGCCGCTGCTGTAGCTTATACCAAAAAATGGATTGCCTGTGCTGACAAGGTTCAGACCACCGTAACTGGTGCCGCTGAACCCGCCCGAAGCCACGGAAGGTGTCTGCAAAAGAAAACTGGCCCACACCGGGTTACCTGATGTAGCCGTAACGGAACTGGCCAATGAGGCAGCCACCGTGTAAAAGTTATTGTTGGCGGGCATGGTAACGGAATTATCCGCAGTGGCCAGATTGCCTTCGCTTAAGCTCCCGGCGGAAACTGTATAATTGCTACCGCTCCAAGTGCCGGTCAGGCCTGTGCCCGTAGCAGTCTGGCCGTTAAGAACAGAGCCTGAGGTGTAGTTGAACGGTTCATAGACCAGCAGCGACGCCCGCGCAGATTGCGCCGCCAGGCCGCTGGCCAACATGGCCAAGGCCGCACCGGCAACCGCGGCCCGAGCCGCCAGGGAAGAACTTGCTAAAGATTTGTGTAACATAAAAAATCTCCGAATATTCAATGACTTTCTCTCTTCTCCAGCCAACCGCATGGCCGGCACAATGGAGTTGAGAATATGGAAAACACTTCAAGACCCTGAATAAAATATTCCGTCAGCTATTCCCTTGCTGACCCGATATCCGCTGCTTCCGTACTTCCACCTCCTTACGATCGATGAATAAATGTCCGCTCTGGCACCGCCGAAATGCACTTGGCGATTCGCTGATCATCCGAAACGCTAATTTCGGATATAACGCTAGTCCCATTTTCTCTCGACCGTGCCATGCTCTAATCTCTCCGCCTTGGATTAAACAAAGAGAATCACCCAAGAACTGAAACATAATATAAACCATCTCCGATAAGAAGTCAAGGCCACGAAAAAATCCAACTTAAATAAGAGCAAATATGAGCAGATGCGCGCACAATATTTCAAATTATGGAATAAATATGTCAAAACAAGCCGAATAACGCCTGGACTCAACGCGGATTCTGACGGGACGTTTGCAGCCGACACGGTCCGCGTGCCGTGGGCGTAGCTTTGCAGCCATATAATGCCATCAGGGACGATGCCTGCTGCAATATCGCCGCTGATAATTACAGCTATTTTTGGATAGCTCAGCACGGGCCTGTGACAAATTCTGCCAGGTCGCTCGGGGCCAAATCCTTAACTTTTTAGCGCCGTTGCGCATTATCCCGCTTACTGCCACCCTATAGCCTTCCCGACGAATAGTTCAGACCCGCTGAACAAGGTTCTTTGACAAATAAATAACATGCCCGCATCAATGGTTCCGTATGGCCATGGAGATCGCTAAGCACCCGATAAAAAATCGACGCCCACGCCCATTCCGCGCAATTCTGAAATTACTGATCAATACTGACCAATACTGACCAATACTGTAAAACGACTCCTAACTCCTAAATGCTGGTGATCCCGCCGCGTTGCAGAAGTGGTCACAGGCCCGCTCATCACTGTCCACGCAGAGTATTGGTTGGCACATATCCTTATTATCACCCGCTTGACTTTCCCGGAAGAGGCGGCGTAGACAACAGGGAACTTTCCAATGATCAATACTGCGAACAGAAGGTTGACGGCTTGGGGCCGTGCGGATAATCTCCGCTTGTGTCTGGTACACGGACCATGACGCATTGGCCTCAATTTTTGGAGCGGTACTCAACTATGATCTTAAGAAAAGCGTTTCCGGTGATATTTCTGGCGGCAATGTTTCTCTTTTCACTGGTCGGCCAGCGGGCCATGGCCAAAGCTCCGGTGCGAATTGCCTGTGTCGGCGACAGTATCACCTGGGGTGTGGGCCTGCCCAACCGTCATACCCAGGTTTACGCCGCGTTGCTGCAAAAAAGATTGGGTAAAGCCTATCGGGTACTGGACTGCGGCCATCCCGGCGCTACCGCGCTGAAGCATATTGCCGCCGACCATCCCAGTTGGATGGCTTCCTATTGGCAGGTTTCGCAGTTTAAACGGGCTACCGCGTTCAAGCCCAACATTGTTATTATCATGCTGGGTACCAACGATTCTAATCCGTGCAATCGCCGGCTGGTGCGGAAAGACTTTACCCGGGATTATTCAGATCTGGTGCGACATTTTCAGAAACTTTCCACCCACCCGCGTATTTTTATCTGCCTGCCCCCGTCGTTGGAAAATGGAACGGTAAAAGGACCATATCCGGCGATACCGGCCCATGGCGTGGTTGCACGCATTGTGCGAATCGTACACTCCATGCACCTTAAAAGTATCAATATTTTCCACGCATTGGCGGGGCGGTGGAATCTTTTCATCCGCGACCGTGTCCATCCAAATGTCCAGGGGCAGGCCATTATGGCCGGGATCATCTATCACGCCCTGCTCAAAGCCGGTGCGGTACACCCGTAAGTCATCGCGAAGAAATAACATGGCATTCTGGCTGACTCGTTTGCCCGCCGGCAGCGTTGCTCGCTTATGATCCCGACGGGTCGGAACGGATTTGCGCCGCGCGAGCGCCTTGCCAGAGGTCAAAATTCCCGCGCCATACTTGCTCAAGTTATTGTTTCGCGCTGCCTGTTTTTTTAACTGCCGCCCGCCCCATGGCACAGCCTGGCCTGATGAAAACGCCAGTGGCAAGTTCATCCTATGTCTGTTGCGCTGCTGAAACGAGACCCGGAAAAACGTCTTGCACCACGGATTACACGGATATCACGGATTATTGGGTCGCTGTGCCTGAA